>CAYWMR010000254.1:0-7308 GCA_964458965.1 uncultured Occallatibacter sp. | reverse complement strand
CGTATAGACCGACGGCGGCGAGCACCAGGCCGATGAAGCCGAAGGTGCCGAAAAGGGTGGCGGCGAGATGCGGCAGGAAGTAGGCGGCCTGGATGTGCTCTTGCATTGTTTGCTGGTTGTAGATGGCCATGGAGCGGTCGAGCGCGTAAATCTGACCGCGGACGGCATGCGCGAGGGAGTTTGGGTTTCCGGCAGTGCGCACCACAAGAGTGTAGCCCATGGACGAAGGGTCGCCGGCGACAGTTTGCTGCAGCGATCGATAAACCACGGGGCGCATCTCCTCGCCCAGCGTGCGGGCTTTGACGTTGCCGACGACGCCGATGATCCGATAGATGGTGCCCGCGCCGGAGACCTGCACGCCAATGGGATTCCGGCCGCCAAGGACCTGTTGGACAAAGGCCTGATTGACGATGGCGACTCTGGGGCTGGTCGAGGTTTCAGAGCCGAAATCGGTGCCGGCAATGCGCGGAATGCCAAGCGCATCGAAGTAGCCGGGGGTGGCCATGAACAGGTCAGCGTCGATCCAGGAACTGGCGACATCGGGTGAGTCCGGAATGCGGAAGCCATCAGAGCGGCTGCCACCCGAGAGTGGAGCAGTGTCAGTGACCACCGCGGAGACAACGCCCGGCAATGCGGCGACGCGGCCTTGCAACTGACTCATGAAGTTCACACTGCGCTCCGGGGAGTAGCCGTGGACGCTGGGATCGAAAGACATCATAAGCATGTTGTCTATTTGAAAGCCTATGTCGATGGTGGAGGCGCTTTGCAAACTTCGGAGAAAGAGACCGGTGGCGCAGAGCAGGACGGCGGACATGGCAATCTGGGCGACAACGAGCAGGTTGCGCATGGTGAATCGGCGGCCGGGACGAGCGAGGGCGTCTTCGCCTTTGAGCGCGTTGGCGAGCAATGGACGTGCGGCAGCCCAGGCGGGGGCCAGGCCGAGCAGAAGACCGCTGACCATGCTAAGCGCAAACGAGTAAAGCAGGACGCGCCAGTCAACGCCAATGCTGACGTCGAGCGGCACAGGCACAGGCAACCGGAAACCCGAAAGCGCGGACGTGCCCCACAGGGATAGAAGAACTCCGAGGATACCGCCTCCGAGGCCAAGAAGCATGCTCTCTGTGAGCATCTGGCGTTGGAGCCGGGCGCGAGTGGCGCCAAGAGCAAGGCGCACGGCCATGTCCCTCTGACGAGCGGCGGCTTGTGCAAAGAGCAGATTGGCAACGTTGGCGCCGGCGATGGCAAGAACAAGAAGAACAACGAAGGACAGCGCCGCAAAAAAAATGAGGACAGTGTCGCGGTCACGCGGTGGAAGTGATCCGGCCTGTTCGAATACAAAGCGATTGCCTTTGTCGGTGGCGGGATTGGCCATCCCGAAGCGCGCTGCAAGAGTCCCGAGTTCCGCCGTGGCGTTTTCTCGCGTAACTCCTGGTTTGAGCCGTGCGAGCACATTGAGCCAATGGAACTGTCTCGCGCCCTGGCTTGGGGTGTTGGGGGCGAGCTGTGGAGCGATTCCGAGCGGCACCCAGAACTCGGTGTAGAGAATTTGATCAGCGCCATGAAACGCCGGTGTGACGACGCCAATCACCGTATAGGCGTGGCCCGAGAGGGTGATGGATTTGCCTGCGATGTCGGGATCGGCGTTGAAGCGGCGACGCCAGAGAGCGGCGCCGAGAATGATCTTCTGTGCGTCCTCTTCGTCACTGGCAAAGCCGCGGCCGAGGACCATGGGAAGCTGTGTAACCGAGAAGAAGTTGGAAGTGACGGCTTGGCCCCAGACGCGCTCGGGCTCGCCGCTGCCGCTGATGGAGGCGGGGATGAGTTCGTCATAGGCCGCGACGCCGGAGAAGGACTTCGCCTGATCGCGGAGGTCGGCGTAGACGGGATAGGGAAACTGATTGCAGCACGGGTCCTGCTTGAATGTGGTGTGAACGGCGAGCAAGGTGGTGGGGTCGCCCATGGGCGCAGGGCGCAGCACGAAGCGGCTCACCATGGAGAAGATTGTTGCATTGGCGCCGATGCCGAGGCCGATGGAGAGAATGGCGATGACGGTTGTGCCGCGGTTTTTGGAGAGGGTTCGGAAAGCGTAAGCGAAGTCGCGAAGAAGCGATTCAAGCCAGGGCACGGTGCGGCGCTCGCGATGGGCTTGACGCGTTTGCTCCGCGCCGCCGAGGCGGATGAGGGCACGGCGGCGTGCTTCGGCTGGAGTTAGGCCGGTGCGGATGCCGTCGTCGATATGCATGGCGATATGGCTATCGAGTTCGGCGGCGAATTCGCGCTCGGCGTGGCTTGAACCCAGCAGGCCGCTCAGGCGTTGCCAGAGTGCTTTGATCTTGCGCATATGGTCACTCCTATTCAGTTCGCAGGGCTTGCATGGGGTCGATGGAGGCGGCGCGCCGGGCGGGGAGATACGCGGCCAGCGCGGCCAGGGCGCAAAGGAACAGCGCGGCCGCGACAAAGATGAATGGATCGGCGCCGCCATCGCCCATCAGCCTGGCACCTCCTCCCATTGCTGAGTTGGTAAACGAGACAGAAGAGACTGCGCGCGACATCGCGAAGGCCAGCGCCGCGCCAGCCATCACTCCCAGAGCTGCGAGCTTCAGGCCCTCAAAGACGACCATCCGCAAAACGTGGGCGGGCAGCGCTCCAAGGGCCATGCGTACTCCAATCTCCTGGGTGCGTTGCGCCACCCAGTAGGCCATTACGCTATACAGCCCTACGGCCGCCAGTAGCACGGCGATGCTGCCAAGGATGGCCATCAGGCTGGCAGCCATTTTCTGCGGATAGAGGGATGCGCCGATGAACTCCTTCAACGGCATGGCGTCGAAGACCTGGACGTTGGGATCGATGGAGTGCGCCTGGGCGCGCAGCGTTGAGAGCGCGGTTTCAGGATTTCCGTGGGTGCGGACGTAGAAGGCGAGCGACATGTCGGTGCGGTAGAGTTGGCGGAAGGAAACGTAGAAGTATGGAGTGGCGGGTTCGCCGAGGTAGTGATATTTGGAGTCTTTGGCGACGCCGACGATGCGGAACCAGACGCCCCATCCATGGACTTTGTGGCCGATGGGATCGCGGCCGGCGAAGAAGCGCTGGGCAAAGGCCTGATTGACAATCATCACGAACGGAGCATTGTCCCCTTCGTCGTCTTGCTCAGTGAAGTTGCGGCCTTCGACGATGGGAATGTGCATGAGGGGCAGATAGCCGGGGGAGATGACGTTGCGGAAGATGTTCATGTTTTCGTCAGGCTGCTGTGCGTAGCCTTCGATTTTGAGTTCCTCCCACCAACTGGGCTCAAAACCCAGCGGCACCCCATCGGAGTAGGCAACATCGGTGACCCCGGGCGCGGCCAGCATTCGCTGCTCCAGACGCCGGCAGAAATCTTCGCGCTGCAGAAGGTTGTAACCGCTGGTATTGAGATAAAACTGGCTGAGGAGCACGTGGTCGGGATCGAAGCCGGGATCGATGCGCATGGTGGTTTGAAATCCACGCGCGAACAGGCCGGCACCGACGAGGGCGACGAGCGCGAGCGCCACTTCAGACGCGACGAGGATGGAACGCAGGCGATTGCGCCGGCCTGCGCTGCCACTGCGTCCGCCTTCATTCATGCGAGCATTCAGGCTCAATCTTCCCACCTGCAACGCGGGCGCCAGTCCGGCTGCCAGCGCCGCAAAGAAACACAAGCCGACGGTGAAAGCGAGCACAGCAAGGTCGGGACGGGTGTCCATCGCGACCAGTTGCGACATGGGTCCCGGAGGCATTAAATATCGCAAAGCGTGGCTCATCCACGGTGTGGCGGCCATTCCAAGCACTGCGCCCGCTAACGTGAGCATGAGGCTTTCTGTGAGCACTTGACGGGCAAGCCTGAGGCGACCCGCGCCAAGCGCAAGACGGGCCGAGAATTCCTTCTCGCGAACAGTGGCTCGCGCCAGTTGGAGGTTAGCGACGTTGGCGCAGACAATGAGCAGCACCAGAATGCAAACACCCATGAGGATGCGGAGCGGGCCAACCAACAGGCCCTGCGGTCCATGCGGCGACTTCCAGAGCGGCAGCAATGTGGCACTCATGCCTTCGCTGACGTCGGCGTTGGCTACTGCCATGCGTCCTGCGAGCGAGGCAAGCTCCGCCCGGGCCTGGTCGACAGTGACTCCCTGCTTGAGGCGCGCGATGCCGAGCATGTTGCGGTTGTGGCGGTCGCGCAGCATCCTCGGCGACACGCCGTTCAGAACGGGCTGCTGCATGTATGGGATCCAGAGATCGAATGCAGTGACGGGAATGGAGCCGTGGAAGGCGGGCGGGACAACACCGACAATCGTGAGCTCGTGCTGATTGACGCGAAGGGTCTTGCCGATGGCGTTAGGATCGGCGTTCAGATGGGAACGCCAGTAACGGTCGCTGATCACTACGACCAGGAACGAGCCTGGCGCATCCCCGTATTCGGCAGGAAGGAAGACTCGGCCCTGCTGTGGCGTGACGCCAAGGACGGCGAAGAAGTTGCCGGAAACCAGCTCGCCCCATACGCGGTCGGCGTGATCTTCTATTCCCACGCTGAAGGCGACGGGTTTTGTGACTGCAATGCCGTCAAGGAGTTTCAGGCGGTCGCGAAAGTCGATGTAATCGGGATAGGAGTTGGGAACCCAACCGCCGCCGGGGGTGACCGACTCAAGCGTGACCAGGCGGTCGGGCTGGGAGACTCCGCCGAGCGGCTGCAGCAGCACGCCATTGATCCATGTGAATGCGGTGGCGGTTACGCCGATTCCGATAGCCAGCGTTAGAACTGCAACCACTGTAAAGGCACGATTGCGCAACAGCATACGGAAGCCGAAGCGCACATCCTGCACAAGCGATTCGAGCCACGGCAGCGTGCGGCGCTCGCGCCAGGCCTGGCGAGTCTGCTCAGCGCCGCCGAGCTGGATCAGCGCCTGGCGACGGGCTTCTTCGGGTGCAAGTCCGGCGCGGATGCCGTCCTCAGTATGCATGGCCACATGGCTTTCGAGCTCGGCGCCGATGTCGTCGTTCGCGATCCGTATGCCAAACAGGCCGCGCAGGCGCAGCCAGAGCGATCTGAGATTGCGCATCATGCCCCCTCTGCCGGTGTTAGGAAACGCGCCAGGATGGCTGTGGTCTGCTCCCAATCGGCGGCACATCTCTTCAGTTGGCGCTGACCGGCCTTGGTGAGCTCGTAGAACTTGGCTCGGCGATTGTTCTCAGAGACGCCCCACTTGGAAGCGATGAAGCCCTCCTGCTCCAGCTTGAGCAGCGCCGGGTAGAGCGTGCCGTAGTTCAATTGCAGAAGATCGCCGCTGGTCTGCTCAATGCGCCGCGCCAGGCCGTAGCCATGAAGCGGGCCCATCGACTCCAGCGTTCGCAGCACCATCAGCGCAAGAGTTCCTTGCCAAACGTCGGTTTTTTCGCCCATTGCTCTCTCCCGCGTGTTTCTATTGCCAACCAATAGGAAGACTATACGCACCCTTGTATGGGAATGCAATAGGAAAGTTTTTGGTGGAGGAAAAGTGAATTCCGCGCAAGAAGCGGATAGCGGAGTTGGCTCCGAATCGGCCATGATGGTTTGCATGAACGGTAAATCCAGATTCGAAGCGAATCAAAATGCGGGGCCGCCGGCTCCAACGATCGACGCCGAAGTTGCATGGGAGGGGGTGGTTAGCCGGGATTCCGCTGGCGGATTCTTCTATGCGGTTACGACGACAGGAGTTTTCTGCAGGCCCGACTGTAAGAGCCGGCGGCCGTTGCGGGACAATGTTCGTTTCTTTCGCTCCGCGGTGGAGGCTCGGAGCGCGGGGTTTCGGGCTTGCAAACGGTGTTTGCCGGACACACCGGGTGGGGGAGGGGCACTGGACAGGGTTCGGGGGCATCTTGAAGCCAATCTGGATCGGGCGGTGGGACTGAAGGAGTTGGGACGGGTGGTGGGGTTGAGTCCATTTACGGTGCAGAGGATGTTCAAGCAGGGGCTGGGGGTGAGTCCGCTGCAATATCAGCGGGCGCTGCGGGCGGGGTCGCTGCGGAACGGATTGAAACAGGGAGGCAGTGTGACGGATGCGATTTATGAGGCTGGGTTTGGATCTTCGAGCCGGGCTTACGAGGGGGCGGGGCTGGGAATGACGCCGGCGCGGTTTGCGGCAGGGGGGCGGGGCGAGCAGATCGGCTATACGACGGCGCGGTCGCCGTTTGGATGGCTGGTGGTGGGCGCCACAGGGCGCGGGCTTTGCTGGCTGGCGCTGGGAGCTACATCGGCTGAGGCGGAAGGGAGTTTGCGCGCGGAGTTTCCGTTGGCCACGCTGCGGCGCGACCCGGCGCTTGCCGGCCTGGTGGATGCGGCGGTGGGCCAGGTGGCGAGGGCTGCGCCGGGCGCTGGACAGGAGCTGGCCCTTGATTTGCGCGGGACGGCGTTTCAACTGCGGGTGTGGCAGGCGCTGCGGGCGATTCCGCGGGGCGAGACGCGGAGTTATAGCCAACTGGCGCGGGAGATGGGCGATCCGAAGGCTACGCGGGCGGTGGCTCGGGCTTGTGCTACCAATCGTGTGGCGCTGGTGGTGCCTTGCCATCGTGTAGTGGGGGCGAGCGGAGCGCTGACCGGGTATCGGTGGGGCATGGAACGGAAGCAGATGCTGCTGGACGCGGAGCGCGGCAACGGCTGACTGCGCGGCTGGTGTAGTGAGTCTGAAGTTCATTGAAGAACAACCGCAGATTCTTCGACTCACCACCCCCAAACTGAAAGACGTTTGGGGCCCCGTTCACTCAGAATGACAACCAGTTTTGTGTTGCGCAATTCAGACTCGGGATGCTGCGCGGCGGATCAAGTCTGTAACGTTTCAAGGAGTTCGGGGTCGTTGTTGCGGACATTGCCTACGCGGTCGGTGACTGGCCAGGCCAGCATCTTTTCCGCTGGAAAAGGGCGAAGCAAATCCAGCGGAGGCGCTTGCGGGTTGGCGCTATCGAGCCAGCGGTCGTAGTCCCGCGGCTCCAGGATTACCGGCATGCGGTTGTGGATGGATTGCATCAGCTCGTTGGGATCTGTGGTGAGAATGGTGAAGGTCTCAAGCGGGTCGCCTTCTTTTGGACGCCAACTCTCCCACAGTCCGGCTAAGGCGTATGGTTCGCCGGATTTGAGGGCGATGGCGTAGGGCTTCTTGGTTTTGGCGTCGAAGCGCTTCCACTCGTAGAATGCGTCGGCGGGCACCAGGCAGCGGCGCTTCTTGAATGCCTCGCGGTAGGCCGGCTTGGACGAGGCTTCTTCGGCGCGGGCGTTGATGGTGGAGTAGCCGAACTTGGCGTCTTTGGCCCAGAAAGGGACCA
>CAYWMR010000253.1:0-7377 GCA_964458965.1 uncultured Occallatibacter sp. | reverse complement strand
GCCGATCCGGCGGCCATCAAGCTGGTTAAAGCGTTTGCGAAGGAGTTCAACCTGAAGGTGGAAGACGACAAGACGCAGGCGGTCAGGCGCACGGTGCAGTTGACGGGCGCGGCCGCGGACATCCAAAAGGCATTTGGCGTGGAGCTGAATCAGAAGACGATTGACGGCATTGAATATCGCGTGCGTGAGGGCGGCATTCAACTGCCGGTGAGTTTGACCGGCTCTGTGCTGGCGGTGCTGGGACTGGACAACCGTCCGCAGGCAACGCCGCATTTCAGGGTGCACGCGGCGGCTGCCGGAACCGCGGCTGCGCCGAGCAGCTACACTCCGCCGCAGGTAGCCCAGGCTTACCAATGGCCCGCGAAAGCAAGTGGAGCGGGACAGACGATTGGGATCATCGAATTAGGCGGAGGTTACCGGCAGACGGATTTGACTGCCTACTTCAAGACGCTGGGGCTGGCCGCGCCGGGGATCACCGCCGTGAGCGTGGATAAAGGGAAGAACAAGCCGTCGAATGCCAACAGCGCCGACGGAGAGGTGATGCTGGACATTGAGGTGGCCGGCAGCGTGGCTCCGGGAGCAAAGCTGGCCGTGTACTTTACGCCGAACACCGACCAGGGATTCATTGACGCCATTACCACGGCGGTACACGACACCAAGAACAAGCCGAGCGTAATTTCGATCAGCTGGGGCGGACCGGAATCGAGTTGGACGGCGCAGAGCACGACGGCGCTGGACGCGGCTTGCCAAAGCGCGGCAGCGCTGGGTGTGACGATTACCGTCGCGGCCGGGGACAACGGTTCGTCGGACGGAGGGACCGGGAACAATGTGGATTTTCCGGCGTCGAGTCCGCACGTGCTCGGATGCGGAGGGACCAAGCTGGATGCGAATGGGGCGACGATCGTTTCCGAAGTGGTGTGGAACGAGCTGGCGAACAACGAGGGTGCAACCGGCGGCGGGGTCAGCAATGTTTTTGCGCTGCCGCCGTGGCAGGACAACTCGAATGTTCCAAAGCCGAGCGGGACTACCGGAGGCCGCGGTGTTCCGGACGTGACCGGCGACGCGGATCCCACTACGGGGTACACCATTCGCGTGGACGGCAAGACAATGCCGATCGGCGGGACAAGCGCAGTTGCGCCGTTATGGGCAGGACTGGTGGCTGTGGCCAATGCACAGTTGGGGACGCAGGTGGGATTCATCCAGCCGGCAATCTACGCAGCCAAGGCTGCAACTGCGTTCAACGACATTACCGTGGGGAACAATCCGGCGTTCTCGGCGGGGCCGGGATGGGACGCTTGCAGCGGGCTCGGATCGCCGATCGCGGGCAAGTTGATTCCTCTGTTGGCACCGGCGGGGATCACCATCAAGGCTTCCTCTTCCAAGGCGGGCAAAGCGGCAAAGAAGGCTGCGAAGAAGCCCCTCAAAAAGGCTGCGAAAAAGAAGGCTCCGGTGAAGAAGACTGCTGGAAGGCGAGCGAAATAGTTGAATCGCAACATCGACAATTGGAACACGGCAAGCGCCCTTTCACTGCCCGCCTGGAATCTGCCGGCGGGCAGTGGCTTTTGAATTCATCCGCGTCAATCGAGACACTCGTTAAAGCGGTATAATTGCCTCGATTCTGCATCGAAAGAGGAGATTCCAGATGAGAAGCCGGGTAATAGCAGGAGTCTTGGTTCTCACACTTGCGTCTGCCCTCGCGGGCTGTGGTGGGAGCGGTTCCGCGGGACCTGGCGGGTCGGGCGGTAATGGTGGATCAGGCGGTTCCGGGGTTTCCATCGGCGCCATCACCGGGCCGAATCATTTGCAGATTGGCGTCAGTTCCCCGGCTACATATTTTTACACGGCATCTGTCACCGGAAGCACAAACACGGCAATTACATGGTCAGTGAGCAACGCATCGCTGGCCACCATTGATGCTTCCACCGGCGTTGCCACGCCCTCCTCTACAAACACCGGCACGGTGACGATCACGGCCACGGCTGCCGCGGACACGACGAAGTCTGCAACGCTTGAGGTGAATGTCGTCGATTGGATTTTGGTCGGACCCCAGGCATATATCACCGATAGCTCGAGGAGTTTTCTCACATCATTGCTTCCTATCAATGCGGCTGGGATTGAAGAAGACTGTTCCTGGTCCCACGATCATCTTGGCTTTGTATGCGGGGTTCTTACCTCCGCAGGCGAAGGGCAGTTTTCCATCTTCAAGACAGACGGCACGCTCGCCGACACTGCGCAGACAGCTACCATCAACTTGGGGATAGGAGCCTTAACGGGTTTTGGCGTCTACCCGCATTTCTCGCCGGATGGCTCCAAGATTGTTTGCTCCTGTATCGCGATTGGCGCCAGCGGTGCCGGCTTCGGCCCATGCCTTGTGAATCCCAATGGATCCTCTGCTCCAGTACTGCTTGCAGATGACCCGAATGCTGCAGATCTCGAGACGGCCTCGCCCCGCTTCAGCCCGGACGGAACGCAGATTCTGTTTACGCTCAACGATGCACTCTGGATCATGAACTCCGATGGCAGCAACCAGCGGCAGTTGTTCTCTGCGCCATCCACGAATGGGGTTTTCTCGCCGGACGGAACCCTGATCTACTTCAACGGCACTTTGCCCAGCGGACAGGGCGGAATCCTTCGCGCGAACGCAGACGGGAGCGATCCGGTGGTTATCGTCGACGCGTCTGCTGGCTACGCGGTCGTCGATGTCTCGCCAAATGGCAAGAGCCTCCTGTTGCAAGGCATTTCCGTCACGAACCTGGGGAACTACACGGCAAACGCAGACGGAACCGGAATCAATCTCGCTGATGGCATTCTTTCGGGCTCCTGGTATTGATGGGCGCGGCATTGGCGTTTCTTGAGGCCGCTCCCTTTCAGGCTCCCCAACACGCATGGAAATGCGTCAAACAATTACTTCGCGCGGAATCTGAAGTTAGTCTTTCAGTTTGACATTCTCATGGAGTTGCCGAGAATAACGGCAGGGGTTAAATCCGGTGTTCCCTTCGCTGAATCGCTTTCAAATTCCCAAGTTGACCTGGCTTGCCTGGGTGATTGGCACGGCGGGGACATTGTGCGTCGCGCCGGTTTGCGCCGCGCAGGACGCGCCGAAGGTTTGTGAGGTGAAGGGCGTTGTGCTGAACAGCGTAACGCACCAACCCATTGCGCGGGCGCTGGTGGATGGCCAGCAAGATGCGGTTCTGACCGACAATGACGGCCGATTCGAGCTCCATCTTGCCGAAGGAGGCACGCAGATAGTCGTGCGCCGTCCGGGATACAGTCAGAAGTCGGGGATTGGGCATTTTGTGGCGGTGGGCGCAAATATGCCGGAGTTCACCTTCTATCTGCTTCCGCAGGCGAGCATCACTGGCCGCGCTACGCTTTCAACCGGTGAGGCCGCGGACGAAGTCCGGTTTACGGAGTACCGGAAATGGAACATCAACGGGCACGCGAGGTGGATTCTGCAGGGAATGTTCACCACTAACAGCGAGGGCGTCTTCCACATGACGGACCTGGAGGCGCCGGATTCCTACATTATTTGCAGCAATTCCTCGCAGGAGGGAGCCGCCGGCGCGGTTCCGGGCAAGATTCGTTACGGCTATCCGCCGGTGTGTTATCCGGGCAGTGCCGACCCCTCCTCGGCAAGCGCGCTTTCGGTCAGGCCCGGCCAGCAGGCGGAGGCCGATTTCACGCTTACGCGGCAGCCATTTTACCCGGTATCGATTACGGCAGCAAAGTCGGAAAAAGGGCAGCCGATGGGGATCCAGATTCACAACCAGAGCGGGCGGGGGCAGGGCTACCCGGCGCAATGGAGAGAGCAGCAGGGCGCATATGAGGCATACCTGCCCAACGGGCGCTACTATGCTGAATCGCAGTCGCGAGGCGAGTCCCCGGCTTATGGGCGCATCGACTTCACTGTTGCGGACGCGCCGGTGACGGGGCTGAACCTGGTGACGCTGCCGCTGCATCCAATTCCGGTTCAGATCCACAAGGAGTTCACCGAAGATAGTTCAGGAGGCGGGCCAAGGAACTTCGCCGGGGCAGTGCCAATGGGAGCTGGCAACCAGCAGGGCGAGCCACAGCCAGGGCTGATGCTCACGCTTTCTTCCGACGATGCAACCATGGGAAATATGGGTGCCGGGATCAGGCACGTACGCGGCTCACAAGATCCCGATGCCTTTGAGCTTCCGGAACAAACGCCCGGTCGCTACTGGCTGCGGACGTATGCGTTTCAGGGCTACGTGAGTTCGATTACCAGCGGTGGAGTGGACCTGGCAGGGGAACCGCTGGTGATTGGCCCCGGCGGCACCGCTGCTCCGATCGAGATTACGCTGCGCAACGACGGAGGGCGGATCAACGGGACCCTCGGGTCTGCCTCATCCGGTAGTTCCACATCCGGGTCGACAGTGGGGGAAATCAACGCTTTCATCTGCGCGATTCCGCTTTTTCCCACGTCTTCGCAAATTTCGATGGCGGGGGTGTACGGAGGCAACGGCACGTTTACGATGATGAATGTTCCTCCCGGATCTTATCGAATTGTGGCGTCAGACAAGCCCCAGGAGATCGACACCGGCGACCCGCAGGAAATGGCGCGGGTTACCGCCAATGGGCAGACCGTTACGGTTGAAGCCGGAGGCACGGTGAATGTGCAAGTCGATGCGGTCCAGCAGAGCACAGGGGATTCGAACCAATGAGGCGCAGAGTGAAACTCGCCGCGGTCCTGATGGCCCTGGCTGCATGGTGCGGTTGCGCGGCACTCTCTCGCGGGCAATCGGCGACGACGGCCGCAGCCACAACTTCCGCCTCATCTGGCCACGCCATAAGCGGAACTTTGGTGAACGCAAAAACGGGTTTGCCCATTGCTGACGCTGACGTTTATCTGAGCGACACGCGGGAGAACAAGCGTGCGGCGGAAACCAAGACAGATAGCGAAGGCCGGTTTTCGTTTTCGGATTTGCGGGACGGAAAATACGGACTGCGCGCCTCGCATCGCGGTTTTGTCGCCGCATATTTTCAGGAGCATCAGGGATTCTGGACCGGCATAGTGACTGGCGACGGCCTGGAAACGACCGGCCTCAAAATGACGCTTGATCCGCAGGGAATTCTCTACGGGACGGTGACGGACGAGTCCGGCGACCCGGTTCCGCAAGCCCGCATCTCGCTCTACCGTCCAGATCCAAACAGCGGTACAGGGAAGATGCAGCGAGCCGGATCTGCCAGTTCCGATGGGCTTGGTAACTTCGAGTTTCCACGGCTTGCGCCTGGAAGTTACTATTTGTCGGTGGTGGCCAAGCCCTGGTACTCCACCCACCCGCAGCCCAGGTTGGATGCGGACGGTAGCCTGATCGACGACGCACACCACTATCCGCTGGACGTTGCGTATCCAACGACTTACTATCCCGATGTTACCGACGCAGGCAGCGCAGCGACCATTCCGGTAACTGCCGGCGATCGTATTCCCGTCAACCTGGTGCTGCATCCTGTGCCGGCGGTTCACGTCAGCATGAAGGTGCCGAATCCTGGGCTCAATCAACCCATGGCGACGCCGCAGTTCCGCGAGGATGTTTTTGGGTTTTCCGAAGTTGCGCAAGGCAATGTGCGCTATTACCAGTCGCACCTGGATCAGCAAGGAGGCACCACAACCGTCCAGATCGACGGGCTGGCTCCCGGCTCGTACGACCTTGAGCTGAGGACGTTTTCGGGATCGAACGATGCGGGGAGCCGGATGACAACGGTAGATGCGACGACGGATCGCATTTCGGTGGATGTTTCTTCAGCGCAGCCGATGGCGGACGTCTCAGGGAAGCTTGCGATGGCCGGCTCAGCGGCTTTGCCATCGGGTTTGTCGGCTATGCTGAGTTCGCAGCAGGGCGAAGAGCGGATGGGGGGGGCTGTTGGCGCGGATGGAACGTTTCATTTTCAGTCCTTGCGCCCCGGCACTTACGAACTTACCGTTCGAGCCTCGGGTAAGTCCCTGGCAGTAACTCAACTCACTGCGTCCGGCGCAACAGTTACCGGTCACTTAGTGAAGATTGGCAGCGAATCGGTGGAATTAAACGCGGTGCTGGCGGAAGTCAGCGGATCGGTAAGTGGATTCGCAACGCTGGATGGAAAACCCGCGCCCGGTGTTTTCGTTTTGTTGGTTCCGGCCGATCCAAACGCGGGGACGGAGGCATATCGGCCCGACCAGAGCGACTCTGACGGAAGTTTCGAGTACAAGCGCGTGATTGCCGGGCAATATACGGTGGTTGCCATCGAGGATGGATGGACGCTGGAATGGGCACGCCCTGAAGTTATGGCTAAGTATCTGGCTAAGGGTGTAAAGGTAACTGTGGCGCGCCGATCAGCGGATATTGCACTTAGGGATGCGGTGGAAGTACAGGCGAAGTAAGTCCGATGGCTTGGTGGAGCTGGTGGTGTAAGTCTGAAGTTCATCGAAGAACAACCGCAGATTCTTCGACTCACCACCCCCGAACTGAAAAACGTTCGGGGCCCCGTTCGCTCAGAATGACAGCCACTTTTGAATTACGAATTCGAAACTCAGAACTCTAGGTCGTGGAAGGCGCGCGCATGGCTTCAAGAGCAGCGGTTAGATCCTTGGCCAGGGACTGCTGTTCCTGCTCGTCGAGCTTCCTGTCCTGGGTGGTTAGATAAAAGACGTCTATAGCTGTCTCGCCTTCGGTGTCGATCAGCGCTACCTTGATGTTGCACTTGTGGGAGCTTAGAGTGAGCGCGATCTGGCGCAGCAGGCCGGGGACATCCTGGGCTACTACCTGCAGCAAAGTGGAGTGGGTGGAGGACTCGGAGTCGAATTCGAGACGAGTCGGAACTTCGACCTTCAGATTGGAGGGGTGGTTCAAGTGGCGGCGGGCCTCGAGCAATTGCTGCACTGAGACCTTTTGCGTGACCACCTGGTGGATGTTGGCGAGGAAGCGGAATTTTTCGCTGGGATTGAGTTCGAGAGTGTGGAAGACGTCGGTGAAGTGGAAGCTGTCTACGATGACGCCGGCCTCGTTGGAGAACGCTCCAGCCTTGACGATGTTCATGCCCCATGCGGCCAGGGCTCCGGCCACATCGGCAAACAGGCGCGTGCGGTCGCGGGTGATAACGGTCAGGTCGAAAAGCTGCCGGTTGGGGCGCAGGTCCATCTGAACGGGGTCATCGTCGAGGTTGAGGGCCATCTGGAAGTGGAGGCGAATCTGCTCCGGGAGGCGGGTTTGCAGGTAACGCTGCGGCAGGCCTTCAAGGAACTGCTTGAGGGCTTCGTGCTGAGCGGGGGGCACCATGGAGCGGATGCGGTTGAGCAGGGTGGGGTCGATGGCGGCACGGTATCGGACTTCATCGACGGAACGGTCCATGAAGTTGGCGGTGGACATGTAGAACTGC
>CAYWMR010000252.1:0-7378 GCA_964458965.1 uncultured Occallatibacter sp. | reverse complement strand
GCTGGGGACCAGGCCGTGCTCGACGAGCAGAACATCTACGCGCATTTTTACTGGAGCCGTCGTCAATGCACCACCTATACCTGAATCTACGGCACGGGGTTGGGTGGGGGCGAAATAGTTCGGTGGCTGGTTGGTGATTTGGTGGATTGCGACGCGCTTGGGCTACGCTCAGGGGCCGCGGATCGCTGACGGGTCAGCTTTTCCAAAAAACAGCGCCGTTCCGAGCAAGAGCCCGGGGCTAAAGCCCTTGAAAATCATGCGTCGATTCAGGGGCCTCGACCCACTTTTTGGGTACCCCGCCCCTGCTCCCTCCGGGAGCCTAGTGGTCGATTCGGCAGAAGGCATCCCGCAGGGCCTAAAGGCCGTGTTTATTCTTCTGTCTTTTCGGCACGAGTAAACTCGTGCCCTTTCAAAGCTCCGGCTTATTTGCTGCGGGCCGCGCAGGAATCTAGCTGCCCTTTGGCGGCGCGGTCGTCTTTGCCTTGGGTATGCCGTTCACGTGGCAATCCGCGCACTTTACCCAATGGATGTTGTGCTTGCTGGCGGCGCTTGCGTAGGTCGTATCCATCTTCTCCACGTCGAGGCCGCAATTGGACATTTTGGGGTGACAGGTTTTGCACGAGGCTCGCGCGTTTTGGTTGTGCCCAGTGTGGCAGGAGAAGCAGCTTAGCCCTTCGTGCACACCCATCGGCGTGCGATCGTCGCCGGAGCCGACCTGCGCGCCCCATTGGTTCGCCGAGGCCGCTGTCCCCGTCTCAAGGCGGCGTGGAGCATGGCACTGGTAGCAGAGCGCAGACCTTGGATCCTGGCTCATGGTGACCGCTCGCGCGCCATCGTGCAACTGAGGGATGGTTAGCGACGCGGCGGCAATATGCACGCGTTCGCGGCGGTCGAAGAAGGCCAGCGAATCGTGGTTCGCTGTGCCCGCTACAGAAATGCGTTCGGCGGGTCTGGTTTCCAGCGCGCCTTCGCGGTGAATCCAGTGGCACGCCTGACACGGAATGGCCGGCTGATCCGCAATGGCGGGCCGAACCAGATGCCACGGTCCTTTTGTGTCGAGAGGCTGGACAAGATCACGAATCGAGCCATCGAAGTGCATTCCATGGCAACGCAGGCAATCTTCCATCAGGTGCTGCTTGCTGTTCTGGGCGGGGTTCAAGAATATCTGGCTATAGGTGACGCCGTGCGGACCCGCATGCCAGGTGGCGGATTCCTGCTGGTGGCACTTCGCGCATTTGGCAGTCATCTCCAGCACGTCCACGTCGCGCAGTTTGATCTCCTCCGGCCACTTGCCGGTGAGATGCACGCGGATGTGGCGCAGCTTGGTTGCGAGGCCCGCCTCATGGCAATCCATGCACTGGGCGTTGCGATGGCCGGAGCCGTGTACGTCGCCTATAAGCTGGGCCATTTCATGGCAGCTTGCGCAGCCCTGGCCATGCTGCGATGTGTAGTACTCCGACGCGCCATAGATTCCGCCGACGATGACGAGCGCGACAAACCCAGCCGCCATGGAGGCGAACTTCAACCATCGCTTCATGAGCGGAATCCCGTACCCTTCCAATTGCGAACCAGCGCCTCAGAAGCCATGTAGGCGACGGCCATGATGGTAAGCACCGGGTTGAAGCCACCGTTGGTTACATGCACGCTGGAGTCGATGACGAAGACATTGTCGACGTCGTGGATCTGGCAGTTGCGATTGACCACCGAAGCCTTGGGGTCGTTGCCCATGCGGCAGGTGCCGGCCTGGTGCTGGCTGGCGGAAACAAGTTGCGGTTTGCCGGCCATCAACGACGTACTTATGGCGCCAGCCTCTTTGAGCCATGCCTCGGCGCGCGTGGCCTGCACCTGGCCAATCTCGAACGTGTGCGGGTGCACATTGCCGGAGAAGCGGACCACCGGCAATCCCCACTTGTCGCGCACCGATTCGTCCACGGTCATGCGGCCGTCGGCGGTTGGAATCTGCTGGGTTGGCCCCATGATGACGATGGTGCGCTTGTGAAAATCGCGCATGGCCTGCTTGTGTCCGGCTCCCCAGCGCGGCGTTTTGGCGGGCAGGCGGTCAACCATGTGGATGGGCAGGCGGATAAACTCGTTGGCCAGCATTCCGCCGCCGCACAGGCCGGGAGTGCCGTGGTTGTAATCACTGATAGCAATGCTAGCGCCGGGACCCACGTCGTCGTAGGTTTCGAAGTCGAAGAAGCCCACCGCGCCGGTGTAGTGGTGGCCTTGCAGATTTCTACCTACCTGGTCGGAGCGATTTCCGAGGCCGGTGGGGAAGAGCCTGCTTTTGGAATTCAGCAGCAGCCGGGCCGATTCGGTGGCGCAGCCTGAGACGACAACCAGATCGGCAAGCTGTTCCTGGAGGTGACCCTTCGCGTCAAAGTAGGAAACGCCGCGCCCGCGCCCGCGGTCGTCGGTGAGAATCTCCTTGGCCATGCACTCGGTGCGGAGTTCGCAGTTCCCGGTATTGAGGGCAACCGGGATAACTGTATTTTGCGAGCCGTTTTTCGCATCCACTTCGCAGGCGAATCCGACGCACCAGCGGCAGCGCATGCAAGGGCCGCGGCCGTTGTAAGGGATGCTGTTGCGGGCCATTGGGATGTGAAAGGGATGCAGGCCGAGGCGCCTGGCCGCCGGCTCCAGGATTCCAAACTCGCGATTGGGAGGCAGCGGCGGCATGGGCAGAGCGCGCCGTCGGAACCCATGAAACGGAGTCCCGGAATAATCGCCTGAGATTCCGATCTCATATTCTGCCTTTTCATAAAAGGGCTCCAGATCGTCGTAAGAGATGGGCCAGTCTTCCAGCGAGCTTCCCTGGGGCGCGCCATAGGTTGAAAGCATTCTGAAATCCTGCGGCATATAGCGCCAGGCCTGCGCACCATAGCTCAGCGTTCCCCCACCCACGCAGGCAGCGTTGTTCTGATAGCTTCCTTCACTGGGGAGAACGGTATGGGGCACGCCTTGCAAATCCACCCAGACACGGGGATTGCCTTCATCCTCCGGCCCGAATGCGTTGCCCAGCACGGTGGTGCGCTGGTTGCGCAAATCGTCTTTGCGGCAGTCGTTCGCGGTGTACCACTTGCCCCGCTCCAGCAGCACAACGCTGAGGCCCGCGGTCGAGAGTTCCTTGGCAACAATGCCGCCCGCCGCGCCCGCGCCCACGACAACCGCGTTCACACGCTTCATACGCCCGGCTCTCTGGTAAGCGAGTACTGCGCGCGTCCCAGCACCGGCGGATCGGCCAGGCCGAGCATGCGCCAGCTCACGCCGTCGCGATTTCCCCCATGGCGCGGAGAGCCGTAGTAGCCTTCCATGGTGTGGACGAGCACCAGATTGAAGAACGTTCGATCGTGCTGCTCGATATCGCTCACTGCCTGCAGTTGCTGCAGCGGGGTAAGCACATCGAGAGACTTGCCGAAGCGCTTGATGCTCAATGTATGCGCCTGCTCAAGCCCCTGGCGATATGCGTCCCGATAGCGGCCGTAATGGCGGGTCAGTTGGCGATCGATGTAGGTGAGAACCCCCGCTTGTGAGGCGCTGGGGAAGTCGTCCGCGGGGATGATTTGATCGCAGATCGCTTTCAGGGTTCGGGCCTGGGCATTGCTGAGGAAATCCCAGCTCCCTTGCTCGTGGGCGGCGCACCCGATGGCCAAGGCGGCGCTTCCCAAGGCGCCGGCCGCCACAAATTGGCGCCGCGTCACACGGGCGCCAAGCTTGCTCGATTGCATCGGCAACTCCTACGCGGTCTCTTTAGCCCGGAGCGTAGGGCAGATGAATTGGACCGTTGGTCAATGCTCTGCGGGCCGTGGTACGCCGGTCTGTGTTGCTAGTCACAGCTGGCGATTGCGGTGCGTGGCTCAACGAAGCTGTCGAGAAACCTTGAAGCTGTGTTGGAGCACAGACAAGATGCATTGCTCAAGGGCTGAAGCCCAGCCCGCTCTTCTGCCATTTACGGCCCGAATGAATTCGTGCCCTTTCAAAACAGTCCTTGCAGTCGCGGTTTCTGGATTGGTTCCAGGGAGGAATCAACGGAAGCCGGAGAGACCGGATGGCTGGGGGTTGACCTTTGTGGTTTCCACCCATCGCTACAAGGAAACAAGCGCGGACCGGGAGGTCCACGCTACAGCCGGCCGGGAGGCCGGCGCTACTTTCGATGGCTGGCGTTGCGTCGGATGGCTGGCGTTGCGTCGGATGGCTGGCGTTGCGTCGGGAGGCTGGCGTTGCGTCGGATGGCTGGCGTTGCGTCGGGAGGCTGGCAATTCCTTACGCTCCTTCGGCGAACCAGCGCTACGTTTCCGACTAGCGGCCGTGCATTCCAAGTCACCGAAATCTGGGGCTCTGGGCTCCCTTTACCATGCTCCGCTCAGGAGTGCCGAAGGCGGGGTACCCGCGAGCCGCCGAGAAACTACGAACTGGTAGCGCCGGCCTCCTGGCCGGCTGTGGTGCGGGCTTCCCAGCCCGCGCTCCAAACCCAAATCCAATTCTTCAATCCCGCTTTGGCGGGGTTCTCGACGACGTAATTGATGGCGCGGTTGAGTTCGTCGCCATTGCGTATCAGGCGGTCGTAGTACTCTCGCTGCCAGAATCTCCCCTTTCGTCCGAGCGCCTGGTTTGCTGCTTTTGCAGAAAAGTTCTTCCAAGCCTTGACGACCTTCGCAAGCTCCTGGCCTGGGAAAAGTCTGGCCACAACGTGAACGTGGTTGGGCATGACGCACCAGGCGAGGAGCCTGTAGTATTTTCGCTCCCTGAAGCGCAAGGCCGCAGCCATGGCACCGGCGATGCGCATGTCGAGGAACGGGCACGAGCCAGCGCCGGAGTCGAAGTACTCTTCGATGCGCGTGTGGGTATAACCGGCGAGCAATGCTTTCTGCTCGGGAAGCAAATTGGCATTGTTTTGTTTTGCGGTTGCGAGGATGTGCTGGCGTTCGGCGATTTTCGCAAGCACTGAATGGGGGAGCGAATCAGCGAGATGAAAGGTGATGAAGTAAAGACCTTCTTCTTTTTCCCAATGAGGAAGGCGGCCACGATTGCGAATGTGGACTTCTCCGTAACGGGGCGGCGCAGCACCGTGGAGGCTCGCGGAAGGATATTCTTGCGCCATGGCGTGATTTTACTCCGGATGCGCAGAGCGCGGACCGGGAGGTCCGCGCTACAGCCGGCCGCGAGGCCGGCGCTAGTTTCGATGGCTGGCGTTGCGTCGGGAGGGCGGCGCTACTCTCGATGATGAGCTGTTGCTCTGAATGGTTGGATCGGCGGGGTGGTTTAGGGGAGGGTCTGGCAGACCTGGAGCGCGGTTTGCGAGCCTGTGGGCGCTGGTTCCGCGCCGGGCGGCAGGTAGCAGGGCTGGCCCCAGCCGGGCACGTGGCTCGACACGTTGACGTTTCCCTGGGTCCCATTCTGCGTGCTCGCCCTCACATCGACGACATTGCCCTCGACAAGAATCGTGGTGTCCACAATATCCAGATCGGTGCGCAGGATGGTGAGAAACGGGCTGTCGGGCGAGGCCACGTAAACCTTGCCAAAGACCGAATTCTGGGTAGAAACTACGGTGCGGGGATGGCCATTGACCGGCAATGTCTTTTCCACCGTGTGACTGCTCAGGTTCACGATTGTCGAGGTCTCATCGGTCTGGTTGGCGGTATAGGCGCGGCTGCCGTCGTAGAGGACCGTAACGCTGGCAGGGTTTTTGCCGACAGGAACGGTGAAGGTGGTTCCGAAGGTGGGGCTGTCGTTGCCGTACTCATCCAGGCTCACGTCGATGACGCTGATGGTGTTGCCCACATAGTCGGCCACCACCAGTTGGCTGGTCGCGGTGTTGTACTCGGCATACACCGGTCCGGCAACTTTGGGAACATCGTTGTTGGCATCCTGGGCAAGGCCGGCAGTGGTTGAGAGCGGCAGGCTGGGATGAGTGAAATAGGTTTGTCCAGCCTGGTTTACGCAACCGGTGGGCGGCGGGCATTGGTCATCGAGCGTATTGTCCTGGGCGTTGATGACAGAGACGGTGTCTGATCCGCGGTTGAGTACGAAGACCCGCCGCTGATCCGGACTCTCGATGGCGAAGACGGGACACTTGCCAAGGGTGATCGGGGTGTCGGCCGCAAAGCTCGCTACTTCAATTCCGGTGGCCAAGCCGTTGGGCTGCGACGCGGGCGAGGAGTTGCACTCGGTCCCGGTAGCGCCCGGGATGTTCTGGCTGATGACAAAGTCGCGCTGTCCAAGGGTGGGCGAGCCCACAATCAGCACTGGAGTCTGGGCCACGGGAATGGATAGCTTGAAGGTCTGCGGACTACCGGCGAAGTAATCGGCGAGGTTGCCATCGAGATCGGCGGCCCACAGGCCGACCGTCGGCGCAAACAGGTTTACGGGCTGGGCAGTGCGGGGCAGCGTGGAATAGGTTATCTGCTTGGCCTGCAGGGAAGAGGAGATGGGGAAATTGCTCATGGTTCCATCGCTGTTGATGGTATAGCCATTTGCGCCGTATTCGTCGATGGTGAATGTATTGGGGCCGGGACCGATGGGAGCGATGGCCAGGACCGCATCGCCGGAGTAGTCGATGATGGTGACGATGCCCGGCGTGGTGGTGGACGGAGCAGAGACCACAATGACATAGGACGAGGGCTGGGCGGCAGGCCCGCTGTTGTTGATGGGGGTAACCACCGGACGATAAGCGCTGCCGCAACCTGCAATCAAGAGCACAGCCAACGAGACCGGGCCCGCCTGAACCAACCGCGCGCGCGCCTGGCCTGAATTCATTAAAAAAAGCCTCATTCAGTTCTTTCCTGCTTACCAAACGATTGTAAATCAGGCAGCCGAGGATTAGACGCGGCGGGAGCGGAGAGGGAATCTGGGCGACAGGGAACATGGACTAGGGACTGAGGGAATAGGGAATAGGGATCAGGGAGCAGGGAGCCGGTGCAATTCCTCCGGGGCTAAAGCCCGCGATTATTTTGAGCCTCTTAAGGCACGACTGAAGTCGTGCCCTTTCAAAGCAACGAGCTCTTCCGCAGGCTTTGAAGTCGCGCCGGTTCTGAGCGTGACTTTGGCCACAGACTTTTAGTGGCCTGCAACCTCAACAATCGCGGTGTCGGGGCCGGTCCAGGCTGGGGCTCCTTCGTGGGTCAGCTTTTGAGCCGCGTCATCCCAGTGAAGATGCGTGATTGCGCCGGCGCCGCTTTCATACGCGTAGGTCTTGCCGTCGTCAGAGAAGAGCGTGAAGCTGGCATCGGCCCCCGGATAGACGCGGATATGCTCGATGGCCTGCTGCTGGTGGGTGCTTTCGACAGGCGCTCCGAGGGGCAGAATGGAACCGGCCCGGACAAAGAGCGGAATGGTGTCGATGGGCGCCTGAACGGTGATGGTCTGGCCACCCTTGACG
>CAYWMR010000251.1:0-7384 GCA_964458965.1 uncultured Occallatibacter sp. | reverse complement strand
TGGGCAATCCCTGTCCGGCCAACGGACGGAACTCCGACCACGCGGCAAGAATATCCTCGCGCGTGACTGGCCGGCCCAGCTTGCTGCCGAGTTTTATCGAGACGCTCTCGGTGTGGCCATCCTCCACCGCAACCCGGTTACATTGTGCGCTGATACGCGCCTCCAGGGGCGTTACGGTATGGCCTTCCAGCCGGCCCAGAAGTTTCAGAGTCTCGGCTTCCATTTTTTCTTCTTCGCTGCCGATATAGGGCACCACATTGCCCAGAATGTCCATGGACGGAACGCCCGGATACCCGGCGCCGGAAACGGCCTGCATGGTGGTAACAAATATCTGCTCAATGCCGAAGCGTTCTTCGATGGGCTTGAGAGCCATTACCAGGCCGATGGTGGAGCAGTTGGGATTGGTAACCATGTAACCGCCCCCCTGCCGGTAAGTCGGCTGCTCCTCAATAAGGTGCAGGTGGCCGGCATTTATCTCCGGAATAACCAGCGGCACATTGGCAGCCATGCGGTAAGCGCTGGAATTCGAGATGACAGCGCAACCGGCCTCGGCAAACCGTGGTTCAAGTTCGCGGGCAATGGCGGCGTCGAGAGCGGCAAAGACGATCTTCGGCGCAGGTTCGCCGCCGGGCGCCGCGGCCAGCGGGTCGGCCGGCGACACAATCATGCGAGCAATGCGCTCCGGCATGGGGGTATCGAGCCGCCAATTAGCGGCCTCGCCGTAAGGCTTCCCGCTGGACCGGTCGCTGGCTGCCAACCAGGTGACGTAGAACCACGGATGCCGTTCAAGAAGCTGAATAAAGCGTTGGCCGACCATACCGGTCGCGCCCAGGATGCCGATTGGAAGTTTGTTTTGCATGGCCGTTGACTCTCCAGTGTACAGGAGGATGGGCGCGGCACAGCAGAATCCACCCGTTAATCCCGGACTCGGTACAAAGTTTGCCTACGTCCCCGCCGATCCCGCGCTCGGTCTGACGGGCTTTGCAGCGTCGTTTCCCGCCACCGTCATCCATTCCCGCACATACCACCGCTTCACAATGCCATTGGTCACATAAGGATCTGTCCTGGCAAACTTTTCCGCAACCTCCGGTGAGTCACCCTTGAAGAGCAGCACTGCGCCGTCAACCGGATTCGTGAGCGCGCCGCCCAACACCAGCTCGCCCTGTTCGCTTGCCTTCCAGGCCATCTCCAGATGCGCGCCGCGAAACTCTGCCCGGCGGGCAAGAAAGTCGTCACTGACTTCGTAAAACAACAGGTAGTGCATTGGGTTGTCAGGCTCCTTGTTTGATAATGCCACGTCACTGAGCCCTGACCGCGACCGTCGAGATACAGTCTAATGAAGAAGGGGCTTCCAATCGAGTAAGTGCATCGTCGTGGTCAGGTTAGTTGCTTGAGCCGGTTTGGATATCGAACGCCGAACCAGCGTGGTAGTTTTTCATGGTTCCAGGGAGGCGTCACAAGTGAATTGCTTTGCTCTGTTTATGGCTGCTGCGGCCGCGTTGGCGGCATCTTCTTTGATGGCTCAGAACAATGAGCCTGCGCCCGTTAGCTCTGGTACGACTCTGCGCATCACCAGCCGTGCGGTGCTGGTGGATGTAACCGTCACGGATCGCAGCGGCAAGCCGGTGACCGGGTTGAAGCGCGACGCTTTCAGCGTATTGGAGCAGGGCAAGCCGCAAACGATCTCCTATTTTGAAGAGCACAACGGGGCTGAAGAGGCTAAGCAGGATCAGAAGATGGTGTTTCCCGTCATGCCCCCTGACGTCTTTACCAACTTTTCACCCATCAAACCTCCAGCGGCTGTCAATGTGCTTCTCCTCGACTCGCTCAACACTCAGCCGGAAGATCAAATGATGGTCCGTGAGCAGGCCAAAAGCTACCTCAAGACCCTAAAGCCGGGATCGCGCATCGCGATCTTTGTCATGGGGATGAAGCTCAGTTTCGTGCAGGGATTCGCCGACGACCCGGCGCTATTGGCAACCGCGCTGGGCTACAGGAAGAACGACAGGCCGGAGCAAACGCCGCTGTTGCCGTCGCAAAGTGAAACCAGGGCGGAACAGATGCTTGGCGCGATGATGAGCGCCCAGGCGGGCAGCGGTCCGGGCGGCACGGCTGGTTCGCCCTCCATGATTGCGGGGATCGCGCAATTCGTGGACGAAACCCACTACGCTCAGGCCAGCGACCGCGAATATCGCACAGTTCAAAATCTGCAGCAACTCGCCACATTCCTCGGCGGCTTTCCCGGCCGCAAGAACCTGGTCTGGCTTTCCGGCTCCTTTCCGCTTGCGCTGTTTGGACAGACGGAAACCAGATTTGAAGCAGCCGTCAAGAAGACGATCAATCTGCTGAATGCGGCGCGCGTCTCGATTTATCCGATCGATGCGCGTGGCGTAGTGGCAAATGCGTGGTTCACGGCCGGCAACCAGGACAACCCCGGTAACACATCCCCGAGTTCGTTTATCGGTCCGCCCCCGGGTGTGGCAGCCGGGTCGCCCAACGCCGGCGCGGGCGGGGTTTCCGCTTCGCTGCAAAATGAAAACATGGGTCTCAACGCCAGCCATGAAACCATGGACATGCTGGCCCGCGCGACCGGCGGCCAGGCCTTCCATAACTCCAACCGCCTGGGGGATGCGATCGGCAAAGCGGTCGCCGCCAGTGCCTTTTTCTATACCATCGCGTACGCGCCGACGGATCTGAAGATGGACGGCACCTTTAGGAACATCGATGTGCAAGTGAATGGAGCCAGGTACACCCTGTCGTTCCGACGCGGCTACTATGCCCTCGACGCGGATTTGCCCGGCGCTGCGAAATCCACCGAGCAACAGGCCATGGAAAAGCAGGCCACACAAGACCCGATGCTGGTGGACCCGCTGCGGGCATTCATGGATTTCGGCATGCCGCAGACCGAACAGATCCTCTACAAGGCTCTTATCCGCCCGATGCCAGAAAAAACAGATGCCGCTGCTCCTGCCGCACCAGCCGCCAGACCAGCCGGTAAAGGCCCGCTTACCCGCTACTCCGTAGACTTTGCCGTGAACCTGAGCGATGTGAAGCTGAAGCTCGATTCCGATGGCGATCGCGTGGGGACCCTGAATGTATGTCTGATCGCCTACGACAAGTACGGCAATGTGGCTGCCCGGGGCGACTACATTGGTCAACTGAATATAAAGCCCGATGCCTACAAAGCCTTTCAGTTGGCCGGGGTGCAGGTTCACGAAGAGATTGAAGTTCCCCAGGGACAGTTCTGGTTGCGTACCGGAATCTACGATCAGTCCACGCGAAAGGTGGGCACCATGGAAATCCCGCTCAGCTCAGTGAAGCCGCTGGAAGTTGCCGCAAAGTAAGCGCAAGCGCGAGCGTAAATTACTCTGCGCAGCGGAAAGATTCGCCTTTCTCCGGTTCGGGCAAGCCTGCTACGCTAGCGGGAATGTTGCGGAAAAATTCGATCTTCGGAGTTCTGGCGCGTTGCTTGCTGGCGGCTATTTCGCTTGCCGTCGCTCCCTGGAGCCTCGCGCAGAATACGGGCTTCGATGCGAGCGTACTGCGCATTCCCGCCGGGGATGGACTTCTATTCGCCGGGGATGACCTCCGGTGCGCAAACGGCGTTGACCCTGGATGCATATGGAAACCTCGTTCCGGCCAGGATTTGAACATCCTTGGATTCAACTGGCTGCGTTATGAAGTCACTTTGCCCCAGGCGTTCAGGACAACTCCGCAATTGGCGGTACTGTTGCAGGAAGAACCCGTCTTCTACGATGTCTATGTCAACGGCCACCTGATTGGCGGTTCAGGCGGTGTGACCTTCTGGAACGCCAAAGCCTATACCCGCAAGATCCTCACTTTTCCCAGCACTTTTGCCCCGGATGGACGGTTGGTCCTGGTCCTGCGCTGTTTCCCCGAGGGAGCTGCGGCCGGGATTTACGGTCCCCATCTTCTGGATTACGTGGTGGCGCCCGCGGACCGCATGCAGGTCATCATGGACGCGTATACGCTGGCCTATCTGCGGACGAATGCCACGCACTACCTCTGCTTCTTCGCCATCGGATGCGCCGCGTTTGTCTTTCTGCTGCTGTTCTCAGTCAATTCGCGGCTGTGGGAATACCTGTGGCTCGGCGCGAGTCTCGCGGCCGTGGCGCTGCTGCGCGTAGATGAGATATCGCACATTGTCTCGATCGGCCTGCCCATGTGGCTGACGTCCGTCATTTATGCAGTCTTCAACGCCGTGACACCGTGGGTATTGGTCGAATTCATTTTCTCCTTCCTGAATCGGCCTGTTCCCAAGGTGTTCCGCGTGGTGCAGATTGTGGGCATGGTAGCCCTGTATCCATCGCTTGGATTGCCAAGCCCTGAATTCCTCCAGTTTTTCTTCTTCAACGGCCCACCCGCGGCTATCCTTCTAGCGTCATTGGCCCAATTGCTGATCCTGCCCACATGCTTTCGCAGCAAGCTGCCGGAGATGCGCTGGATTGGAGCTTCCATTCTCTTCATCAGCGTGGAAAATGCCTCCCGCATGGCAAGGGAGCTGAACCTCCCCAGCATCCCGCAGGATGTAATGTGGCGCGGGCTGGATATCGATGTTCGCGGCATCTCCTACCTGCTGTTTGCAATCGTGATGCTGGTGGCCATGACCTTTCGCCTGCGGCGCATTCAGGACAGGAACCGGGAGATCGAGCAGGAGATGGCGGCGGCGCGCAGCGTGCAACAGATTCTCATTCCCGAGGAGCTTCCTTCCATTCCCGGCCTGGCTGTGGAGAGCGCCTATTTGCCCGCGCAGCAGGTGGGCGGCGACTTCTTCCAGCTTCTTCCCACCGGCGACGGCGGTCTGCTGCTGGTGGTGGGAGACGTATCCGGCAAGGGATTGCCCGCGGCCATGCTGGTTTCAGTGCTGGTAGGGGCCATTCGCTCCACAGCCGAGTTCACTCGCAATCCTGCCGAAGTGCTGGCTCACCTGAATGAGCGGTTAGTGGGGCGCGCGAAGGGCGGCGGATTTTCGACCGCGATCGCCGCGTTGATTTCGCCCGATGGCAGAGTCACCATCGCCAACGCGGGGCATCTTTCCCCGTATCTCGACGGCAAGGAAGTTGAACTGCCCAACGCTCTCCCCCTGGGAATCGTGAGCGGAACAACCTACGAGACCAGCCAGTTTCATTTACGCCCCGGCAGCCGGCTCACGTTTTATTCCGACGGAGTGGTCGAGGCGCAGAACGAAAAGGGCGAGTTATTCGGATTTGAGCGCGGGCAGCAGATTTCCACCCGTCCCGCCGCTGCTATTGTGGATGCAGCGAAACGTTTTGGCCAGTCCGACGACATCACAGTGGTAACCATCGAACGCCTTGCAACCGGGCAGGAAGCTAGTATCGGGCACGTCGAGCCAATTCTCGCCCCAGCGTAAACGCCTATCCCATCGCCGCCAGCACTGCGTCGGCAAACTGTGTGGTTCCGGCCACGCCACCCACGTCGCGGGTCAGTGTCTTGCGTTGCGCATATACGGATTCCAGCGCCTTCTGCACTTTGTCGGCCGCTGACGTTTCGTCCAGGTGGCGCAGCATCAGTACTGCGGATTGCAGCAGGGCAGTGGGGTTGGCAACATCTTTGCCGGCAATGTCCGGCGCCGAGCCATGCACCGCTTCAAAGATGGCGCACTCCAAGCCGAGATTGGCGCCGGGCACCAGGCCCAGGCCGCCGACAAGGCCCGCGCAAAGATCGCTCACAATATCGCCGTAGAGATTTTCCAGCAGCAGCGTGTCGTACTGGAACGGATTCATCACCAATTGCATGCAGGTGTTGTCGATCAGGTGTTCGCCATAGACGATGTCAGGAAATCCCTGGGCCACCTGACGCGCGCAGCGCAGGAACAGGCCGTCGGACAGCTTCATGATGTTGGCTTTGTGGACGGAATGAATCTTCTTGCGGCCATGCTTGCGGGCGTACTCGAAGGCGAATTTGGCAATTCGCGTCGAGCCTTTTTCGGTGATTACTTTGATGCTCTCGACCACGCCGGGAACGACCTCGTGCTCCAGGCCCACGTATTCGCCCTCGGTGTTTTCGCGCACAATGATCAGGTCCACGCCGGGCCAATGCGTTGCCAGGCCGGGAAGATTCTTGACGGGGCGGAAGTTGGCAAAGAGATCGAACTTCTTGCGCAGGGTTACGTTGATGCTTTTGAATCCGCCGCCGATGGGCGTGGTCACAGGGCCTTTGAGGGCGACGCGGGTGCGTTCGATCGACTCCGAAAGCGCCGCGGGAATGTACTCGCCGTAGATTTCGAACGCCTCTGCGCCGGCGGCAAAGCGCTCCCACTCAAACTTGACGCCGGTGGTTTCGAGAATGCGGACCACCGCCTGGGTAACTTCAGGGCCTATGCCGTCGCCGGGGATGAGGGTTACTTTGTGCGTCTTTTGTTCCGCCATCGATTGCTCCTCAATCTTTGCATCCCGATACCAGCTGTGGTTTACGGCCTCAACCGTTGTTTCTACTTCTTTGCCTCGATCGCCACGTTATGGGTCTTTGCGACATCCTCAATCGCCTGGAGATGCTTTGAGATCACGGGTACGTCCTGCTGCACCGCATGCAGCAAGTACGGATCTTGAGCATTCTGGGCTTCGACTTGAAAATCCTTGACATCCTGCCGATTGCTCTTCACAACCGCCCTCAGATACTCTTCATCGAACTGCGAGCCCGACAACGTTGCCAGTCTCGCGATCAGTTGACTGTCCTTTTTGGATGGTCCTTTGGGCACGGCGACATCGAGCGACTTTGCCATCCCCTTAAATTGATCGTCCAGCGTAGTGCGATTTTCAATCGTTCTTTGCCCAATCTGTTTGATGTCGAGGCTTTCCGATTTTTGTTGCGCCAACTGCCCCATCAGCACTTCGGCAGCGTCCCGCTCCATCACCAGCTTTACAAATGCCTGATCCGCAAATGAGTGTTGAAAATCGTGAACCGGTCCCGCCGCGCCCACGCCTGGTAATGTCGGCTGATTGTATGGAGCTATCTGCGGCAATGACTGTCCAAACCCCTTTTGAATAAGCGCTGGTTGGCTGGCCAGCACGGCAATCGACGTGTAAATCAAGATCCTCTGGCACTGTTGTTTTGCGATCATTTGAATGTTCCTCCGTCATCGGAGCAAGGATCACACTTCATTTCGTGCCCGGGATTGCCGTCCGATCGGTTCACTAACCAATGGATCCCGGCAGGCCGGGCTAAGTACGATTTTACCCGTCGGGGTTCGTGCTGTTCTCGTTCGGCAGGCATCGGCCTTCCACGCTTCGACGTTTTGGAAGCTTCTCACCGAATAACTACTTCTTCGGCTTTGCGCCACTGCGTCCACCCAGCAGCCCTTCCAGCTCTTCCTTGAACTCGCGCACGTCTTTGAAGTCGCGGT
>CAYWMR010000250.1:0-7404 GCA_964458965.1 uncultured Occallatibacter sp. | reverse complement strand
ACCCGGTCTTCTCCGAAACAACCTGGAGCAGTTCCTTCATGAGGTCCTCACCCCGCAGGGGTGACGGCTGCTGGACCTCAGTCGTTGAAACGGCTACAGCGCTTGCAACGGGTGGAACCACAACTGAAACACCGTTCCGCGCCGGAACCGGAGGAGGAGCCACAGGCGCAACACCTCTCCATACGGGACCTGGAGGAGGAGCCATGGAATTCGTGGAATGCGCCATAAAGACTTCATCGTGAGGTGCGACAGCAGGCCGAGCGACGCTCGACGGGTCAAATCTCGGAGGGTCAGCGGGCATGGGTTGGGCGCCGTGCTGCATGGTTGCCTCCGGACCTTCCGGCACCCTGGAGTTGTTCACGGGCGGAAGCTCCTGATGGGGCCGACCCTTCAGTGAGTCATTCAAAGATCCATTCAGGGCGCCGTTGCCGTTCGCGAACCGTTCCAGTGACCGCAGCGTGAGGGAGTGAGTCTCCAGGATCGCCGATTGCGTTGCCTGTTGTGCAAGCTCTATCTGGCGTTGAATCTCGTTCCATAGATACAAGTTTTGTGGATTTGAACTCGCCGAAGAGCCCCTGGCTGGCACTTTCAACGGTATCGAATCTGGACGCCACTCGGCGATGTTGCCTCCTGGCGCATGTGCAAGCGATGACGGCGAAACGAGTGACGATGGTGGATGGGAAACAACTGGCGCAATGGAAGAGGGAAGCATCGAATTCAATGCCGAGACAACCGCTTTTGGCACTGCGTTTTCTAAAGCTGGTTCTGGATTTTGCTTTGGCAGTGCGGCCAATCCGCCCTTTGGCGGATATGGCTTTCCAAACATTGCACCCGTTATGTAGACCGTGGAAGCAGGGCTCTTTGGCTTTTCCGGCTCACGCACGGGAGCGAAGGCAGCATGCAATTCATCGAGATTCAGCTTGAGTCCGGCAACAGAGAGACGGCCGACAGCTTCCCACATGCCTGTCAATCCGTGCACGCCCTTGCGTTCAAGCGGAACTGCGATGTGTTCTCGGCCTTTGAGGATCTGATCGACCAGGGACGAGAGCGTGTTGCCCATGCCGAGCTCGATAAACAACCTGACTCCGCGGCGATATAGTTCTTCCACCTGCTCGGCAAAACGCACCGGCTGCGCTAATTGATTTGCGAGGCGCCTGGGAATGTCAGCCGTATCCGCAGGATAGGCGGTGACATCCGCATTCGACAGCACATCGAAGCGCGGAGCATGCATCTCGACCGATTGCAGAAACTCCTGAAAGGGTCCGACCGCGGCAGCAATGAGGGGAGAGTGGAAGGCTGCTGAAACGGCCAGGCGGCGGAATTTGATCTTCGCTTCCGACAAGCGTTTCTCGGTTTCCTCTATCGTCTCCACAGCACCGGAGAGCACGGTTTGTGTTGGCGAGTTGTAGTTTGCCAATACAACTCCGGTCTGCCATTCTTCAATAAGTCTTTGCAGTTCCAAAGCAGGGTGGGTTACAGCAGTCATTGCACCCGGCGCGGTTTCCGTGGCTGACATCAGCTCTCCGCGCTTGCGCGATGCCAGCAACAAGTCCCTTTCATCCATGACGCCGGCAGCATGCAGCGCCAGCAGCTCACCGAAGCTATGACCAATGGCGACCGCAGGCCGCACTCCCAGGGCGCTCATCAGCCCAAGGTGCATCATTCCCTGAACCGCCAGGGCCGGCTGCAGATTCTCAGTGGACGTGAGCTTTTTCAACTGCTGGGCGCGCGACTCATCATCGAAAACAGGCGGAGGAAAGACCAGCGAGCGCAGGGAGAGCCCCTTATCCGCCAGCACCGGTTCGGCTGCGTCCCAGACTTGCTGCGCAAAGGGGAAGGTCATTACCAGGTGGCGGCCCATGCCCACTGCCTGGCTTCCCTGCCCTGCAAACACGAATGCCACTGGAGAATCCTCAAGGCCCCGGCCCTCGGCAAAGAAAAGACCGGGACGGTTGATTGGGCCAGTCCTATTGAGATCTGCGGCTGCATCCTTCAGTTTGCTGCTGAATTCTGAGCCGCTGCCGAGGACAACGGCAAGCCTTGCATTCTGCTCCGGCTGAAAGCTGAGTTGCGACTCCCTGGCCAGCTTGCGCCAGGCGTCATCAAAGGGTTGCTCCGCGTTTGCCAACTTTGTGCAGGCGGCAGACAATTCCTGGCGGTTGCCGGCAGAGAGCATTACCAACTCAGTTGGCGTGAAGGCCCAGCGTTCCGGCCGGTTGCCGGCCCCGAGATACTCTTCGACTGTGACGTGAAAATTTGTTCCCCCGAAGCCGAAGCTGCTGACCGAAGCGCGTCTCGGATGTCGGCCCGACGCAACCCACGGACGCGTTTCCGTGTTGAGGTAGAAGGGGCTTTCGTCAAGTTTCAATCTGGAATTTGGTTTTGTGACCTTAATGGTTGGCGGCAGCACCTTGTTGTGCAATGCCATGGTTACCTTGAAGAGGCCGGCTGCACCTGCCGCACCCTTGGTATGCCCGATCTGCGATTTGATGGAGCCGAAAGCAATCGTCGGTTCGCTACCAATACGCTGGTCGCCAAAGACCATCCGCATGGATTCAAACTCTGCGACATCGCCGGCTGGAGTGGCTGTTCCGTGCGCCTCAATCAACTCGACAGTCTGGGGACTATATCCTGCCGCCTCGTACGCACGCCGAATGCACATGCTTTGGCCCTGGGGACGGGGTGCATAGACGCTTTTGGCGCGACCGTCAGAGGAATAGCCAAGGCCGCGAATTACCGCGTAGATTTTGTCGCCGTCGCGCTCCGCATCCGAAAGGCGGCGCAAGGCAAACAGCCCTGCTCCCTCGCCGAGCATGGTGCCGTCGGCGTTCTCTGAGAAGGGACGGATGTCCTGAGTTGGCGAGAGGGCAGGCGTCTTTGAAAAGCAGGCGTAGGACTCGTGGTTATTCTGCATGTCCACGCCGCCAAATAGGGACATATCGGAGTTTCCGAGATAGAGATCGTTCAATGCGGCAGACAACGCAGCCAATGAGGAGGCACAGGCCGCATCCACTGTGTAGTTGCCCCCGCCAAGGTTGAAGCGATTCGCGATGCGCCCTGAAACCACATTGGAAAGAAGGCCTGGGAAAGTGTTTTCCTGCAGTGCGGTGTAATTCTCCGCTATTCTTTCACAAGCTTTCTGCACTATGGACTCAGGAATGCCAGCCTCGCGCATTCCCTTGACCCAATGCGGCTTCTGCATGCGCGAAGCAGCCAGCATCGAGGCAGCCGATACACCTGCTACACCGACATAAACGGCAATGCGATCCAATGGCACATGGTTTTCGCGGCCATTCGCGGCATCGCGCAAGAGGTCGCGCGCCGCCAGCAGGCCCATCAACTGCATGGCATCGATTGCCGGGAGCGAAGAGGGAGGGATGCCAAACTCAATGAGGTCGAAAGCGATGGGCGAGATAAAGGCCCCGCGCCTCGCATATACCTTGTCCTGCGCCAGTGGATTTGGATCATAGTAATCGTCAATGAGCCAGTGCGTTGGTGGGATGTCTTCGATCATGTCCCGGCCGGCAAGAATATCCCGCCAAAACTCCTGTGCATTGGAAGAGCCGGGGTAGATGCTGGAAACACCAACGATTGCGATTGGTTCACGGTTCGGCATGGGAAGCGGACCTCTTCTAACTCAGCGGACGGGGACGGAAATCGAAATCGTTGCCGGCCAGGGGTAGGCCGTAGGCGCGGAGCTGCTGAGCGCGCGCGATGCAGGCCGCACCCTCCAGCAGGTTGAGGCCAATTTGAGCGATGGTTCGGTTTTCGGGTTCTGCCAGAAAACTGCCTTTGACCCAATCGTTGAAGGCCCCCATTGCAGGCCCGCACCAGATCTGGAAATCCAGACGGCGATCGGCAACGCCATTCCGCGCCCAGACTGTGGAATTGCCAAGGTACCAGCGGAAGACGAGGGCCATCTTGTGCTTTGGATCCTTCTCTGCACGCACCACTTGAGCAGCATCGCGCTTGGACCAGAAGGTTTCACACTGCTGCCAGATTTCCTCGAAACTGGCGCGCAAAATCGAATCCTGCACCTGCCTTGCCAGTGCCGCAGGAACCTCTTCCCAGGATTCATGCTTGGTGTAGACCTCGTAGAGCGTAGTGCCCCGAGAGGCAAAAAGTGTGCCGCGCTTGAGTACTTGAACGCGGACTCCGAGTTCAAACATATCGGCCGCTGGAGCCATTGCCACGTCGGTAATCTGGGCCTGTGCCAGCATCTGACGCGCCAGGTCAGAGGTTCCGGACTCGATTGCGGACTGGTTCACCGAGCCTGTCATCACGTAGGCCGCTCCCAGGCTGAAAGCCGCTGCAACTGAAGCAGGAGATCCCATGCCCCCCGCTGCGCCAATGCGCACAGGATGCTTGTAGCCGTACTTGGCGGCGAGTGAATCCCGAAGAGTCATGGCAACTGGAATCATTGAGACGAGTGGGCGGTTGTCAGTGTGCCCTCCCGAGTCGGCCTCGACTGTGATGTCTTCAGCTACCGGCACACGCGCAGCCAACTCTGCTTGCAGCGCACTGATCTTACCGTCTGCCCGCAACTGCTTGAGCATCTCGGCCGGCGCTGGAGAGAGGAAGTGCATTGCCACCTCTGAGCGCGAGAGCTTGGCAATGACATGATGCCTTCTTACGATATTTCCGTTCGCGTCCTGTTCCAGGCCACTCGCAGAATACCGAACAATGGATGGGGACAGTGACATGAAGGCTGAAGCTGAGACCCGCTCCACGGCGTAGCGAAGATATAGATCGACCAGCTTATCTTCCATCGACGGGTCATGGGGAGAGTGAATCAGATTGATTCCCCACGAAAGTCCCTGAGGGTTCAGTTCGCTGGAAAGCGTGGCAAGCGCTTTCTCGACGCGTTCCAAAGAGAGCCCTCCTGCACCAAAGAAGCCAAGACAGCCCATGCGCGCCGCAGCCATTACAACCGCCTCGGAGGCGATGCCTGTCGCCATCTCTCCGACTACCAGTGGAAAGCGCAGGCGATGCGCGGCAAGAAACTCCCGGTCTCCGAGCCACTCCGGGTAGAGAGCCGGCAAGATTCCCAGCACCGGATAAGCGTATGGCGATGGTGGCTGGCCGCAGAGCACGCCATTTAGACCCACACCTATGGCTCCGGTTTGCGTATCCGTCAAGATGCAGGCAGGAGTCCTCGGTTGCTGTGTGCAGACTGAAAACCCTGAGAAGATCACGGCGCTCTGCTTCCCCGGCGAGAAGTACAACGCCCCTTGCGCTGCCGAGGAGGAGATCCCCACCTCGGCAGTATTTTCCCATTGCAATGAATTTGTCATTCTAGCCTTGCGAGCAAATAGATTACTGCCTGGTCGTCTTACTTCGTTTGAATCAACCTCGCTTCGCTTGCTGAAGCATCGACGGAATCAATTGACCAACTCGGGCTGGCCGTGCAAACAATGCCGCAGCTTTCAAGAATCTGATTCTCGGCTAAGAAGGGGAAGAACTTTGATGTTGCGATCTAGTGATCGTCGTGGATTAGAAGGGTTACCAAGAATAAAACGAGTATATCCGAAAGATCCTGAAAACCACATCCCCTTTAAATGCATTATTTTTGCGGCATCTGCGGGGCTGAGCATTCAAGAGTACAAGGTGTTATTGACGGAGAAACCGCTGGCGACATTCGGCGCCACCATGCAGCCGGCAACGTGACAACCGATGCCGTCAGCACATCCGTTTTTGCCAAAAAGGCAAGATTGCAAGCGGTGGGGTTCCCAACCAAGGGTTGTCGGACACGAACAGACCACCGCGCTCCAGTGCGCGCTCGTCGCGAGGAAGGCGTCACCATCCACGCCGCTACCTCCGCTGAGCTCACCATTTGTCGCGACAATTGCGAGGTGGTTCTTTCCTGAGAGTGGCGCCCGCTGATCGTGCAACAGGCTTTTGCACAAGGAGCGGAGACGGATAGGAGGAGTTTGGGCCGATCCCACACGGTCAGCCCATTGGCCCGCGGCTAAAAGTTTGTCGCATCTTTGTCGCAAATAGCGCCGATTGTGCCGGTTTTGCCGACTCTGCCGACTCGTAAGTGCTTTGCCGTCTAAAATTTGCGATTCGATTCATTCCATGGCATGGAAGAGGTCATCGGTTCGATCCCGATCAGGTCCACCAATATATTCAATAACTCACGGCAATTTTACGGAAATCTCCAATCCGAGATTCAACCCGAGATTCATAGTGCGCTCTAACTAGAGCGTGGCGGGCACCCGCTCGACTGCATCCCCTCGTCCTGGGTATTTGCGATTCGCCGGTGATTGCAGTGGAATGGTGCGGCTGGGGTAAAGGGTAAAAGGGGACATGATACCTATTTCCCGCCTTGTTCCAGAAAAGTTCTAAAATCGCCCTCCAGGGCCGACCAACAAAATCAACAAGTTACAGGCATTTTTCTTCGACCAAGAAATCTACTGTAGTTGATCCTGAAAAAGCCGATTTCAAGTATTTTGCATTGTCATCTTCGAGCCGATGAGATCCGATCGGGACAGAAGTGAGCTCAGGATGGCATGGATTTCGCGCATACAACGGCGAGGAACAGCCCTCAGTAGTTTCTGGAAGTTCATCGCCGCGGCCGCCATCAAGGCGTTCACCGCATTTCCTGCAGCACCCTTCAGTCGATTGCGTTCCAACCGTTGATCCGTCTTGAGATGTCCGATGCTGGGTTCCACGGCGGCGCGGTGTTTCATCCTTCGCCACAGCGATGGTGGCGTTCGGCCTCGTCGTCGCTTGTCCACATGGATCGTGGCTTCGCCTTCGTAATCATGACCTCGGTATCCCATGTCGACATGCACTTCTTTGACCTGCTTGCCCAGTAACTTCTCGACCTGCTTGATCTGCTCGGCCACCCAGGTTCTTCAGCAGCTGAATGTCCTCCTTGTAGCGATGGTAGAAGTCATCGGCCACATCACCCGTATCGCCATCGTGGGTCTTGTCCGGCATATGCGAGAAAACATCCCAAATGGAAGGCCCGCGCCCATCCTCCCGCGCTCCGCCTTCAGTCTGATACGCGGCCGTTGCGCAGCCCCACAAAAACCCCTTTGGAAAGGCGCGATCTTGGGTGAGCGGTTTAGCTTCCGCGAACCCGGGCAACCCGACACCGGCAAGCGCAGCCGCAGCCCCAGCGACTACCCCGAACTGACGACGATTGAACATTTTCATTTGTCCTGTCTACTCCTGACGTTGACCAATCTACTGTTCATGAGTCGAGATATTTTCATCCTTCAGAGCGATATCGGCATGGAACGCTGCCTAAAGCACATTCTTGATCGCATGTTCCAGAACCCTGTGTCCAATTTCGAATTGGCCGAGTAACTCAGTTCGAAACGACGGCGACATACGCCACCAGTTTGGGCACGGTAACCTGCACCTGCCCTCCCGAGTAGGTAAATGCCACCGGCG
>CAYWMR010000249.1:0-7452 GCA_964458965.1 uncultured Occallatibacter sp. | reverse complement strand
CTGGTGACCTCTCCCTTACCAAGGGAGTGCTCTACCAACTGAGCTACATCAGCCCTCTTAAACCCGAGCTTTCAGCTTTTAGCCGTCAGCTTTCAGCATCATTCTGGTGGCGCCAGCCGCATAGGCTCCATTCGCCATCGTCAAAGCTGAAAGCTGATAGCTGAAAGCTAAGAGCTATCTTTCCCCGCGTCCCTGCGAATCTTCTCCGCATGACGCGCCAAAACCGTCCGCAAAACCATGCCGCCAATCACCGCCAGCGGAACCAACCGCATCTCCACCGGTCTGCCGAAGACGCTTATTTTGCCTGCGTCCATTGTGAACCAAACCAGCGCTGCCAAAACCGCGTAAAGCACCAGGGCCGTCCGAAACCGCCGTTCCAAATCCGAGTCCGCGCCTTTCAATTCCCTGCGCTCGCCCGGCTGCGGCTCAACATCCATTCCAGCCCCTCAAAATCGTGGTGCACAGGGGAGGGTTCGAACCTCCGTAGGACTATGTCCGGCAGATTTACAGTCTGCTGCCATTAACCGCTCGGCCACCTGTGCCCAATCACCCAACGGACGAAGACCTGTCCGTCGGGGCCCGATCCATTCACCCCGGCAACCAAATCCAGCCGCCGAAGGCCCTGCTCAAACTCGTCCCGCAACCGCTTTCAAGCCCACTTCTTGACGCATCAGGCCCCGTCCGGAATCCTCCGGCATTTCGGAGCATGTCACCTCTGTGGGATCACCGCGGAGGACAGGTCCGGCGCTCAAAAAGCATCCTTCGCCGGTCAATTCTTGCCACACTTCCCGTCTCAGGCCCTGCTTCCCGGCATTCCTTTATGTGGAGCTGGCGAAGGGATTTGAACCCCCGACCCTCTGATTACAAATCAGATGCTCTACCAGCTGAGCTACGCCAGCCCTTTCCACCCGGAATCCACCAGGGAACCCACTCAACAAAACAGCCAGGGAACCCGAAAACCATCCCGAAGCCGAGCACGGACACACTCCCGCTCCGCACACGCTACGGCACAGAAATCAAGGTTAGCACACCCCCGCCGCCGGAGCAAACAAAACTGGGATTTCCAACCCGCCTTTCACCGCAAGAAGGACCGGCCTGGTCAGTGACCGCGGAAGCCGGCTAGCACCACGGTCGGAATAGCGATTAGAACTGGTTGCACAAATGGTTTTGTAACAAGGGCACGACTTCAGCCGGGCCACAAAAGGCGCATAAATGGCGAGGTTTTACAGGCCGCGGAAAAACTCATTGCTTTGAAATGGCACGACTTCATTCGTGCCACAAAGGCAATAGAATCAACGTGGGCTTCAGCCCCCGAGGGATGTCTTCCGCCAATTTCATCCGAAATCCCGAGTTTTCCCGCAGCCTCTTTAACCCCTGAGGGGTGTGTGCGCCGCATGGACTGTGTTTATGCAACCAGCGCCTAATTCCATCGCGACTTGTCCTCCGGGTCGTCCATCTTCTTACCGTTGCCGTCAAAGCGCACAGTCCGGCCCTGGGAGCGCATGTAGACCTCGAACTTGCGCGCGGCCCGACGGCGTTTCCAGCGGTAATACTGATTGCGCAGCCCGTACCATCGCTCGCTGAAGGTGAAATGAAACCCGCGGCGCGGCGCCATGCGAATGTAAAACAGCCCGGCCAGCGCCCCGCCCAACTGCGCAAACGCGTACATCCGCTGTTCGCCAAACAGCATGGCGATGGAGATGAGCGCATAGATCGCCGCCATGTAGCGGGCCTTGATGCCAATCGTGAAGAAGAGCAGAAACTCCATGTCGCCGTACAGTATGCCGATCGCGACCAGCATGCCGAAGATGCCACCGAAGCAGCCATAAAGCGCAACCACATCCAGCGAATATCCCAGCGTGCCGCTGGCTGCATAGATGGCCGTAGCCGCGACCGCTGTTCCCAGCACTGAAACCGAGTAGAGGCCCATGACCCAACTGCTGCTGTGCAGGCTTTCTAGAAACCCGCACAGAAACCACAGCGAGAGCAGTTCAAAGGCTGTGCCGAGCAGGCCGGGATGAATGAAGCTATACGTGAAGGGCTGCCAGAAAGCGCCGTGCAGGAACACCTGGGGGACGAAGCTAAGATATCCGGCCAACTTGCCTGCGCCAGTCGGCAATGCCAGGCCGGCCACCAGCAAGGCAAAGTAGGCAAACAGATTCAGGAACACCAGGCGGCGAGTGACACCGCTGAATGCGGGCAACGAAAACGGACTGGCACCAGACCTGGGCATCGTAGTGTCAGGTTATACGGTGGGGCGGGAGGGTGTCATGGAGCGAAACCGCGCCCGCCCCGTGCCCATTCCCTCGAATGACTGCCGACGATGCGGTTATCCCACTTCGGCACACTCATTCCAGCAACGAAAAACTCCCTACGGAGCCACCACCAGCCCGCGATGTCCTTGAGCATCCACGGCCCGGACACCAAAGATAACGTTGTCTTTGGAAACCGGCAGCGTAATGGTCACTGGCTCGCCGGCGGCTTGCTGCGCAACGGTCTTTGCAAACTGCCAGTCAGGCGCGGTGGTCTCCCGCCAAACCACTTCGTAGTGGATGTTTCCCTGGCCGCCGGCTGGCGCATCCCAATGCAAAGTCGTGCCGTTCTCCAGCTTGGTGGTAACAATAGCCACGTTCCCCGGCTCACCCGGCGAAGAGGCCAGCGTGGCAAGCGCGGCGGCATTCAGGCGGGCTACGCTGGCCACGTAATTGAAGTCGACAAACTGAATCAGGTCGCCAAGTATGGGGTCGCTCGAGCCGGCAGGCGGCAGCACAATGTCCTGGTGCTGGTGGTTGTAGTCCTCGCGCCACTCGGTAAAACGAACCGCCGCAAAGCCCTCGCGATTGAAGGATGTGTGGTCGCCGCCGCGCAGGTAGCGATCGGGCCGAAAAACCAGAAATGCCGAAAATGGCTGAATGTTGGGGGACCAAAAGTAAGTGCGGGCTGTGTCTGCCACCGCTCGGGCCAGTTCGCGGCTGGGCGAGTCGTTTTCCTTGCCCAGTGCTCGAATGCGGCGCGCCTGGTCGGGCGTAGCCGCGGCCGGCACCCCCTCCGAAAAAACCCGCACCCGATCCTTCATTTGCAGCGTGTCGCCCGGCGTGGTGTTCCCGCCAACGATGTCGTTGTTGAGCACAGCCTCCAGTTGCCAGCCTTCGCTTTTGGCCAGCTTTGCCAGGTGAGCGGAGCCGTTCAGCCCCTGCTCCTCACCGGCTACGGCCACAAAAACAACCGTTGCCCCAAGGTGCAGTTTGCTCAACGCGCGGGCGCATTCCAGCGAAACAGCCACGCCGGATGCATCGTCGTTTGCGCCCGGCGCCGGGTTGCGCGCATCCAGAACATTGGAAATGCGCGAGTCGTAGTGGCCCGTCACAAGAACCATTCGCTTGGCCTGGACTGGATCCGAACCGCGCAGAACCGCGTAAAGATTCGTGATCGTAGTGGGCTGCGGAATACGGTCGCCAACAGGCTCGGTAAACGTGTCGCGATGGACCTCAAGGCAACCGCCGCACTCCCGCGAAATTTGCTCGAACTGGCCGGCAATCCAGTCCGCGGCAGCGCCGATCCCCTCACCCTTGGGCAGCCCGGTTTCCATGCTGGAGAGCGTACTGCGCGTGCCAAACTTTACCAGCGTGTCGATGGTCTGCTGGATTCGCTGCGGTTCGATGGTCTGAAGCGCCCGCGCGATAGCTGGGTCCGGGCTCCCCGGATTGACCGCTCCGGCGTCGATTTTGAAATCCGGTTGGCCCTCGCAATTTGGAACCGGCACCGTGAGCGCGAATACCGCAAAGGTATAAAACAGAACCAATCGGGGAAGCTTCATAGCGTATTCTCCAGTGTTGGGATTGGGGGCGAAAACTTCCACTTTCTCCCTCTTGACCTGAGGCCGGGTTCTCCCTAAAACTAGCGATGTTGCAGTACAAGGATTCATCATCCAACATTACGAACTGTCTTGGAAAGAGAGGTAACCGTTATGCCCAACTGCCCGGAGTGCGAGAATGGACTTGACATTGAATTGGACGAAGTCGAAGAAGGCGATGTTGTGGCCTGCGATGAGTGCGGGACGGAGTACGAAGTGGTTGGCGTTGAGCCATTGGAACTGGCCCGGATCGACGGCGATCTGGATGACGACGACGAAGAGCCGTTCGCTGAGGAAGAGGAGGAAGAGTGAGGGCTAACCGCACGATTATGCTGACCGGGGTGGTATGTGCCGCCTTGGCGGCGGGGGTGGTTCCCATTGGCGTGGGCGGCAGGTCACCGTTTATAGGACCGCCCTTGGCGCTGGCCCAGAATATTGGACAGCGAACGGTTTCAGGCACCGTATTGGACCCGAATTCCGTTCCGCTCGCCGGCGCAACTGTATTCCTCAAGGACTCGAAGGCCAAGTCCATTCGCAGCTATACCTCCGATTCCAACGGCAGGTTTCGCTTCACCCAGGTGAACATGTCCATAGACCATGAGCTGTGGGCAGAGAAAGACGAGAAAAAGAGCGCAATCAAAACAGTCAGTTCGTGGGACTCGCGCAAGGATTTCGATTGCGAGCTGAAGTTGAAATAAGGGCGAGCTGAAGCTGAAATAGGGGTAAATTGAAGCTGAAATAGGGACGATCTGAAGTTGCAGTAAGGGCAGATCGCGCGAGCAATCCCCCCCGGACCCGGCTGTCAACCTCCTTTTATTCTTCGAGCATGTTTCAAGAGCATGCTTTGTATCAGGGCACGACTTTAGTCGTGCCGAAAAATGCCGGGAAGGCGAGGGGGTTAACCCCTGCGCGATGACTGCTGATATACCACGGCAATCCTTGACATGCGCTCTATTCTTCCACCGGCGTTGACGACCCACGGTACATGAAAGCTGTAGCGCCGGCCTCCCGGCCGGCTGTAGCGTGGACATCCCAGTCCACGCTCCTTTCCTATCAGTCCTTATCCACCGATTTCAAATTGCCGTCCGGGACTTTGTCCACCAGCAGCAGCAAGGGATCGATCCCCGCCTTGTCGGGCATAACATCTGTCTGGAAAGTATAAGTTCCATGGGTGCCCGTCATGTGCACAAGCTGACGGGCAAGCACCTTTCCATAGTGCTTTCCCTTTTCCGGAGCCGCAAGCGCGCCCACCTCAATCCAGTCGTCCACCGGAACTTCTGTTTCCGCGCCCTTTTCGTTTGCCTTGTACTTATGCGTCTCCACTTCAACCGTTACATCGAACTTGCCGTCGGCGCGCTTCTTTGCGGTAGCTTTCGTCGCGCGGTTTGAAAACAGAGTTATGTCTTCGAATAAGTCCTTCAGCAAATATTGATACTGCGGCGGAGTCTGCTCGCGCAGATCGTTCACCAGCATCCACGACGTTGGATAAGGCGGCTGCGCATAACCGTATTGGGTAAGCAGCTTGCGAAGTGCGCGATTGACCGCTTCTTCGCCGATCATCTCGCGCAGGTAATACATCACCACGCTCCCCTTGCGATAGTGGATGTACCCCTGGTTCGCTTCAACCCTCATCAATGGCCGCTCTTTCAACCGCTCTGTGCCCCGGCTGCGCAGATACGCGTCCATTTCGTACTCCATGAACTTGCGCATCGCATCGCGTCCATACTCCTTCTCCATCACCATCAGCGCCGAGTATTGCGCAAGTGTCTCTGACAGAGAAGTCGCTCCTTCCATGTTCGCGCCCACCACCTGGTGCGCCCACCATTGGTGCGCCATCTCGTGCGCAACAACGTAATAAACCATATCGATATCGTCGGGCTTTTCAATGCTCGCGATAAATCCAATGGATTCGGAATAAGGCATGGTTCCCGGAAACGCCTGCGCAAACGAGGCCACCCGGGGAAACTCAATGATGCGCGCCTGCTTGTTATAGTACGGACCGTAATTGGTGGTGTAGTACGAGAAAGATTTCTCCACCGAATTCACCATCTTCGGCACGTTCCACGGATGCTCTTTCAGGTAGTAAACCTCCACATCGATGCCATTCCACTTACGGCGCTCAACCGCGTAACTTGCCGAGAGAAAGGAATAGAAGTTTAGAGCTACGTGATCGAGCTTGTATTCGTAATAGTTGCGCCCATCCTGTTGCCACTGGCGCAGCAGGGAGCCGGGAGCTATGGCCGTTTGATCCCCGCTGGTGCTGATTACCGTGTCCACATTCACCCAGTCGGAGTTATTGCTGATGTAAGTGTCCATGCAATCGGACGTGCAGTTAGTCTCCAGGGCCGGCATCAGATCCTTGTCTTTCAGCCCGAAGCGTTTGCGGTCGTTCGGGTCATTCAACTCGTTACCTGACTGGTATCCAATCTGCGGCACGATGGAGGAATTGAAAAAGGTTCCGTTAGAGGAAATACCCGTGATCGTGGTTTCGTTTTCAAACCCGCGTGGATGAGACTCCACATCGAACTTCAACGTCCGCGCCTCGCCGGGCGCAAGCGGAGTGGTGAACTTGTATATGCGGTAACCGCGCTCTTTGTCGTCCTGCGCCAGCTCCGCGCCGGGTAACTCAATGTTGGAAGTAAAGGTCCGATCGACCGTAAAATGAACAAAATTCAGCGGCTGCGAGGTCAGATTCTTCACCTGCTCCTCGCCCTTCATAACCATCTCGCGCGTCGATGGATAGATGGCGATGTTATATTTCACGTCCAGAATTCTTGGCTCAGGGAGGTGCTCGTATTTCTTGTAGAACTTTTCATAGTCGGCTTGCCGCTTCAGCCCGTCGTTCTCGCTCTCCACCGTATTCAGGATTTCGGTGTTGTAGTAGATCCATCCGCCGGCAACAATAAATCCAACGGCCGCCAGCACACCCACCCACCTCAGCGATCCATGAAAACGAAGCCGCGCATCCGCCACGCGAGCCTTCCAGCGAGTATCTCGTCCGCGCTGCAATAGAAGAATCGCCGCAACTGTCATTACTACCGAAAACAGCGTCCAGTACAGGGCGAACCAGTACCAGCTTTTGATCCACGGCTGATAGCCGAAAAAGTCGGAATAAGTCATTCGCGGCATGCTGGCGAAGTGCACCATTCGCGTGCCCACATGCAAAGGACGCCAGATGAATGCATCGGCAATCAGAAACCCTATGAATCCGAAGTACCCTACATACTTGTTAGGAGAAAGTACGTGAATAAAGAAGGCAAGCGCGGCTAAAAATCCGAACGCCAGCAGATCCTGCCCTAGCAGATTCTCGGCGTAAAGTCCCAGCTGGAAGCGCGTATAGTGGTGGGCGGCCTGCACACACACTGCGACCACGATTACCAGCGCCTGGATGGAGGCAATCGCCGTCATCAGTGCGATGAATTTCGCAACATAGCCGGGCCATTCCGGGATAGGCAAAGCATCGTTTACCTCGTCGATGCGTGCATCCCGCTCCTCCCATATCAGGACTCCCGCAAAGAAAGTGATCATTGCAATCAGGAAACCGTAAAGCGTCCCACTTATGAGCTCAATCATGATATAAGTGACGGGACGCGAGGTAA
>CAYWMR010000248.1:0-7455 GCA_964458965.1 uncultured Occallatibacter sp. | reverse complement strand
ACCAATCAACCGCCGCCGGAGTGGTTTACCCGCGTGGAGACCTGGACGCGCCAGGTGCATGACGAGGGCGTGTTTGTGACAGTGCCCAACGAGGCCCAGCAGGCGCTGCTCTTTCTTGCCCCGGAGACGGGCGGCGACTTCGGCACGCTGCGCAAGGCCGTGAGCGATCGCCCCGGCGCCTTTGTGCGGGCCGCGCAGGACCTGCAGGCCGCCAGTCTGGATAGGATGCGCCTCGATGCCTATCTCGAAGAGGTGAAGGTGACCTCGCAGACCGATCCCAAATTGCTGAAAGAACGCGCCGAATTATCCGCCCGCAGCCTGGGAATCCGGCTTGATCAGCAATGCTTCGACAAGCCCACTGACCAGCAGGCTCCGTGCCTGGTTCAGCATACCGACGGACTGGTGCTGGACGACTCGAACGCGCAGTCGCTGGTGACGCAACTTGCCAACGGCTCCACCGCCGACCTGATGAACCAGCTCAGCTATTCGAACCTGGCCGGCGGCGGCCTCTACAGTCCCTACGTCGGGGCCATCGTGGATACCGTGAAGATTCTTTCGTCGCTGCGCACGGCGCATTTTCAGTACATCCCAGCGCTGGCCCTTCCCACCGCGGACACGCTCAATTTGCGACTCAACGTGGCTCCCTCGTTCCGCGATCCCAGGTCGGTGGTGGTGGTTGCGCTGCCGCCGGTGGGGCCGGCCAAGCCTCCGCCGCTTCACCCGGTAAATCCGGGTGAGAGCTCGTGCGTGAACAAACCCGATCTGGTGTTGCCTGCCGAAGGCGCGCCGCTGGTGTTTGGCACGCAGTTGGCCTACGGATTGACTTTGCGCATCGATTCGAAAACCGCGCCCCTCGATCTTCCGGTGACCGCCGATCCGGCGCAGGGCGGACTGGTGCTCTCGCATCCGGCGCCAGCGATGCCGGGCGGTGATTTGACCGGCGTGGTTCACGGCAAGTGGGGCTTCGACGAATGGGAAGGACCGCGCTTTCACCTCTATTCTCCCCAGGCGGGAAAATGGGCGGTCGCGGCCGGCGATCAGTCGGCCCTGGTGGTTGGGCGCGAAGACACGCTGCACCTCGAAGGCGGAAGCACGCTTTGCATTAGCCAGATTGAGGAACAGGCCACCGACGGCAATCCGCTGAACCTGACGTGGAAATCCATCCGGCCGGAGTTGCTTGAAGTTTCCGTACCCATGAAGGACGCGGCCCCCGGACCGGTCAATTTGGAGATTTATCAGTTCGGGCTGGATAAACCGGACAGGCTGCCGCTGAAAGCCTATTCCGAAGCCGCCTCGCTGGATCGCTTGACACTGAGCGTTGGAGACACGGTAGCGGCGCTTTGGGGAACCCGGCTGGATGAAGTGGCGAAGGCGGACTTTGAGGGGGTCACGCTGACCCCGTCGGCGCTGAGCCGGATTAACGAATCCGATGAGCTGGCGATGAATGCCGGTGGTTCAACGGCCGGCCTGGAGCCGGGAAAACACTACATGGCCAATGTGCAGTTGCAGGATGGCCGCAGGTTGAAGCTGCCCGTGACCGTCGAGCCGCCACGACCGCAGGTGACGCTGCTGAACAAAGGTTCGCAGGAAGACCCCACCGAAGCAGCGTCGCCGGTGCACCTGGGCAGCCTGGACGACCTCCCTATCGACGAACGGTTCGTTTTCTTCCTGAGGTCCAGGGTTCCGGCGAAGTTTCCCCGCACCGAAAAAGTTGAGGTAGCAGCGGTTGACGGCAGCTTCAAAACCGAGCTGGCACTGACCGACGGCAGCCTGTTGCTGGAGGACTCGAAGACCGCAATGGGTATTGTGGACCCGTTGGCGCGCTTCGGTTCGTCAGGCTTTGGGCCCATCCAGGCGCGCGCGGTGTCGGCCGACGGCATAACCGGAGACTGGCTCACCCTGGGAACCCTGGTCCGGCTGCCCGGATTCAAAGAGCTGCGCTGCCCGCACTCGGCGGTCAGGCCTTGCATCCTGATCGGCACAAATCTCTTTCTGGCCGAATCGATCGGGGCCACGCCGGACCTGGACAATGCGGTCGATGTGCCGCCGGACTTTACGGGCACCCAACTGTCCGTGCCCCATCCGGCCAACGGCGCGCTATATCTGAAGTTGCGCGACGATCCCTCGACGGTGCAGACGCTCACGCTCCCGGTAACGCCGGGGTCGCAGGCAACCGCGGCAAAGGCCGCACTCGCGCCCGCTGCGCCGCAAGCGCCGGAGTCAGCGGCGCCCCCAGCTGCGACGCCAACGATCGCGGGTCCATAAGCAGCACCCGGGCTTCTCGCAGTCCGTGATGGACAAGCCTATTGAAAGTAAGCCGCGTTCTTCTCAGCAAAATGCGCCTTGTCCGCCGGCAGATCGTCCATTGGAAAAATTGCGTTCTGCGCGCAGATATCGGCGCAGTTTCCACAGTCGATGCACTCATCCGGGTTGATGAAGACCTGGGAAACTGTTCCAGCATTCGGATCGCCGGCGGTGGGTTGAAGAGCAGCCGTGGCACACTCCGCCACACAGACAAAATCTTTGACGCATGCATCGGTGACTACATAAGCCATTATGATCGCTCCTCGTTCTTACGCGGCGCGGAAGGTGCGTTGCGCCGTCTCTTCGAGGCTATCGGCCAAGGTCTTCGCGGCTCCGTGACCTGAGACACACATTGGGTGGGATCTCGCCGATTTTGGAACGCGGTTCGCCGTCCAGCCGGTTGGGCTGTTGGAGGGAACATCGGCCCTGATGGACGTATTGACTACTGAGCGGTAGCTGGCTGCTGTTGCTTCGCTTCCAAACGCTCAAGGCGGGAGTTCAACTGGAGGTTGATCTTCATGGCTTCGAAGTTGGCCATGATCTCACTGTGGCGAGCTTCCGCGAGCTTGTCCTGATTGGTTAAACGAGTCTCAACGGATCGTTCGAACGTGTCGAGGCGCTTTTCGAGATTCTCCAACTTCCCCGTCAGCGCCTTCAGCTCAGGCGAGATGAAGTCCTGAAGAACCTGCCGAACATCCTCGATCACACTCATACTGTCATTCTGGCCTGCCAACCGCTGGCCTGTCAATGAAACAGAGACATTGGCACTGGTGCAGTTTCCGAGCTGCCGACAATCCGGCCGGAACGGATAATTCTGGGTGGACGGGTCAGTTTAGAATCCGCCTCCTCGCAAAAAGCTTCAAACCACCCAGGACGACCAGAGAGTAGAGCAGGCAATCAACAAAGAAGGCGACAAATAAGTAACCACGCATGATGTGGTCGTGCAAGCTGCCATTCAGAATGACAGCGACAAAGAACCCTGGAGAGATAACGTCCAGGAGGTATGACGGCAACCGATTCTCGTTCATGAACAAGAGCAGCATCACAATGCAGACTACTGCAACTCCGTATGCGCGGGACTTCATTGTAGACATGCTCTCACACCCATAACAGCACAACAAATTCCTCAACACTGCAAGGGTGTTTTCGCATTAGGAGGTTGACCGCCAATCCAATGACTGCACCACTACAGACGTTCGGCAAACCGCTCTTTAGTCTTTCTTTCACATTTCCGGCTTCTCGATCGCGTTATGCTGAATCCATGTTGAAGCTTCGCACTTCCCTTCTCCTGCTCGCTTTGAACGCCGCAGCGATTCCCGCATTTCTCCCCGCATCGGCTAGCGCGCAATCCGCCCCGGCCTCGGGTTCCATCTGGACCTTTGCCGTCTCCGGCGACAGCCGCAACTGCGGCGATTTTGTAGTGCCCGCCATTGCGGCAAAAGTCAAAGCCGAGAATGACGCTTTCTACTGGCACCTCGGCGACTTCCGCTGGATATCGCAGCCGGACCAGGATTTGCTTGCCATGCTGCCCGCCGGCAGCCAGCTTTCGAAAGCCGATTACCGGCCTCGCGCCTGGGACGACTTCCTCACCCACCAGATGGCGTCGTTTGGCCCTTTCCCGGTGTTTCTGGGCCGAGGCAATCATGAGGCGATTGCTCCCATGACCCGCGAGGGCTATGTCGCGAAGTTCTCTGCCTTTCTAAGCCGTCCGGAGATTGAGGCCCAGCGCAAGGCCGACGGCGACAGCGGGGCTCCGCTCGGTCCCTGGTATCACTGGACCCGCGACGGCGTGGACTTTATCACCCTCGACAATGCCAGCAAGGACGAGTTCTCCGATGCGCAACTGCACTGGCTGCGTTCGGTACTCGACCGCGACCTGGCGGCCAACTCCGGCATTCGAACCATTGTCGCGGGCATGCACGAGTCGCTGCCCCACTCCACCAGCTCCGGCCACGCCATGGACGACTGGGACCTGGGAATACGGACCGGCGAACTGGTTTACACCTGGCTCTACGATGCACAAGCCGCGGGCAAGCACGTGTACATCATTTCCAGCCACTCGCACTTTTACTCGCCTGACATTTACGACACACCGTTCTGGAAACAGCGCTCCAGCAATGTGGTTCCCGGCATCATCATCGGCAGCGCCGGCGCGCACCGTTACCAGCTTCCCAAAGAGGCAAAGAAGGGATCGAAAACCCATATGTATGGGTACCTGCAGGCCACTGTACAATTGGACGGATCGATTTCATTTGCTCTGCATGAGTTGAGCGAAAACGACCTGACGCAAAACAAATGGCCCAATGCTCCGCTCGATGCAATTCACGAGTGCTACATCCATAACAGCGAAGACGACGAGACCGCGAAGTAAGGCCCGGAGCGGCAAGAATTGCCATCGGACCCACCGTTCACTTTCAAGCCAAATGTACACCGCCCAAGTCCGCCCGAAACGTATCAGCGGATGCGCACGCGAATGCCGGAACTGATGCCGTAAGACCTCATGCCTCCGAAGGTAAACTGGGGCCAGAGGTCGTATTCAAAGTCGGCAACGCGGAGAATCACCCTTTTGCTCAAGTGGTAGTCAACACCGCCGCCCGGCGCAACAACAAGATAGCTTCCGTGAGCCAGGTTATAAGGGTAGTTGAATTCGCCCACCCCCACCAGGCCCTTGGCGTATGGTTGGAACCTGCCCACGCTCATGTGGACGCGCGGGCCGGCCAGGTAGGTCACGGTATTTACATTCTCGGTTTGATTGAAGACGAGCCAGCGCGCTTCGCCTTCGAATCCATAGCGGCGTATGGTGTCAAGGTCGACAAATGCGGTAGCGCCCAGCATTTTGCGCTCTCCGTATTGAAGGAAGTAGCCTGAGGCTGTCCCGCCCGCCGATAACCCGTAGCTGCCGGCATCCGCCGTCGGCACCACCTGTGCCGCGGCTGGGCGGGCCATTGGAAAACAGGCTCCAATGGCGAGAAAAACCAGCAGATAGGCGCGGCCGCTTTTTCCGAAATTATGGAAGCTTTTCATCGTTCTCCTGCGGCAACATTCAAGATTCAGTCCTACTGTGTGACCGTAACCGTCACGTTCTGATAGTGAACAAGGTCGCTCTTTGCGCCAACACCGGTTACCTGGATCACATAGGTGCCCGGCGCAGCGTTGCTTGAACTGATTCCGCCGCAGCCCGATACCAGCAAGGCCGCGCCGGAAAGCAGCAGAACCAGCACCGAGGTGAACACCGCGGCATGGCGCTTACGGAAGCGCCGGAAGAACAATCCGAAGAATGCGGCGAACGGCAGCAGCGCGCCCGCAAGAGAAACTCCCCGGCTGCCCAAGTGAGAGTTCATGGCAGATGCGCCGCCGGTGAGCGGGGAGGCCGTGTCGATGACCAGGGATGCGGTCGCGGTGCCGTTGGCCGCCAGGTCCACCGAGACAGGCGTGAAGTGGCAGGTAATGCCTGCCGGAAGCGACCCGCAGCCCAAACCAATGGTGTCTGTAAAGCCGTTCGCCGAGGTAAGCGTCACTGCCACCGTCGCGTTTTCCGACGTTGCCATGGTCACGCTGGCCGGACTCACGGCGATAGCAAAGCCGTTAGCCGTGCCCGAGACCGACACCGGCGCGGAGGTGGATGGGCTATGCGTGGCGTCTCCGCTATAAACCGCGACAATGTTGTAGGTGACACCGAGCGCAAGATTTGGCGTGAGGGTTGCAACACCGCTGGAATCCAGCGTTGCCGAGCCAAGAACCGCAGTGCCATTTTGAAAACTAATGGTACCGGTGGGGATGGGTCCGGGACCGCCGTTGTTGTTCAACACCACGGCGACCAGAACGGTAACAGGAGGAGTGGATGTTGTGGCCGAGACGCCCAGGTTCGTCACCGTGGGAATGGTCCCGACAGTCAGGGTAATGGCGGCGGATGTGGCCGGGGCATCGTTTGCGTCGCCGCCATAGCTAACCGTGATGGAGTGCGTGCCCACCGAAAGCCCGGAGTAGGTGAAAGTCGCTGTCCCGGTAGCACTCAGGTTTACCGCCGAACCCATGGCTGTGCCGTCGGCAATAAATGTGACAGACCCCGTGGGGATACCGCCGTTGCCCGTCACATTCGCGGTGAAGCTGACCGGGGAAAGCACGATGGAGGGATTCGGCGTTGCGGTGACAACTGCCGCAGTGGTTGCCTGGACCACCGTGTACGCGAGCGGCGCCGACGCGCTGCTGCTGTCGTTTGAGTCGCCCGAATACGTGGCGACAATGGAGTGCAACCCGGGCGCAAGCGCTGGGCTGATCGATACCGACCCCGATGAAATGGCGGGGCTTCCCAGCGTTACAGTTGTGCCGCCGAATGTGTCGCTGAATGTAACGTTGCCCGACAGGCTGGGTGCTCCCGCGAAGGTTGTCACGGTTGCCGTCAGGGTGATCGGAGCGCCCGCGATTCCGGTGGTCGGGACAGCGGAAAGCACGGTTGACGGGGTTGCCTTGTTCACCGTCAAGGTGACCGTGTCGGTGGCCGTGTTGTAGTCCGTGGCGTCGGTGGGCGTGAAGGTCACCGAAAGTGTCTGCGATCCAACCGCCAACACAGCGGGGCTGGGCGGAGTGTAAACGAAGACGCCGGGAACAGTGGTCGAAGCATCAAGCTGTGTGGAACTCAATGCCGTTCCATAGGTAATTGCCGTTGGCGTGGACCAGGTAATCGCCGGCGTCGCCTTGTTCACGGTTAATGTGACCGTGTCCGTTGTAGTGCTGTAGTCGATGGTGTCGGTGGGGGTGAAGGTCACCAGGAGCGTTTGCGATCCCGCCGTCAAAACGGCGCCAGGGGCCGGCGTGTACACCAACGTGCCTGCAACGCTTGAAGTGGCATCGAGCTGGGTGGCGCTCAGCGCCGTGCCGTAGGTAATCGCCGCGGGAGCAGCCCAGGTAATCGTCGCAACCGCCTGGTTCACCGTTAGCGTAACTGTGGCCGTCGCATTGTTGTAGTCGCTTGTGTCGGTGGGCGTAAGAGTGACTGAAAGCGTCTGCGCACCCACCGCCAACACGGCGCCGCTGGCGGGAGTGTACACAAAGGAGCCCGCAACGGTCGAAGAGGCATCCAGCTGCGTCGCACTCAAGGCCGTGCCGTAGGTAATGGCCGCCGGCGTGGCCCAGGTGATGGCAGGCGTGGTT
>CAYWMR010000247.1:0-7464 GCA_964458965.1 uncultured Occallatibacter sp. | reverse complement strand
GGCTTTGCCGTGGTGGCGGCGGAAGTGCGCAAGCTGGCCGAACGCAGCCAGAAGGCGGCCGCCGAGATCAACCAGTTGTCCGCCAATACGTTGAAGGTATCGGAAAAGTCCGGCGAGATGCTGGACAAGCTGGTTCCCGACATTCAGCGCACGGCCGAACTGGTGCAGGAGATTACTGCCGCCAGCAAGGAGCAGGACACCGGCGCCGAGCAGATCAACAAGGCTCTGCAGCAACTGGAGCAGGTGATTCAGCAGAACGCTTCCGCATCGGAAGAGATGGCATCGACCACTGAAGAGCTGACCGGGCAATCCGATCAACTGATCAGCGAATTGTTGTTCTTCCACACCGGAGACGAGGGCGGAGGACGGGCACGAAAGCCGGTGAAGGCAGGCAGGCAGGTGCAGGAAGCGCCGGCAAAGGCAGCCAGGCCCAATGGACATGCCAGCTCAAACGGCGTGAAAGCGGGGGGCGGGGTAAATCTCCGCCTTAAAGATAAACATGACGACCTCGATGGTGAGTTCGAGCGCTACTGACCGGTCGGGCGCGGTCTCAAAACCGGGCCGCGCCCCGTCTTCAGGATGAGAAAGGAGTGGAAACATGAGTGTTAGCGAAATCACGGAGACACGGCAGTATCTGACCTTCAAGCTCGGCAATGAGGTTTTTGCGACCGAAGTTGCCAAGGTGAGAGAAGTGCTTGACCTGACCACTATCACCGCAATCCCCAGAACACCGGAGTTTATGGCCGGTGTGATCAACCTGAGGGGCAGCGTGGTGCCGGTTGTCGATCTGAGGCTCTGCTTCGAGATGTCGAAGACCGAAAGCACGCGCAACACCTGCATCGTTGTTGTCGAGGTGCTGCTGGACAATGAATCGACGGTAATCGGCGCACTTGCCGATTCGGTCGAGGAAGTGATCGATCTGGAGCCGGATCAGATTGAGCCGGCGCCGAGGATCGGAACCCAAATCCGCACAGATTTCATCAAGGGCATGGGCAAGCGCGATACGCAGTTCATCATGATTCTGGATATCGATCGCGTCTTCTCTGCGGACGAACTTGCGGTGGTGCGGGGTCCGGAACAGAACAAGCCGCAGATGGTAGCTGCAGCCTGAAAGGGATAACGGGGCGGCTTATCCCGCCCCATTCACACCATGAATGCACGCGATGAAAGTATGTCCTCCCGGGATTATACCCGCCTCTGTGACCTGATTTACGCAGAGGCAGGCATTCACCTGGGCACCGAAAAGAAGATCATGCTTGAGGTGCGGATCAAGCGCCGTTTGAAGGTCCTGGAACTAAGTTCGTATGGTGAGTACTGCGATTACCTCTTCGGGCATAAAGGACTCAAGGATGAGATTACTCACCTGATCGACGTGGTGACGACCAACAAGACCGACTTTTTTCGCGAGTCGGCACATTTCGATTTTCTAGCTGAAAAGGCGCTCCCCGAATTAACCGAGCACAGCCCCGGACGCCAGATCGTGATATGGAGCGCAGGCTGTTCCAGCGGTGAAGAGCCCTACACCATGGCCATTGTGCTCAGCGAGTACGGGCTGACGCATCCCGGATTTCGCTTTCGCATTTTGGCCAGTGACATTTCGACCACTGTGCTGGCCAAGGCCGAACAGGGTGTTTATACAAACGACATTGTCGCCCCGGTCGAGCCGCTGCTGAGGCGCAAATACTTCATGCGCAGCCGCGAACCTGGCTCCGAACGGGTGCGAGTAGTTCCGGAACTTCGCCGGCTGGTGGAGTTTCGCCGCTTGAACTTCATGGATAGCAATTACGGAATGACCGGGAAGGCCGATGCCATATTCTGCCGCAACGTGATCATCTACTTCGATCGTCCTACGCAGGAGCGTATTCTCCAGCGGCTCTCCAATTGCCTGATTCCAGGTGGCTACATGTTTGTGGGCCACGCCGAGACCCTGCATGACATGCGGCTTCCGCTGGAACCGGTAGCGCCGGCTCTATACCGGAGGATCGATGGCTGAGGCTGACCGAGTGGCGGGCGAGGTGTTGCCCGAAGTGTACCTGCAGCCTGGGGAATCACGCCTCGTCAGGGAGCCGACGATTCTGCGGACCTTGCTTGGCTCCTGTGTGGGGATTGCGTTTCGGGCTCCGCGCCTGGGCGTTGGCGCGCTGTGCCACCCCATGCTGCCTCGCTTTCCGGCGAAACCGGCGGTACCGCTGAGCCGTTCCGCGGGACGCCGTTATGTTGATTTCGCCATTCGGGATTTGGCACAGCAATTCGATGCTCTGGGCGCGCGCCGCGATGAGGTTGAGGTAAAGATCTTCGGTGGCGGCGATGTTCTTCTTATGGTGAACGATGAGTCGCGGCCCACTGTCGGGAGGCTGAACAGCGAAGTAGCAATGAGGGTGCTCGCGGAGGAAGGCTTTGCGGTAACCGCTTCTTCTTTGGGAGGGAAGCGCGGTGTCAACATTTACTTCAACACCGGCACAGGGGAAGTCCTGCTCAAGCGGCATACCTGAGACCGGATGGAGTCCAGACGCGGCTGATCCGCAAGGACTTTCCGGTCGACCTGCCGCGGCAAAACAGAGTGGCAACAGAAGGGATCGAGGTTCGGCTCATGAGTGGAAAGAAGATTCGCGTTTTGATTGTGGACGACTCGGCCGTGGTTCGCCAGACATTGCGCGAAGTGCTCGAGTCGGACCCGGCGATAGAAGTGATGGCGACTGCCGGCGATCCGTTTGTGGCGGCCGAGCGCATTGCCGAGCAGGTTCCAGATGTAATCACGCTGGATATTGAGATGCCGCGCATGGATGGATTGACCTTCCTGAAGAAGCTCATGAGCCAGCATCCGATTCCAGTCGTCATATGTTCCAGCCTTGCCGATGAGGGTGCGCAGAGTACCTTCAAAGCACTGGAATACGGCGCGGTGGAGATTGTGACCAAGCCGCGCATGGGAACCAAGCAGTTTCTTGAGGACTCGCGAATCGACATCTGCAATGCGGTTAAAGCCGCGGCTGAGGCAAGACTGCAATCTCTCAAGCCAAGCCACACAGTAGAGCCCAAGCTGAACGCCGATTGCATTCTCTCTCCCGCCACCCATGCCATGGCGGAAACCACTGAGAAGGTGGTTGTGATCGGCGCGTCGACAGGCGGAACGGAGGCGCTGAAGACGGTTCTCGAGGCGCTGCCCGCCGATACTCCAGGCATAGTAATTGTGCAGCATATGCCGGAGTTGTTTACGCGAGCCTTTGCGGCGCGGCTCGACGGCCTGTGCGCCATTACCGTGAAGGAGGCGGAGACGAACGATACGGTGATTCGCGGGCGAGCGCTGATTGCGCCGGGGAACCATCATATGCTGTTGAAACGCAGCGGGGCGCGCTATTACGTGGAGATCAAGGATGGGCCGCTGGTGTGCCGCCATCGACCCTCGGTCGACGTCCTCTTCCGTTCCGCGGCTCGCTATGCCGGCCGCAACGCAGTCGGAGTCATCCTGACCGGAATGGGCGACGATGGCGCTCGCGGAATGCTGGAGATGAAGCAGGCCGGGGCCGCAACCATTGCCCAGGACGAGGCGACCTGCGTGGTCTTCGGAATGCCCAAGGAGGCGATCAAGATGGGCGGCGTAGACAAGGTTCTTCCGTTGCATGCGGTAGCCCGGGCAATTCTCTAAGCAGTCACTCGATCGGTGGCGTTTAAGAGACAAATCTCGATTTGATCGCGACAACGCCGTACTATGCTGTTTTGAGACTGCCGTTTGCTTCTGGGGAATAGCCAGAGAACTACCGGGAGCAGCGAAATTCTAGCCGTCAATTCCAAGCGAGATTTGGTTGGAAGACCAACCCGAAGTTCAACCCGAAGCAGAATTCGTGTTCTATATTCTTCAACGCCCCACGAGGCACCTATAGACACTCTATAATCCTGTAAGTTATCGAAAAAATTGAATGTCTCTACTGTGGCATGGGAGACGTCATCGGTTCGATCCCGATCAGGTCCACCAATGAATCCTTCATTGACAGAGACTTGCCGGCGCTACGATTTTCCGCCGGCTCCTGCGGGGGTGCGGAAGGGTACTGAAGTCTTTGCACTTCCAGCGGCAGCATCAATTCAACGACTTTCAGGCTGGCTTCGCGCTTCTGCTGGTCGACCGCGCGGGTGTAGATATCAAGCGTCGTGCGACAGCTGGAATGCCGCATCAACTCCTGTGCGACCTTGATGGCCGGCAACGAAATCGCTTGCTCCCGCCTTCACCCGTTCCTTCTGTTTCTTTTCCGAATCTGGCGATCAAATCGGAAAACGTACCGTAATAGGCCGGCGTTAACACAGAGAAGAATCGTGGATGCCGCGGCCGCTGGCACCAGAGTTCGGATAGTCCCGTCCAGTAAGGCTTCCATCGACACGCTTAGCGAGCGGTCTCGGACAGAAAGAAGTCGATGCTTGTAAAAAACTCGAGCTTCTCCAAGGCCTCTCGGACGAAATTCGCATCGGGCAACGAAACCACCGGATTGAAGCAGATGCAGATGAGGCCCTTAATCTTGCCTTCGTGAATGGCTTCAACCAGCGGTATCGCCGACAAACCTTTTTGGGGAATGGACTCTTCGGTCACATCCCAAACGCTGGCGATGTACTTCCGGTGGTCCGGATTTGAAATGTCGCGGCTTCCTGGAAGCTGGTCGCACTTCTGGCCTTGTTCCCGTCCCCCCTGGCCGTTTCCCTGGCCGGTAATCATTGCGTACCATCTGTCGCGCGAGTATGGCGTCGACCCGCTTGAGATGGTCAGCGTGGCGGACGTAATGACGGAGTATTCCGTAGATGCGGAAAGTGTAAATATGCATCAAGCCTTGCCCGAAGTACTGGCGTACTCCGATGAAACCTGCCGGGCAGTTGCGGAAGAGATGGCCGCCACCGGGGTGACAAGTATGCAGGTGGCTGATAGGGAGACTGGAATAGTCTGCGGAACCATCAGCGCACAGGAACTCTTGATGGGGAGAAAGCGAGCCGTCGAGCGGGAGTCGGAACGCAACAGTACTTTTCCATTTGAGCTTTGGCCAAAATAATGCACTCTCCACTACCGAGCATCACGGCAAGATAAGCGACAAGACCGGTGATCCGGTAAGTCAACCGGATGGCCTGATCGCTGTGTGGGATGAGCGTGAGCCCGAAAGCCAGCAGAATCCACGCCCCTGCATCGTCAGCCGCGGCGCACATCAGAGCCGTCGTGCCAAGGCGAGTCGAGAGCAATCCCCGTTCCTCCAAAATGCGCGCAAGTACGGGAAACGCGGTAATGCTCATCGAAACGCAAATAAAGAGAAGAAACACGGCGCTTCCAACGCCTTGCGGCCCAAACCGTGTGCGCAGCGATGGCGCCAGAGCTGTGGCAAGAACGCAAGGAACCAGGATGCTCATGCCGCTCGCCAGTGCGGCAGTTTTCTTTTGGCGGCCGAGATGCTCAATATCGAGTTGGCTTCCTATGAGGAAAACAAACAGCACCAGACCGACGTTGCTCAACACCTCAAACCGATCGAGACAGCCTTGCGGGAAAAATCGGGCGAACATCTGCGGTGCGGCACGTCCAAAAAACGACGGTCCAAGAAGAATGCCTCCAACCATCTCGCCGATCACCCTGGGCTGACCAAGCTTCTGAGCGATCCACCCGCACACAAGCGCCGTGAACAGGACTACGGCCATTTGAATCAGAAGCTCTGTCACCCCGACGCTCCGCGTTGTAAGCCGGTCTGATAACCCACTATATGAAGTGTCATTTCGAATTCTGAAGTGATTTGGATCACAAAGTCATGGGATTCCTGCCAGCTAGGATAAGGACCGTTGAGAGATACCTTTCAATCCTGCGGCGAACGCGAACTTCGCCGCGGTCGTCAATCCATGGAAGAGAAAAAGAGGGCCTATGTCAGAGCATGAAGTAGTTGCGAATCAAAAGACAATCCTGAACAATCAGGCAACCATTCTGGACAATCAGAAGTCGATTCTCCACAACCAGGCGAGCATCGAAAAGAATCAAAAATCCCTTGACCAGATTCTTGCGAATCAAGCGGAGATTCTCGCAAACCAGAAAGAGATCCTCAAGAACCAGCACTCGATCCTGGCTGCTGCAAAGTAGACGCCCACTCCCATGGAAGCCGCCAGCCACCGCGTTGGGTGGCGGCTTCGATTCATGTGCGTCAGGTTTCCAGAGTTTTACGACGCCATGAACGATTCGAGCGATTGACGAACCGTTGGATTACCCCCGGCGCCAATTTCCTTGCGGCGTAGCCCATGAAACCGGGTCAAAACGCTGTTGGCGTTGGCGAGTGCCAGAATTCGTTCGACGTAAGCCTGAAGCTTCGCCCCTGGGATCGCGAAGAGAGCGATGTCGTCCGTCAACACGTCGAGATACGCCCGCGCTCCGCAACAGCCCAGACTCAGCGCCGCTCTGCCGGTATTCGCAACCTGGGGAATTACCGCGCAGGCTGGCCTGCCCATGGCTGGCGGTGTACCCCCTTCAACCTGCTGCGCCGCTTCCGATAACACCAGAGTCTGATTCGAATTCGCAAGCAGCAAGACAACATCCGGAGGCAGCGGGGTCTCGGACAGCGGGGCATACACAACATATTTCGGTCGCGTTGCCAGCACTGGAATCAAGGGCAAATCGTCCGGCCGCACATAGCCGAGGTCGCCAAATACCTTCAGCGCATCCATGAGATCGGTTTGCTGCGCGGCAGACGACTCCAGATTGTGGGTGTATACACCGATGGCGCAGGTTGAGTGATCTTCAGACGAGGTTGCGAAGGACGCGTTCGAAGCGTCTTGCCAGAAGCGGCAGCCGGCAGCTACACGCACCGCTGGAGTTCCAACTCCAGCGGGGACTGCATCGGCAAAGCTGATGGCGATGGGCGGCTGCGCCAGGCTAAGTGACCCTGTCAAATCCGCAGAAAGCTTCGCATACGATTCCTGAGATGGCATATTCTGAGTCCAATCCTTCACTAGTGTCTTTCCTGTGTTTGGCTATGACAACTGCTCGCCGGCGATGGTAAAGCCTGCGTCGGTAATGACCGCGCGCACTTGTGCCACGCCGATCGTTTCAGGATCGAATCGGACCGACACCTTGCCTTCGGGATAGGTCGAATGGCTGGATACGATTCCTTTGGCGCGGGAAAACATGGTGTCGAGGCCTACAGCGCAGGTAGGGCAACTGAATCCTTTCACCTGAAAGACCACGGTCTTCGCTGTGGTGTTTGCCGCGGCCGCGGCCACGCCTTCAAGAGGAGCCAATGCGCTGGCTCCGGACAGTGCGGCCATTTGAAGAAATCTCCTGCGAATCATGGTTCCCTCATTCCCCGGCAGTTCGACGATATCGGCTCGGATCATATTATTTGGCGGAAGCAATTCCCGGCTCATACTTCCAGGAGGTTTGCACAGTGGCGTTGTCGGAAAAGCGAGTATCCGTGTACTCGCTGAATTCGAGCTTCTTGTTCAAGACTCCCGTCTCAATCATCA
>CAYWMR010000246.1:0-7474 GCA_964458965.1 uncultured Occallatibacter sp. | reverse complement strand
CCGCAACTCCGGACGCTCGCCCGCCAACCGCAACCTGGTCAACAGAAAGTTGCTGCCGCGCGCTCCATACACCCAGCTGGTGCGCAGAATCAGGTAGTCGCAACCGGCCGACTGGACTGCCACGTCGCCCGCAAGCTTGGTCCTCCCGTATACATTCTGCGGGTTGGGAATGTCGGTCTCGACATACGGCTCCACTTTTGTGCCGTCGAACACATAGTCGGTGGAGTAGTGGACCAGCAGGATGCCCAGCCGCCTGGCTTCCTCGGCCAATACTCCCGGCGCCTGGCCATTGATCGCCAAGGCCCGTTCCGCATCGGCTTCCGCCTTGTCAACCGCCGTATAGGCCGCGGCATTCACAATAACCGATGGCGCTGCTGCATGCACCGCTTGGCGAATCGATCTCGGGGTAGTCGACTACGATGACCTGGCCCTGGCAGGCCAGCTTATGACGTAACTCCCAGCCCACTTGACCTATCCGGCCAAAAACAAGAACTCGCTTCTTTTGCATTCCATCCCTTCGGGGAGAGATCGGCGCTCGCCCTTCCACGGGACGAGAAACTCAAATTGCCAGGCAGGCCGGACTCCAGCCTTCCACATCGAGTCTACACAATCCGCTAACCGGGCAGGGATCAACCAACCCGATTCAGGATATCTTTGCATGCGATTATCGTTATTCCGGCAACAGCTCAGGAGGCCAGTCCCGACTCCTCTCGCCCCACCTCCCGTGAACGGACCAGCTTGGGCAAGGCGCCGGAAGGATGCGCCGAACGCAAGTCCACAGACTTCTGAAGACCCCCGGAAACCGATTCGAGTCTGCGGCGATGAACCTCTTTCCTGTGTATCCGGTCGCAGACTGCCCCCAGAACCGGCTGAACTTCGCTGAGAAGAATGTTGATATCCATCCTCAGGCCATCAGGCCCATGCACACGCCCAATCATGAAATTGCCAATCGGGTCCTGCCCTCTTACAGGTAGGTCCACTGCGAAGGACCAGGCTGCCGCTCTGCGCATCCCAATGCCCTCCTCGCTGAGCTCATCCATCAGCGTCCGGTCGGCTACCTTGCCTTCCCGCAACGTCCTTCTTATCGCGCATTCATTCAAGACTGTCAGGGAGTAGCTGTCGAACTCTCCTATCTTGAGCAGCGAATCGAGCACAATTGACACCTCGGACCATGCATTGCACGCCTTCAGCGCATCAATCGCTTTGCGCACGGCAATGTTGTTTGCAATCACTTTCTTCTGCCCGAACCAGCGCTGCGACAGCCGGGAAATCTCGCAAAACTCCTGGTAGCCCAGGCTCTGAATTCCCAAAACCGAGAGAACGCCGACAATAATTGCAATCAGGGTCAACCCTACGAGCGGGCGATCCGGATACAGCAGGAACAGGCTCAGCAACGAACATAGCGCGCATGCGCCGTAGAGAACGGCCACCGCCTGACGCTGGCTGAATCCCATCCTCAACAGACGATGATGGATGTGGTCCCTGTCGGGCGCAAACAGCGGCTTGTCGCCAAGGAACCGCCGCACCACCGAGACTCCCGTCTCAAGGATTGGCAACCCGAACGCCAGAAGCGGTATCGCCACTGCGACAAGATTGGGCGCGGCCACAGCCCGCGGCTGAAGCGACAGCCCGCTCAACATGAAACCCAGAAAATAACTGCCGCTGTCGCCCAGAAATATGCTTGCCGGATTGAAGTTGAATCTCAGGAATCCGAGAACCGCGCCACCCAGTATCAGCGTCGTGAATACACTCCCCATATTGTGATCGGCCATTGCCAGCACGCATAACGTAACCAGCGAAAACAACGTCGCTCCTGCCGCCAGCCCGTCGAGCCCGTCAATCAGATTGAACGCATTGGTAACCATGACAACCCAGGCCACAGTGCCAAGCAAAGAGATTGCAAGCCCAAGACCCGCCGGCTGTATTTGCGTGGCCAAAGGGTAAAAATGAAAGACGCTCCCTTGCGCAAAAAAAAGCCACACCCCGGCGGCTATCTGACATGCCAGCTTGGTGCGCGCTCTCAATCCGCGCGCATCGTCCACCAACCCCACCAGAAACATCGCCGAGGCCGGCAGAAGTATCGGCAACTGCTCGCGCCAGGTTGGATCCACGCCAGTCGCCGCGCCCACGAAGAATATGAAAACAAAAGTACCGAAAACCGCTATCCCACCCAGTCGCGGTATGCCCCTCTTATGAATATGATGGCTGGCCGGGAACATCACCCACCCCCGGCTGCGCGCGAGCCTGCACACCCCAAACGTGCTTAACAACCCGACCGCGATCGATAGCGCAACTTCAGACACAAAAGCGAGTGTATCCATGATGGAACCGCTCCTCTGTATTCAGTGCTGCAAGTAGGTTGAACCGGTCCGGCGACCTTTGCAGTTATGTTTGCTCAGGCTCATCCGGAGACGTTACGGCTGCCGGTCCCTCGCTGGGGCCGCTCAACAACCGTTTGACTGCAAAGGCAACTTCAACTGCAACCAGGGATAGTCCCTGAAATATCTGGGTTTCGCTCTCTCTCATCATAACCCTCTGGTTTCATCGGCGTTTTGACGAGAGACGGTTGGTTAGAGGTTTAAGGTCAACGCGAGGCGGTTCTCCCCGCGCGCACGCGTTACGGCTTCGGCAAATGTCCCACCTTGAAATCGGTAACCTGCTTTGACAGCGGTAACTGCCGCTGAGTTAGCACCTCGAGCCAGAATTTGCTATAGGCGCGCCCCGCCTCTCGGCCGTCGGAGTAAGAAGATTGCTTTCCTCCCATCACCTTTGACAGCCCAGGATGCATCAGCACCGACATCGTGAATGCCGCCGTCAAAATGCCCGGATCCAGCTCGCGAATTCTTCCACTTTTCATGTTCGCTGCCAGGTATTGGTTGATAGACAAAAGCGTGGGCGAAAGCAATTCATGGCAAAAAGCTTCTGCTTTCCCGTGCAATTCCAGAAAAGCAACCGCAATCAGGCGCAGCAGCTCCGGCCGGTAATTGACCGTGTCCGACAGCACCTCGACGATTTTCGGCAACACCGCCTCCGGAGAGTCGCATTGCACAATCGACTCCTGCAGATCGTGTCGCAGCTTGAGCCCCTTTGTGTGCAGGCGAAGTGCGCTCCAGAAAAGATCCTCTTTATGATCGAAATGCCTGAATATCGTGTTCTCGCTCAGCCCCGCAAGGCGGGCGATCTCGCGCGTGCTGGTGCCGTGATAACCCTGGCGCGCAAATAACTGGGAAGCCGCCAGAACAATCCTCTCAGCCGTTGCCGAACTCTTGATCGGTAAGGTCATGGATCGCTCCCTGCACGTGCGTTGCGAAAAATCGGATGGTGTGATGCGACGATGGCCGTGGTCTGCCGGCCGCCTGGTTGACGCCGCAGCATCGCGTGCTTCCTGTGCCGTCCCAGGCAGGACTTGAGCGTGGAGCCTGCGTTGTTGACTCGGCATATCGTCTCCCAGTTGCTTTCGCCCTGATGCGCTGCAGGCTCAAGCCGGCACCGGCTGCAGAGATTCCGCCCCCAAATCGATCGCGAAACCCCGATTCATCAACTTCAGCGTGGACTGAAATCGCACTTCCTGGCTCTCCCGGAGGCAGACCCAATGAACCAACCGCCAGACTTCGCTTGTCATACCCACCTGCACGCCAACAAGCGAATCATCAACATCGGAACCAGATGTGAGCCCGCACTTACACTCCCAGCCGTCGCACAGATATACGCGCTAAGTCTGCGTTTCTGTCCTTGTAAAACGTTTGCGTAAAAAAACGAGATCCCTTGTTGATTGTAACGAGAGTAAGCCTGTACTTCCTTTCACGATAGTGTCAACGTGCGACTAATTGCGACATTCGCCGCCACGCACCTTCCCCGTTTTCACCCGTTGCAGCCGCCAAACCCCAATCTCCAATCGAGTCCACCCCGCAAGAGTGGGAGCACATGCTTACCCTGAATGAAGTCCATATTGCGGGCCGGATGAACCCGGAAACAGTCCAATTTTGCACAGATCAAAGCTGTGTTCATTTCCCTACGATGCCTTTTGCACCTGTTTCGATGCTTTCCGGTCTTCCCCGCATGTCACGTCCCAGCCGCCCCAGGTACCAGTCTCTTGTCAGGCTTCAACTGGAGCAACACCTATGTCTACATCCCTGCCGCCGCAAACTCCAGAACGGGAAGGCTCTGAGCGAGCATTCCCGTTGTGGCGCCGATTTTACGAAGCAGCACCTCATAGCGCGGATCGCCGCCAAGCGTCCCCAACAGGGGGTCGCTGCGGAATCCGAGACTCCAGAGCGCCCCTTCCGCATAGGCCGCCTCCAGCCATTCCACGGCATCCTGCCCCCTCCCCAGCCCCAGCAGCGCAAGCGCCAAACCGTACGCGTTATTCCGCTTTTTCTGCGCCGTCATCTGCTCCAGATTCCGATAGATAGCCCACGCCTTGTCCATCTGCCCGGAGACCCCATAGGCGTGACCCAGAATTCCCTGAAGGATCTGGCTGTGCGGAAACTCCATGGCCAGCGCTTCGATGCGCCTCTGGTCCGGCCCAACGTCTCCCGTCTGGATCAGCGCCAGAGCTTCAATTGCCGAAAGAAGTGCCCCCGACGCGCCGCTCGACCGAACTTGCGCTACCAGCTCAAGCGCCTGATCGAAATCTCGCGACAAGTAAATGCTCCAGCAAACCAGTGAGCCCAGCGCGCAAACCAGCGTGTTCTGCTTCCAGGCTTCCCAGGCCCACTTGCAGCCGGCCGACGGATCGCCCTCCGCAATCTGAAGAAGCGCCAGGCCCGCCAGCGCAAACCCATTCCGCGGCTGCCTGCCCAGCACCTCCTCGAAGTTTACCCGCGCCAGGCGCCATTTGCGCTCGTAAACCATATTGAGCCATGCCGCGGCGCATTGTGCGTCCACAGACTGTTTGGATTCAAGCTGAGCCGCCCGCCGCAACGCCTCCGCGGCGCACGGATACGCTAGAGAGCCATCCATCGCGCCCTGCAATGCCGCTGAAATCATGCTGTTGGCCAGCCCCGTAAATGCCGCTCCGTTGGCGGGATTCAGGTCGATGGCATTGCGGTACAGACCCGCAATCGTGCTCAGATTTCCTTCCGAGCGAGTCTCCCACATCTCCTGGGCGCTCGAGGTCAGTTCCTGTGACCTCGCCTTCCTGGCTTCACTCGCATCGCAAGCATCCACATCCGCGATTCTCGTTTCCTCCGCAAGACCGATCAGCCAGCGATCGATATCTTCAGCGTAGGCGAATACCGAACCCTTCTGCCCTCCAAAATGATGTATGGGCAAACCATGGAACGCATGCCACCGCTGTACCGTGCGCGGGCTCCGTTCAAGGTATTCGGCAATCGACTTCCAGGAATCAAGACGTGACTTGGGCACAGATCCTCCAACCTTTCAGGTGAAATCCGGAAACTGCAGGTCCAAGGAAGCAGAGTTTAAAACTGCTGCGAAGTCTGAACATCCGAAATTCTTGAAAAAAGAAACAGACTCGGATTCCTGAATTGTAAGGCAGGTAGATGTAAAGATGCAATTGGTGCTCCGCCAATCTTGATATCCCGCGAAAGTTTTTTTCTCGCTTGTGAGTGAGATAACCTGCTTATGAGCATCCAGGCAAAAACGACACATATCGTCAACTCGTGTCGCTTATTGTCGTCATATGGCGTCTTATGGCGACGCAATTACGATAGTATGCACTCACACTTGATATGCGCGCAAAACTCGTAGTCACCTTCGACTTTTGGCGGTTCCAAACTCAGCCAAAACTGATTGACTTACCTCGAAGTTACTGTGTCTCACATCACTCAATGTTATGGAAAACTTCGACTCAAGTTGAAGTGTTAACCAACTATTCAAGCTCTGCAGGAGACGATCGTTCCCAAAAATCTTTTTGTCGCTTCGCCGGGCACCGGAGACAAATGAGCCCTCACTTTTGCGTTTAGATTCCGGCCGGCCCGGTGAAATCTGCAGTTTCAAATACTGGCCGCGATCCTCCGCCGCCCGCATTCCCGCCAGGACCGTCTCTCTATCGCCCCAGCGGCTCGCCAGACGAAAGAAAGGCGGCGCCGGACATCCGATCCCCCGAAGCCAGCACGTCCCTCAGTCGCTCTGAATTGGCCCCGCTGCGGCATTCCGCGGCCACCAGCATCCGCAGTGCGGTTGCCGGCATCGTCTGCGCGTCGAGCCGAAAGATCCACGGAATATTGTTCGAGGTCAGCGACTTGTCCCCGCTGAGCGCGATCACCGGAACAAAGCTCTTCAGAGCCAGTTGCTCTGCCAGGTGGCTCGCGTTGCGATCAAGTGCCACAATCGCCAGCGCGTGCTCGTCCATCAGCGCATGCACCAGCGCGGTAGAAGCCGCGCCCCAATTCTGATCGCTTTCCACCGGCACAAGCTTCAACGTCCTTCCTTTGACAGCGCTGAATGCAAGCTCCGCCTGAACCTCCGGTGACAGTGCGACCTCAGCCGCCTTCGGCCCGAAGAGCACGATGCTGACGGGTCCCGCGGGCAGGTCTTTCTGATGCGGTCCGGCGTAGCTAACGCCCTCTTCGCCGACGCGCGCGTAGGGCTGCGGCGAAGAGTTTTGCAGCAAGGCCTGAGGCACGGGTTGAGGTGCAAGCGGCGTCTTCTCCATCGTCGCAACCCGGTAAGTGATCGCCCCGTTATGTACCGTGCCTATGTAGAGCGGCGCCGTGTTCTTCAAGTTGGGATCGAAGACCATCTTCATCGTCACGCCGTCGTACTCCTCGATATTGGCCAGCGCATCGTGAATCCGTGCTCGATTCAGTCCCGCCTTGCAGATCGAGTCCAGCAGCGCGTTCATGGTGTCGAACGCCATCGAGGCAAACTGTTCCGGCTTCTCGTGGAAGCGATTTTCAAACCGGCGGTTAAAGTCCAGCCAGCGCGGATCATTCCGCGTGGGGTCGTACGGATACACCGCCTCGAAGCCTTCCGCCGCAGCGCCTGCATCTTTCAGCAGCGTATCGCCCAGCGTGCGAAAGGCGCCAAAGACGCGCTGGTTCATCCCTGCGGCCCGCATCTGCTTCAGAATCGTCGCCGCCTCCAACTCGTCGCCAACCAGAAAGACAGCATCCGGGCGAGAGCTGCGGATCACCCTTAGCTGTTTACTGTAGTCCGTGTCGCCGGGCTGGAAGATCTGCTCAATGACCACCGGATGCCCCAGCCGCCGTGAGGCATCGAGGAATTTGGGAAGGCCATAACGGCCGTATCGGCTGCTCGCCCTGAGAACCGCCACGCGCTTCAATCCAAGATCGCCATACACGTGCCGGGCCAGCGTCAAATACTGTTGCCGATCGTCCTGCATGGTGCCGAAGTACCACGGAATCGTGGTCTCCGGAACGGTGGGATCGGTGTTGGCCGAGCTCACCACCGGTAATTCCGCGCGCAGTGCAACGCGCAGTGCAATGTGCGTCGACTCGGAGCTGATGGAGCCGAAGATCGCCCAGACCTTTTCATCGTAGGCCATCTT
>CAYWMR010000245.1:0-7540 GCA_964458965.1 uncultured Occallatibacter sp. | reverse complement strand
CGGTCGAAGAGGCATCCAGCTGCGTCGCACTCAAGGCCGTGCCGTAGGTAATGGGCGCGGGCGTGGCCCAGGTGATGGCCGGCGTGGTTTTGTTCACCGTCAAAGAAACCGTGGCGGAGGCGGTGTTGTAATCGGTCGCGTCGGTGGGTGTAAGCGTCACCGAGAGCGTTTGCAAACCCGCCGTCAATACGGCGCCGCTGGCCGGGGTGTATGTGAGTGTCCCCGGAACGCTGGCCGTTGCGTCAAGCTGCGTAGCGCCTAATGCCGTGCCGTAGGAGATGGCCGCGGGTGGCGCCCAGGTGATGGTGGGCGTTACCTTGTTCACCACTTCACTGACCGGCGCGGAGGTGCTTGCACTGTTGTTCGCATCCCCCGAATAGGACGCGGTGATGGTGTGCGTGCCCGCGATCAGCGTGGACGTGGTGAAGGTTGCCTGAAGGCTGGAGCCGAGCGCGACAGCCGCTCCCAGCGGCGTTCCCGAGTCGAGGAACGTCACAGTGTCGGTGGGCAAAGGTGCGCCGCCAGTGGTGGTAACCGTCGCGGTAAAGGTGACGGGAGATCCATAGTTAGAGGGGTTGGAATTTGTGATTAGCGCAACACTCGATTGCGACTGCACATCCTGGTTGAGCGTAGTGGAATTGCTGATTTGGATGTCCTGATCGGTTTGGCTTCCAGTCGGATCTCCAAGGTAATACGCGACGATGTTATGTACTCCCAGGGTGAGCGACGAGGTTGTGTATTGTGCGGTGCCGCCTGCGCTTAGCGGTACGGTGGTCAGGATGGTTGCGCCGTCGTTGAACTGGACCGAACCCACCGGAGGAACGGCTCCGCCGTTTGGTCCGATGGCCACTGTTGCAGTAAAGGTAACGCTCGTCCCGATAAGGGAAGTATTATTCGGACTGGATGAGGCAAGTGTGGTGACCGTACCCTCAAGCACATTCTGCGTCAAGGTGAACGGCGGGCCGGCATAGTGGTTTACGTCGGTGCCGGGAACGTAGGCGGCAGTAATGCTGTGCGGTCCCACTGTGAGTGTGCTGGTAAGGAACGTCGCAGTGGCAGAAACGGTGGACCCGCTGGTGACCGCCGTGCCGAGAGCCGTATTCGACTGCACCGCTGTGCCGTCCACTGAAAAGGTGACCGTACCGGTTAAAGCGCCGGTGCCGGTGCCGGTGGAGACTGTTGCGGTGAAGGTGACTGGATTGCCGAACCCGGACGGGTTGAGGCTGGATACCATCGTGATAGTCGCCTCGTTCACCGGCGATGCAATCCCAAACACTTCGATGTCCAGGGGAGAGTTCGGCGCGGTAACCGCGGTCTGCGTGTCGCCGGCAATATCGATGTTTCCATTCTCAGCCGTGTTGCCGATAAGGACTGGACTAAGAGCGGGAGCGAAGACCGCGCCGATAACGCAATCGTTATCCACGGCCAGAAGAGGCGGGCTTACAGCGCAGGTGGTGACCGTCGGATCAGTGGCTGTATTCGTGCCAAAAACGATGCCGGTGAGATCGAGCGGAGCGTTTCCATCGTTCTCAACTGTCTGGTCCTGCGTCGCCGACAAGCTACCCTGGCGAACCGGCGTCGGAGTCGCGTCGCCGGTGAAATCGAGCGCAACATAATTGCTCTGGATTTCCTGCACCTCCATGTACAACGAGTCGGCGAAGTAGAGGTTTCCGCTGCTATCGAGGAAGAGCCCGATCGGCCCGTAGAGGAATAGCTGGGAAAAGCTTCCGGCGAAGTAATCTTCGCCGACGCCTGTTACGACGATGGTCGAGATGATGCCGGGGGTCGAACTGGACGCCGAACTTACTTTTCGAATGGCGGAGTTCTGCGTGTCGCCAATGTAGACATTGCCTGCCGGGTCCACTGCCACACCCGATGGCACCCTCAATTCCGCCGCGGTGGCCGCGCCTCCGTTGCCGGTATCGCCTGCCGTCCCGGTTCCGGCAAAGGTGGAGATGTTTCCAGTGGCCGCACTTACCTCGCGGATTACGTTGTTTAGGGAGTCTGCAATATACATATTGCCTGCGGCGTCGAACGCTACCGCTTCAGGGGAGTTCAGTTCGGCGCCAGTCGCTGGATTGCCGTCGCCGGTATAGCCACCAGAGCCATTCGGATTGGTGAACCCGTTTCCTGCCACCGTGGTAATGATTCCTGTAACCGCATCCACTCTGCGAATGCGCTGGTTCGCGGTGTCGGCGATAAAAATGTTACCGCCAGAGTCAACGGTCACACCCTGCAGTGAATTGAGTTTGGCTTGAGTGGCCGGGCAGCCATCTCCGACGGTGTCGGTTTGCCCACCGCAGCCGGTGCCTCCGCCGGCCACCGCGGTAATGATTCCGGAAGCGGCGGACACCATGCGAACGACATTATTGCCCGTATCCGCAATGTAGAGATTCCCCGCGCCGTCCACAGCCACCGCGGACGGCAGATTTAATGTGGCCAGCGATGCAGGTCCGTTATTGCCTGTTTCGCCCGAGGCGCCGTTCCCGGCAATGGTTGTGATGATGCCGGGTCCGGTGCAGGCGGCAGCGGTCCCTGAGAGGATGGCGCTGGTCGAACTGGCGCAGACCATGCGAATTCGATAATGGAGTGTATCCGCGATATAGAGATTGCCCGCGCCGTCCAATGTAATACCGGACGGCAGGTACAACTCTGCACCTGTGGCCGGGATGCCATCGACTACCGCATCCTTATAGCTGCCGTCGCCGGCGACGGGAATAACGTTTCCGGGGACAAAGACACCCAATCCGCCCAACCCCGTGCCGGAGATATACGTTGTGCCCAATACGTTCCCTCCGCTACCAAACAGCACCACGGCGCCGGAGCGCAGGCCGGGCGCGGAAGGAGTAAAGGAGACCGATTGCTGGCAAGTGCCGCCAGGCGCCAGCGCGGTTGCAGACACGCAGCTTGATCCGTTGCCAATTTGAAAGTCGAGATTGGGCGCTCCCATCGTCAGTACAGCCACGCTGGCTACCGTGCCCCCGGCAGGCGACGTCACAGAGACAGTCTGCTCTGTCGTGCCGCCCACCGCAATGGGAGTGGCGAAGACAGCCTGCGCCTGCGCGCCCGTGCCCGCCAGCAGCAAAGGCAGCAAGGCCAACATCCAGTTGTGCCTGCGCGCCGGCGAAACCTGGGCGATGCGAACTGGAACGGAGGAGAGGCGGCGACCGTTGTAGGAACCCGTGCGGCCTGGCGCGGTAACGATGGCGGTGGTTGGTTTAAAGAAAATACTCAGACGATTCTCAAGAATGGCCTTGAAAAGGGGGATCCCGCTCATGCATATCTCCATGCGGCGCTCTAACTGAAGGCAACTTGCAACCGGTTGACCGGCAATCAATCAAATTTGAGAACGCACACCAGGAGGACACGCTCGGCCAAGGAAAAGTAAGGTTCCAAGTGCATGCGCACAGAGATTTTCTCTGCGGCAGACTAAGTTAATTGGGTCTCGACCTGGCGCAATTCAGGCTATTTACCTGTATTCTCGCACAATTCCGACTGCGCGCGGCGGCCGTGGCCTACAACTGGACTCATGGACTTTTCCATTGTCCACGAGTAATGGGATTTTGTCTAGTGATAACCACCACACCTGGTTACTTTTCACGCAAATACCGTTGAATTGACTCGCCTTGATGCCTCGGCGCCGGGGTTCCGCGCCCGCTCAGTCTATGCCCGATAAATGAAGCGTAGAGCCAAACCGCTCAGATTTAGTCGCATAGAGGTGCAATCCTTCCAGAATGTGTGGAGGATTGCGGTCGGCCGGCAAGGCGTCGCACTTTACCTCTTTCTTGGTCAAAGCGCTTGCAGCAACCCGGCGCGCCAGGCCCACACCGGAGGAGGCAGTCCACATGGATGCAGCAACCAGGAAGGCGTTTAGTCCCGCCGTTTACCTCTCGACCGAAGGGAAGGGGAGGTGCATTGTCCGACTCAAGACCAAGCAGCTCTTCTTTGCCCAGGGAAGCGCAGCCGGTTCCGTTTTCTATCTCCAGTCGGGCCGCGCCAAGCTCACCGTTGTCTCCAAGCGGGGAAAGGAAGCAACCGTAACCCTGCTGGCAGCCGGAGACTTCTTTGGCGAGGAAGCGATGGTTGGATTGGACCCGATTCGACCGGTCTCCGCCACCGCCAATACCTTCTGTATCGCACTGGAAATAGACAGGGAACAGATGCTGCGCGTGCTTCATGAAGAGCACGCTTTCTCAACGCTTTTCATGCAGTTCATCCTCACCAGGGGCATCCGTACCCAGGCGGATCTTGTCGATCAGCTCTTCAACTCCAGCGAAAGACGGCTGGCGCGGATTCTGTTGCTGATGGCGCAATATGGCAAGCAGGGCGAGCCGGAAACGCAGATTGCGCCCGTAACCCAGGAGACGCTTGCGGAGATGATTGGAACCACACGCTCGCGCGTAAGCTTCTTCATGAATCGCTTCCGGAAGATGGGCTACGTTACCTACAACGGCCATATCCGGGTGAACAAGTCGCTGCTCAACGTGGTTCTTACCGACCAGTTGCCGGAGCAGAACGCATCCCGGCCCACGCTTCTCGATCCGCGACCCAGCCGCGCACTCGCCGCGAAACGAGCGAAGTTGCTGTAAGCGGCGGAAGCCCGCTCCGGATGGCAGGTAATCAACGCCGGATGCCTTCGCCCACAACGCACTCACTGGAGGGTCAAATGTCGTTTGGTATCTATGCCGCGGGATTCGCGATCATGATTGGCGGATTGATGTACGTCGGGCACCTGATGCATATTCCCGTGCAGTGGCTCGCAGCGGGAGGGGTTGTGCTGTTGGGGCTTGGGATTCTGTCGGCAGTAAAAGCCACGCGGCAAAGAGACTCTTCCAGCTAGCGTGCCAATGAAATTGCAGTAACAAGGCAATCCGATACGCATCCGCTCGCCGGGTAGCGCAGCCATGCGAGGCCCCGCGGCCAATACCCGCCGCGGAGCGCAAATCGTGCATTTCTTCAGGGGAGTTACATCGCTCAGCGGCTGGCCGGGGGAACGATTCCGTTCATCCTCAAGTACTCCACCATCTGCCCATAATGGTCCATCAAGTGCGCAATTCCAAAGGCCGCCATGCCGGCGCGTGTGCCATGCGCAGTGTTGATAAACGCGTTCTGGGGCGTGATAGTGTCCATGAACCCATGTGCCATTACGAAGGAATCCTTCAGCGCCTTCACGATGTCGGCCTTGGTGGTCAGCTTCTCAATCGAGTCGGTCATGGCTTTGTCGCCGGCCTCGGTGTAGCCAGGTCCACCGAAAAAGTAATAGTTCGATTCCGCCACGTGCTTTACCTGCTGCCCAAACGTCCGCACGCCTTTGAACTCGCCCGCTGTAACCGGCGGAGCAAAGTCGTACTTGTCCTCAGGCATGGCCTCCGCGGCCGAGACAAATTCCTGCTCGATGCCGCTGAGCAGTTTTCCGTAGATCTGCGACGGTGGAATGGCGGCGCCAATTGCCGGCTTTGGCGGAGTGGGTGCGGCGGCCTGCGCAAAGACCAAAGTGGATGTGGCAGCCAGAAGACAACAACCAAAGATATGGGGAACGGTGCGGGCGTGGGTTCGCATTTGACTCCTCCTGGGGCGGATTGGGCGGCCAGAGCCGCGTAAGCGAAATGTACCAGACCAGCCGCCATTCCCAACACCACAGACCCTTTAATCTTCCGTTAAGCGCGAACCGCAAGGCGCGAAATCCCGATTGCCCGTACAATTTATGAAGGGAGACGCCATGCGCCGAACCTATATGGACGCAAATGCCACGACACCTCTGCTTCCAGAGGTGATCGAAGCCATGCGCCCCTATTGGATGGAGCATTTCGGCAACGCCTCTTCGATTCACCTGCATGGCCAGCACGCGCACCGCGCCGTAGACCAGGCCCGCGAGACCATGGCCGAGTTCTTCAACTGCCACGCCGCGGAGGTGGTGTTCAACTCCGGTGGAACCGAGGGCGACAACACAGCCATCTTCGGCCTGCTGCACCCCGGCGACCACTTCGTTACCACCTCCATCGAGCACTCGGCAATTCTGGAGGCAGCCAGGCGGCTGGCCCGCGACGGCGTGGAGACGACCTTTGTTGCGCCCAGCCCAAGCGGCCTCATCTACCCCTGCGATATTCGGCGCGCAATCCGCCCAGAGACCCGTCTGATCAGCGTGATGCTGGCAAATAACGAAACCGGCGTGCTTCAGCCTGTGGAGGAGATCGGCAGAATCGCCAACGAAACCGGCATTTTCTTTCACATCGACGCCGTCCAGGGCGCGGGCAAGGTGGACTTCGACGTGCGCCGTTTCGGCTGCCACTTGCTCTCGATCAGCGCCCACAAGATGCACGGACCCAAGGGAGTCGGCGCCATGTTTGTGCGCCGCGGAACTCCGATTGAGCCGCTGCTGGTGGGCGGCAGCCACGAGCGCCGACGCCGCGCCGGCACCGAGAACGTCCCTGGCATCGTAGGCCAGGCCAAGGCTGCGGAACTGGCTATGCATTCGCTGCACGATGGAAACATCGACCGGCTTGCAGCCCTGCGCGACCGTCTCGAAGCAGGCGTCTTGCAGATTCCCGGCACCGGCGTCAACGGTGCAATTCCACCACAAAAGCTGGGTGCCCCAGGTCCCGATTTTGGGACCTGGGAATCCACGAAGCACAATCCCAACGACTGTCATCCTGAGCGAGCACAGCGAGTCGAAGGATCTGCGGTTGTTTCTTTCAACGCCAACCCCATCCCCCGAGTGGCCAACACCACCAACATCTGGTTCGACCAGCTTGAAGGTGAGGCGCTGGTAATCGCTCTGGACCTGAAGGGCGTGGCCGTCTCCGGCGGGTCGGCCTGCCACTCCGGCGCAACCGAGCCAAGCCACGTGCTCATGGCCATGGGCCTCGACAAGTCCCGCGCCCGCGCCAGCCTCCGCTTCAGCCTGCTGAAGACCGCAACAGACGCCGACGTGGACCATGTGCTGCGGGTGGTTCCGGAGGCTGTCGAGAATTTGCGGGAGCTTTCGCCAGTAGCGGCGGGCACCGCGGGCTGATGCACAGGACAAGCAGGACAAGTGACTCAATCCGCCGCAAACAAGCGTGGTCTGGTGCGCCCGCCCGCAACGCAATCTACGGAATATTCTTCTTCTGCACGTTCCACTTCGGATCTTTGCAGATCCCGCAATCCGCGCCGGAGAATTGCTTGGCGGCTTCCTTGTCGCCCTTCAGTTGCCAGTCCAGCCACGCCGAGCCGTAGCGCCCATACTCGCCTGCGTTGGGAGCTCGATAAATCGTCCCTTCATAGTGTTGCGCGCCATCCCGGATCGCAATCATGATCGGAACCTGGTTGATCTTGCTATAGTCGTCCTTGGCGTTTTCAAGCTCAATGCCCTTGGTTCCCGTCACGTAGAGAATCGGGCTATGAATCTTCTTCAGATCGTCCTTGCTCACTGCGGGCATCGAAAAGCCCTGTGGCGCACCGGCCTTGCCCGGCGGCGGCGTAAATGTCGGCGGATGGATGAATGCCCCGCTGTTCCAGATAATCGTCGTCGTGATGCGCGGATCGGCCGAGGCCTCCAGCG
>CAYWMR010000244.1:0-7570 GCA_964458965.1 uncultured Occallatibacter sp. | reverse complement strand
GGTTTCTATTTGAACTGATTGTGCTCACCGCTGTCGGCACATGGTTCCGCGGCCCAGGCTGGTCCTGGGTTCTGCCCTGGAGGAGTTAAGTGCAACCGATCAGAAAAAATATTTCCTCTGCGTGGCATGCGCTGTTCGGCGATCCGGTGCGGGCATTCGGCGTTGTCAGCGTGATCCTGTTGCTGGCGCTCGCGATTGCGCCGGCGAAGGAACATTTCAGCCAATGGCATAGCTATCAGCGGCACTACCTGACGCTGATCCGCGATCGCGGAGACGCCATCAGCCTGCGCCGCCGGTTCGAGCCGGGAATCCATCAGATCTGGCTGCCGGAACTCGGTGTCGTTGACCGCTGCACCACTTGCCACCTGGGGTTGAATGAAGCGAGTCTTGCGGATGTGAGCCAGCAGCCATTCCGGAAGCATCCTGTGGTGCCGCACTCGCTGAATGGATTCGGTTGCGTGATCTGTCACGGCGGCCAGGGACAGGCCACCACAGTTGCGGAGGCGCACCATAGCGAGCGGGCCGGAGAGGAGCCGATTCTGCCTACGCGCTACATTGAGTCAGGGTGCGGCCAGTGCCATCAGAATGCATTGCCCGGAACGCCCCAGCTGAACCTTGGAAGAACCGTGGTGGCGCGCTATGGCTGCGTGCATTGCCACGCCATCACGCGGCCAGACGGCTCGAAGGTTGAAGCCACGGATCATCCTCCCTCGCTTGCGCATATCGCTGATAAGACAACGCGCGAGTGGATTTTCAGCTGGCTCAAGGATCCGCAAGCCTATGCGGGATCGACCACGATGCCCAACTACAAATTCAGCGACGGAGATGCGAGCGACATCTCGGCGTATCTGATGAGCAGCAGCAAGCCGCAGGCAGGCGACAGTGCCGCGCCCAGCGGCAAGCCCGCAACGGCCGCCGATCTCACCGCCGGACCGAGCCTTTACGGCGAGTCGTTCTGCGCTTCGTGCCATGCGGTACAGAACGCGGCGGGCAACCTGGTGGGCGGTAATCTGGGCCCGGAACTGACGCGCATCGGCAACAAGGCAAAGCCCGAGTGGCTGACAGCATGGCTTGAAAACCCGCGCGTCTACGACTCAACAACGCCGATGCCGCACTACCGATTCACGCCGCAGCAGAATGCAACGCTGGTTGCCTTTCTGCAGGCCAAATCAGATTCGGATTATGGCTCAGGCGTTCATCTGGATGCATCAAGCCCACAACAGATCGCCCACGGCCGCAAGCTGATCGTGGAATTTGGATGCGCGGCTTGCCACGAAATCAATGGCGTCCAAAAGCCGGAAAACTTTGCGCCCGATCTCAGCACAATTGGCAGCAAACCGTTGGCGCAGATTGTTTTTCTGCCAGGCATGGAACACTCTCTGCCCAGCTATATTGCGGCCAAAATTCGCCAGCCGCGCGCCTTCGGTTCCAGCGTCAAGATGCCGCAGTTCACGCTGACCGCTTCGCAGACAGACGCGTTGACTACCGCTCTGCTCGCGCTGACGGCTCGCGGCCGGTCTATGCCCGACAACCTGCGCGTTGCGGCAGTCCCTGAGACCAACTATCAACCAGCCGGTCACGCGGGCAAGCTCATCGCTGAGCTGGCTTGCTTCAGTTGCCATCGCTTCAACGGAAGAGGGGGAGACATGGCGCCCGATCTTACCTGGGAAGGAAGTTCGGTGCAGCGTCAATGGCTCACGGACTTTCTGCACAACCCCAACACGCTGCGTCCATCGCTCATTCGGCGCATGCCGCGCTTCAATTTGAGCGACAGCGACAACAAGGAATTGACCGACTACATTCTGGTCGTTTACCAGTCGCCTGCCATCGATCCGGATCTCGCGCCGTTGGCTACAAATTCTCCAAATCTCGTCGAGCACGGAAAGCAACTGTTCTATTCCAAGTACGCTTGCCAGTCGTGCCACATTGTCGACTCGAAAGCCGATAAGGGATACATCGGGCCGACATTGACGCAAGTTGGCTCACGGTTGACTCCGGCGTGGGTGCACGCGTGGCTCAAGAATCCGCAGGCGCTGCGGCCTGGGACGGCAGAACCGAATCAGAACCTCAGCGACGACGATGCCCGCGCACTGACAGCTTTCCTGATGTCGCAGAAGGGTCCGGGCGGGCGGGGAGTGAAGCAATGAAGAGGCGATTCACTGGGAGCATGACATTCGCGACCTCGGCTATATTGGCGCTGCTTTCAGCCGCCACACTCGCGGGCTGCAAGCACTCCGCGCCAGCGAATGCAGGGCTGAAGGCTACAGCTCAAGGAACCGCGCTAGTCGAGTCAAGCGGCGGTCACCAGATCGGCGCCACAGGCACAACGCTCAAAGACCCGCTCGTAGTGCAGGTGAATGACGATCAGGGGACCGCGGTTCCGGGCGCGCTGGTTGAGTTTCATGGCCCCGCGGGCGTCAGCTTCGACCCGGCCGAGGTGCTCAGCGATTCAAGCGGACAGGCAACCACTTCAGTCACTTTGGGCACCATTGCTGGTCTCTATCAGATCGACGCCGTGACATCCGGCAAGACCAAGCCCGTATCGATTGGCATTCTGGAAACGGCGCTCAATTATCAAGAGCGTGTCGGCTCAATTCTCGTGGAGAGGTATTGCAGCCGCTGCCACGATTCAGAGTCGTCTCCGGAGCGGGTTTCCAATTATGACAACCTTGAGGTCAAGCCGCATCTGTTCACCGATGGCAACACGCTGAACAAGATGAGCGATGCCGATCTGACTTCGATCATCCTGCACGGTGGTCCGGCCTTGAATCGTTCGGCGTTGATGCCGTCGTATGGGAATACGCTGAGTCCCTCGGACGTAAAAGCTCTCATTGCTTACACCCGCGCAGTGTCCGACCCTCCCTATCAGCCGCCAGGGACGGTTTATGCGCGCAAGTAGGCTTGAATCTCCTACAGTGAAACGTTGCGCACGGTTGACCTGCTATTCGGAAGTTACTCGTGTTTTGGAAGGGAAAGTACCGGCAGACGCCGTAGTTTCGGAGGCTCGCTCCTTGCAGCCATCATCAACAGCTCGATCGGCCCTTGCGGTCGCATTGTTGTCAACGTGTTTCTTCCTCGCGGCTACGCGGGCTCAAGCTCCACAAGGCCCGCAGCGTACCACAGAGAGACCGCCTGCCTCGCCCCGCACTTTTTCCGCGCCAACCAACCTGCAGGTGTTGCCCAAGGACCTCTCCGGACAACAAGTCCACGACATCATGGAACAATGGACAAACTCGCTTGGTGTTCGATGCGATTCCTGCCACGCCGAAGATCACGATAATTCTGGCCCGGATGGGCGCCCGCGCCTCAACTTCGCAGATGATTCCAAGAAATTGAAGGGCACCGCGCGCATCATGTACGCGATGACCGAGGAGATCAATAGAAACTACATCGCCAAGGTCGACGGCTCCGGCATGCCTGTCACTTGCGGCACCTGCCATCGCGGCGGGATAAGTCCTGAGCCGGCTACGGCACAGCTGCCCAACGGACCACCAGATGGACAGGTCGCGCCGGCTGGGGAACAAGGGCCACAGCCGAAATGAAGAATTGCCACAACACTCTCGCTGAAAAGGGCAAGACAAGCCGGCAATCGCTCGCGTACATGCCGAAGAGAGCGCCGGGATTCTGCTTACGAGCCTGTTTCGTGCTGTTGCTGGGAGCGGCAAAGCTCTGCACAACAGCAACGGCAGTACAGCCAGGCGAGCCCGACGGCCGCCAACCGGTGCAATCGGATTCAAGCAACTCCGAAGAACCCGCCGTCTGCGCAACCTGTCACAAAGAGGTCGTGAAGAGTTTTGCCAACGATCCGCATAACAAGCCAGCGGCGATCGACGGCAGCAAAGCCGTGACCTGCGAGAGCTGCCACGGGGCGGGCAAGGCGCACGCAAAGGGCGGCGACGTCACATTGATCTTCGACCCGGCCACGGCCACGGCCAAAGACCTGGATCAGAAATGCGATGCCTGCCATGGGAGCAAGCACACAAGTTTTGAGCGCTCAGCCCACGGTAGGGGAAATGTGAGCTGCATCGGCTGCCACACCATCCATCAGCCCGGCGCACCAAAACATCTGCTCAAGATGGAGCAGCCCCAGCTTTGCTTTCAGTGCCACAGCGATGTCAAGCCGCAGTTCTCCATGCCCTCTCGCCACAAGGTTGAAGAGGGATTGGTCGAGTGCACCGACTGTCACGCTGCGCACGGCTCCTTTGAGGAGAATGCGCGGTCTTCTTCTAACTGGCAGTTCATTACCTGCACCAAATGCCACACGCCGGTGGCCGGCCCCTTCGTCCATTTGCACCCTGCAATCAAGGCTGAAGGCTGTACTGCCTGCCACTTCGCGCACGGTGGACCGAATCGCAAGCTGCTGATTAAGGCCGACGTGAACAAAATCTGCCTGCTATGCCACTTGCCCTCGCCGAACTCCGGAGCGGGCCTGCCTGCCGTTCCGGAGCATCTCCAATCAGGGGGAGGCCGCTCGTGTATCAGTTGTCACGCTAGCATTCATGGCTCCAACACCAGCAACGTATTCCTGAAGCCCACATTGGGAAGGAGCGAGCATTGACAAGACAGTGGGATATCTGGAAACGCAGTGGTTGCGGAAACCCAAAACACCTCATTGGCCGGATAACGCCTTGATGACTGGCTAACCGCGAGTCACCTTCAACTGGGATTGAAAAACATGAGCCCGGCGAACCGGTTCGCCGTCTTCCCCCTAAACCGAAGTCGACCGAGCGCGATTCCCGTTTCCTCTCAAATCTCCTGTTCTTGTGGCGTACTGAAGAACCGCGCTTCCTGCGTCTCGTTGCCCTGAAGCCTCTGTTGGCAGGACTGTGGTGCTCTGGCTGGCCTTTTCGACTCCGACCGGAAACGCGCATCTCAACCCAAGAGACCGGGCACCAATCGCCGCAATCGTTTCTGTATTCTGCCAGTTGTGCCTCCTTGCCGAAATAGGTCCTCAAAACTCGGCTAGTCGACTGAAATCCGCCAGAAACTTCGCTACCCATCTTTTGGGGCACCTTACGTTGGCCTGCTGTACGACAACCCATACGTTTTGAAACGGCCGGATCGGTGAAATCCGGCTGTTTGTTTTGTTCGGTTTAGAGGGCGGTTTTCAGCACCCTTTTGGAACGGGGATTATGGGGGCTCTTGCTCGTGAATTACCCGGTGGACAGTGGCTCGCGAGATGCGGTGAGCCCTGGTGATCTGGCCCAGGCTCTGGCCATGCTGGCGATCCCGAACGATAGCCTGGCGATCCAGGTCGAGCGCTGGACGGCCGATGTGCTGGCCTTCAAGCCGGGCGCGCCTCATGCCGCTGCGCACCCTTTCGACGATCAGGCTCCGCTCGAGCTCGGCGATCGCACCGATGATGACGACGATGGCCCGGCCCAGCGGGCCGCCAGTGTCGATCTGCTCGCGGAAGCTGACGAACTCGATATTAAGCCGGCCCAGTTCGTCCAGCACTTCGAGGAAGTGACGAGTCGAGCGGGCGATGCGATCGCAAGCCCAGGTCATCACGACATCGAAACGTCCACGGCGAGCGCCGGCCAGTAACTGGTCGAGCCCCGGCCGCCTGGCCTTGGCGCCGGAGATCTTGTCTGTGAACTCCGCTACAACTTCGTAGCCACCCGCGCTTACGAAGCGCCGCATGAAACTGAAGATGTCATCCCTGTCTATTTCGTCGACGAACGCTTTCTTTCGCTTCCTCATCAGCTCGATGAATTCGGAGCTGACAAGCTGAGCCTGTTCCGCGGCTTCGTTCGCGTTCCGACCCTCAGCGTCGCTAATGGATGCCACCGCCGTATCCTTTAGTGTCTTCCGTCCTGGCTTGGGTATGACCTTGACGTCGGTGCCCTTGGCGGCCTCGATGGCGGCAGTCGTTTTCTCTAGTCGGGCGCGTTTTGCATCAGCTTCCGCCGCCGTCTTTCCGGCCGGCGTGTACACCGGCTGCCGATTGACCATGTGGCGAAGCTCATATGCCCCGGCCCGAACGGCGACCGCTCTTCCGTCTACAAGCGCATGGCCCGGCTTTACGCGGCCGTTGGCGCCCCTGGCAGCTTCCTTGCGTTTCCATTTGCCTTGCTCATCCTTGAACCTGATCATCAGGGTTACTGACCGGTTTTCCATGGCAATCATGGCAAATGAATGACAACGGCATGACAATAAATATGATTTCTCAGGAAACACAGGTAATTAGCGTGCTAGGAAAGAGACTCCCTCCCTCTCCGCCAGACTGATTCCCCCGCACTTCTCCCTCGCTCTTACATATTCGCGTGCCCAGACCGCATCGACTCGTTGAACTGCGGCTTGGTAAAGTTCAGCGCGGCCTCCAGAGCGGCCTCATATTCCGGCGCGCGGCTCAGCAATTGCGGCGTAGCCGTGGCAAATTCCCCATCCAGCGCCAGCAATCCTTCTCCGGCCTCGTGCCCCGCCATCCGCACCAAATCCTCTTCCGTCGTGTTCAGGTACTGCGCATCTCGCGGATCCCCAATCCACACCGGCTTTCCTTCGCCCAGCACGCCGCTCAGCCAATACACCTTGCGCAGCAGATACTCCAGCCGTTCCGCATCGTTGGTCTCAGTGAACAGAAACTTCTTCTGCCAGCGGCTGTAGTAGCGCGTCGTCACCGGCACCGGCTGCCGATTCCCGCTCTTGATGAACTCAAGCTGCCCCAGATCCACCGTCTTGCGCACCGCGTTGTACACAAATGTCTCCGCATACGGCTGCTCCATCGACGGCACAATCTCCGCGAAAGTCAGCGTCACCGACGCCGCAATCTTCGCATGAAGGTTGTGCGCGCCCCCGTCCGCCAGGTGAATCTCCCCGTGAACAATGTGCGTGTCCGCGCCAGATACCGAAGTATGAAAAGGCCACTGAAACTTGCCAAACGCAACCGGCAGCCCGCCCAGCGTTACATAGCACTCGGGCCGCGGATTGCGCAGCCGCTTGGCTTCCCCTGCAAGGTGGGCCGTCATCGTCGGCAGCAGGTCGGGCTTGTCGAAGTCGAACGCCTCGCTCAACTCCAGTTGCACGGTCCGCCCGGCAAGCTCGTCGCCCGGCAACCCAAGCTGGAACACCGCCGTAGGCCGCCCGTGGAAGTCGCTGCCTTCACTAGTAGACACAAGAAGCAGGCCAGCCTGCGCCGCCGTCGTTTCAACAGAACTTACAAGACTCGATTTCAAATTAGCGCTCATTCAATGAGAATCCTAAGTCCAAGATCGGTGCCTATCCATTCTAGCAGCCTGCGGAAAATCCCTACCTCGGCCTCCTTCGTTCAAAGGGCTCGACTTCTCACCATCCGAAAAACTCATCCGGGCGGTAGGCCGGGGATTTATCCCCGGCATAAAGCCAATCAAATCAACGTGGGCTTCAACCCCTGAGGTACGCTCTCTGCCAATTTCACCAGGACCAACGTTGGGCTTCACAGCCTGCGGAAAAACTCTCTTCCCGCGCAAATTGCAAAGGCTCTGTATCAGGGCACGACTTCAGTCGTGCCGCAAATGCCTGAAAATAAAGTTGGGCTTTAGATGGGATGAGACGGCTGGTCTCGCGGGCAGCTAAGCTGTTCGCAACGCAC
>CAYWMR010000243.1:0-7583 GCA_964458965.1 uncultured Occallatibacter sp. | reverse complement strand
GTTGTTCCGGAGGCGCTGGCAAAGTCCTGGTTTGCTTGTCCCGTGGTCAACAGGCCGATGCTGCCGACGGTGGTGTTGGCGATGATGAAACCCAGCGTGAGTGGGTTGCTGGTTTCCTCAACCGTCTGCGAACCAAAGCTCGCGGCATTTTTGTTGAGCTCAACCACGTATGGGGTCCCTGTCACGTCTTCGCCGGCGATATACAGGTTGCCATTGGAGTCGGTGGCCATGCCTTCGGTTCCGTCGGCAAAGTCCTCATCCACAGAGACCAGGGTGCTGCCGATAATCTCGGAATCTGTCGAGCTGCCGCCCAGGTAGAGATTCCCGGTCAAGCTTATGGCCAGTCCGGACTGGATGCTGGGCACATTGCTCGCAATCACGGTTGGAGTTACCGGGCTGCTGTCGAGGTTATTGGAAAACGACGACGTGGAGATGTCGGCTACATCCTGAACTTCAGTTTCGCCAGAGGGTTTGAGAAACGTGAAGTAGACCTCTCCGTTTCCATTCACCGCGATTTCTTCTGGCTGTCCTGTGGCAAGCGCGGCGTACTCGGATGGAACGCTCGTCGAGGTTACGGGCGCGAGAATCTCAAAGAAGTCGCCGCCGCCTTCGTCGGCAATCCAGAGGTTTCCACTGGGATCGACCGCGAGCCCGCTGGGGTTGGTGTACTTGACTGTAAATGGAGTAACGCCATCGTTGAACGTAAAGGAGCAGGGCAGGTTGGTGAGAACTCCGGATGAAACCGGGGCCGTGGCGATAAAGATAGATCCGCCGCTGCAATTGGTGGTCGATCCGTAGTAGATGAAGTAGAGGGTGGTGCCGGCCGGATTGACCGCAATGGCAGTGGGGACGGATGGAAAACTGCTGTTGATTACGATGCTGGAGCCGCCTGCCGGCACTTCCATGAGCTGAGTGGTTGTGCCGTTGGAGGTAACAAAGAATGCATCGCCATTGGAATCGACGGCTACGGGTGACAGGGAAAGGCCGGAAGCGCCGGCATAAAGGGTGTTTTGCGCGCCGACAAACGAAATCTGGGCATGCGCCACCGCAGGCAGCAGCAACGCCGCCAGGGCCATCGCCAGGATAAGAGGCATACGCAGTGACGAGAACTTGGCTTGGGCGCAGTCGGCAAACGGCATGGTGGAAACCTCAAAGGGCGTGAGTTGTGAGGACCCCGGTGAAACTGGTGGAAGCTAAGAGCGAACGTGGGGAAGGGACAAAGTCACGGCCTTGCGGAGAGCGATCTCTGCAAGAGCGCCCATATTGAAATCTGCTGGCCATTCGTTCGCATTCGAGGGCGGTCGGCGGACCCAAGGCGAGGAACACCCAAGAAATGTGGCAACAGATTCGTTAGGCTATCGCTCCCCTGTTGCGATTGTCAACTGAGCTGCGTCCTCCCGATTACCGAACTCGCCGATTTCGTCAGGTTGGCGGTCGAGCAATTTGTGGGTTTAAAGCAGGCCCTGCGATGGTTGGGCTGTTCTTAAACCTGTAGGTTGTTGAACACCACAAATGCCAAACATCCGTGGAGCGCACTTGGCAATGGTGGGATCTAGAGTCCCGATCCTCTACTCCCACCAAATCAGTCTTTTGTGTCCGGCTGCTGTTAGCATTCTGGAGCCAACCCGATTCCGGCCAAGGGGGAGCATTGGTAATGCCCAACAGCCGGACAGCCTCGACTATTGCCCCGTTCCGCTCAGCGAGATGCTCTGCGGCGATCCGCTGGCATTGTCGGTGATGGTGACGGCCGCCGAAAGCGGGCCTGTTGTTGTCGGTGTGAAGTGTCCATGGATCGAGCAACTAGCCCCGGCAGCAAGACTGCTTCCGCAGGAATTTGCAAACACGAACGAGGACGCATCCGCGCCTGTCACCGCAATGCTGGTGATCGTCAGTGTCGATCCCCCCGTGTTGGTCAACGTAACCGACTGCGATGCGCTCGTTGTTTCCACAGTCTGGTCGGGGAATGAAAGGCTGGTGGATGTCAGCGACACCGCTGGCGCGGTCACTCCCGTTCCGCTCAGCGCGATGCTCTTCGGCGACCCACTGGCATTGTCGGTGATGGTCACGGCCGCCGAAAGCGGGCCTGTGGTTGCCGGTGTAAAGTGTCCATGAATGGTGCAGTTGGCCCCGGCAGCAAGACTGCTTCCACAGGAGTTTGCAAACACGAACGAGGATGCATCCGCGCCGGTCACCGCGATGCTGGTGATCGACAGTGGCGATCCACCCGTGTTGGTCAACGTAACCGACTGCGATGGGCTCGTTGTTTCCACTTCCTGGTTTCCGAATGAAAGGCTTGTGGATGTTAGCGACACCGCTGGTGCGGCCACACCCGTTCCGCTCAGCGAGATGCTCAGCGGCGATCCGCTGGCATTGTCGGTGATGGTGACGGCCGCCAAAAGCGGGCCTGTTGTTGCCGGGGTGAAATGTCCATGGATCGAGCAACTAGCCCCGGCAGCAAGACTGCTTCCGCAGGAATTTGCAAACACGAACGAGGACGCATCCGCGCCTGTCACCGCAATGCTGGTGATCGTCAGTGTCGATCCCCCCGTGTTGGTCAACGTAACCGACTGCGATGCGCTCGTTGTTTCCACAGTCTGGTCGGGGAATGAAAGGCTGGTGGATGTCAGCGACACCGCTGGCGCGGTCACTCCCGTTCCGCTCAGCGCGATGCTCTTCGGCGACCCACTGGCATTGTCGGTGATGGTCACGGCCGCCGAAAGCGGGCCTGTGGTTGCCGGTGTAAAGTGTCCATGAATGGTGCAGTTGGCCCCGGCAGCAAGACTGCTTCCACAGGAGTTTGCAAACACGAACGAGGATGCATCCGCGCCGGTCACCGCGATGCTGGTGATCGACAGTGGCGATCCACCCGTGTTGGTCAACGTAACCGACTGCGATGGGCTCGTTGTTTCCACTTCCTGGTTTCCGAATGAAAGGCTTGTGGATGTTAGCGACACCGCTGGTGCGGCCACACCCGTTCCGATTCCGGAGAGAGATATGCTTTGAACCGCATAGCCAGGAGCGACCGCATTGAGGTTGGTATCCGTTATAGCCAGTGTGCCGTTATTACTTCCTGCGGCGAGAGGCTCGAAACTGACGGGCAGAAGACAGGAACCGCCGACGGGTAGCGAGCCAGGAGTGGAAGAGTTGGCAGGCACAAGCGGGCAGTCGGATGCATTGCTGCTGTTGAAAGTGAAGCCCGTCGAGGCGGCCGGATTGCTCGATGAGCTGAGACCCGGGAAGTCGAGTGCAGCGTTGCCGGCATTTGCAAGGGTAACTGCCTTTGGACTGTCTGCGCTTACGAAACTCGCTTCGGTGGTCATAAAGTTCAGGGAGGGCGCATCTGCGCGGTCGATCTTGGTTACCGCACCGATTCCATACTGCGTGAAATAGAGATTTCCGATGCCATCGAGAGCGACGGAATATGGGTTGGAGAGTCCGCTTGCAATGGTTGTTTGCGCGCCGCCGGGTGCAACCTGAATCAGCTCTCCGCTCCCGAAGGCGGCAACATACAGATTGCCGGCCGGGTCAACGGCCACGCCGGATGGGGCCGCAAAGCCGGAGAACATGGTTTGCGCGCCCGAGGGTGCGACTACGTAGACATTTCCCGCGTTGTAATCGGCGATGTACACATTCCCGCCCGCGTCCACGGCTATGCCTCGCGGCGCATCCAGTCCGGTACCCACGCTGGTGATTACGCCGGCGGGTGTAGCTTTAAGAACCTTGCCGAGACTTGGTTCGCTAATATACAGATTCCCGGCCCCATCGATGGCCAGATCGTTGGGGGCCGTGACGCCGCTGAGGTTCAAGTTGGTTTGCACACCGGTTGCTTTTGCAACCTCGTAAACAGAGCCGTTATCGGCAACGTAGATATTGCCTGCGCCATCCTCGGCCACACCAGTCGGACTTACAAATCCGCTGCCTACCGGGGATTGTGCGCCACCCGGCTTGTTGAGCAACACATTGGTGCCTCCGGCGTTGGCAACGATGAGATTGCCCGATGCGTCCACTGCGATGCCAAAGGGCTCAAACAGTCCGGTGATGTACGGAGCCGGCGAAGCGCCAGGGAAGGCAACCAGCGGGCTAACTCCAATTCCCTGCACGTAGCTGGTGGCGAACGGATTCTCGAAGTTATCGTTCATCACCACCGCGCCGGATCGGATTCCGGGAGCAGCCGGCGTGAAGTTCACGTCAACGTCGCAAGTGGCACCGGCCTGGTAACTGCTCGTCGCATAGCAGGTGCCAAGAAGGGAGTCGGTAAACTCGGTGTTGGGCTCGCCATCAGTGAGGATCGAATAGCCTCCCAGCGTGCCTTCCGAGTCGAAGGTAAAGAACAAGGAGACAGGGTAGCTGGTCCCTGTCACGGGTATCTGGCCGGCGTTTGCCGGTGACGTCGTCGACTCCTCAATCAACTCCTGGGTGTAACCGTCGATGAAAAACACATTGCCGTTGCCGTCGACGGTAAGTCCGACTGCATCAAAATAGTCAACGCCATAGTTCATTGCATACCAATCATTGTCATTGAAACTTGAATCGGTGTAGATGGAGCCGGTGATGGTGAAGGTGGCGACACCGTTCGGCGTTAACTTGTAAATTGTGCCGGGGTAGTTGGCTATATATAGGTTGTTGTTCGCATCCACTGCGAGCGAATTGGCACCACCGACAGAGAGTGGATTGGTTGAGTAGCCGCCGCCTCCCGGCAGCGGTATATCTTCGTACACCTTGCTATCATAGCCATCGTTGAGAAAGAGGTCACCGTTGCCATCGATCACGACTTGATAGACGCCGTGGGTGCCAGGGGTCGGAAGGTAGCTCTGTGTGTAGACGCCTCCCGACAACGCCTCCTCGAACAGCTCGCCATTCGCGACGCCGAACACATTGCCATGCTTATCCACCGCGACGGAAACCGCGTTATACAACTGACTGCCAATCGTGCTTTGGGTATAGCCGCCGCTGCCATTTGGGGTCTCTTTGAATAACGTGGGTTGCAGGTTATCTACGATATAGACGTTGCCGCTGGCATCGACCGCGATACCGTAAAGGGCTTGAAAACCAGTGCCGATGGTGGTCACAGTGAAGCCGCCGTTCGACGGGGTAAACTTCAATACGCGAGCGGTACCTTCATCGGCGACATACATGTTGCCGCTTGAGTCTATTGCCAACCCCATTCCGTTTCCAAGGTAGGTAGGTAGATTGAGGACGGTTTGGATCTGGCTAAAGTGCCCGGTCTGCGCGAGACTTAAAGAGGCAGTGAGCAAGCAGAACGCTAGCATCATGGCTGGACGGGTACGCAGGCATGCTGCTATGTGACGGAAAATTGAATGGAACGACGCGGTGAGAACGCGCGTCGCATTTAACAGACGAAGGCTCGTAGATTCTGACCGAAGCTGGGTGGACTTCATGACACTCCTTTGGATCCCAGCGACTTCAGACCTCCGCAGGATCACACAATGCTGTTGTCTGGAGAGCACTGTATTTGTGACCGCTGCCGAAAATATTTTTGCTGTTTCGTCTTCCCGCCGAGCGCTGAAGCCGGGCAATCCGGTAAAGTGCGCGCAGGAAATTGCGCCAGAGCCAACTGCGCGGCGACGCAAGTCTCATGTCGAAGGAAGCGACAAGAATTTATAGATAATGAGCCTTAGTCTGACCGCGGACGAAAGTCACGACGCATTCGTCACTTGGAGCCTTGGCTTTTGGTTCCACCCTCGCGACCCTTATCGACCAACGCAAGCACCTTCCGATCCTGCAACCGGGCTCGCTGTTCCAGGTCTCCCTGAAGAGAAATCGTCCGCACCAGGAAATGGTGCGCGCCCGCCGAATCGTTCCGTACCAGCTGAATCTGCGCCAGGTAATATAACGCCAATTCGAGTTGCTGCGAATCTCCCGCATCAACCACCTTGTGCAAGCTGGATGCCGCGGCAGCCAATTCACCCTCGTGCATCTGGCATAAACCGGAGTAGAGCTGGGATTTGAGCTCCTGCTTGTCCTGGGCCGGAACCCGGGCCAGAGCAGCCACTGCGTTCCGGCAGTTTCCCTGTCCATATGCCGTCATGCCCTGTTTGAAGTGCGCTTCCATACTGGTTCCGCGAAGGTTTGGCGCCACAAACGCAGGCAGAGACAGGTCGGCCAACTCCGTGGCCGCCTGCTGAGCCGGCGAGGAGTGAACTGCCTGCGGAGAAGCGGAGGGTTGCGCTGAGTTGGCCGGGTTTGCATGTGCCTGCAATGGCTGTGCCGGGTGCGGCGAAAGCATTCTGATGCTCATCACAGTTATGACCGCCACCGCGGCGACTGGTCCCAGAGTCCAGACCAGCACCGGCCAGGCAAATACGGGCTTGCGCTGAACCGGAGCGAATTGCGGAACCGGTTCGCGGGCAAGTTCGTCGCCCACGGCTTCAAGCGCCTGCAGGTAAGCCAGGCAAGCCGGGCAGTTCCAGTAGTGATCCTCAAACTGCTCGGCTTCCGAAACAGTCAGCGAGCCCTCGATGTAGGCAGCGGCATTCTTTATCGCGGGAGCTCGGTTGCATTGGGTCATGGCTTCTTCCCTGTTGTGTAGTGAGTCAACAGCGAGTTTTGTGACTGGCTCGCTACAGATTCCGCTACGCGCCGTGTGGCGCGAACCTTACGCTGCCGGACAACATCCGGGCTCAACCCCAGTCTCTCGGCAATCAGTCCTGGCTTAAGCCCTTCCACAAGAGTCAGATGCAGAATTGCCTTGTCGAACGGGTCGAGCTGGGCAATGGCCTCCATGGCCAGAACCCTGCGGTCTTCCACTTCTACGTTGTCTGAGACAGATTTCAAATCGGGCAATTCGTCGGGAAACTCCAGCGATTCCGGCTGGCGGTTGGCGTTATTAAAGTGGCTGTACAGGATATTGCGAGCGATGGCCAGGACGAAGGCAGTTAGTTTGGAAGGCTCGCGTAACCGGCCTCGACGTAAAGCGCAAATCGATTCGATCATCACATCCTGGACCAGATCGGCGGTAATGTCGGGGTTGCGAGAGCGGGCACGCAACATGGCACGCACCCTGGGCAGAAAACGCAATGCAAACTCGCGCTCCGCCTCGGGGTTTCCCTCCGCGAGGGCTCGGACCAGGCGTTCGTCCTCGAGCGCGGTCTGCCCACTCAACGAGTTCCCCGCCTCTGTGTGGTCGCCCATCATGGATTCACCGCTTCACCGGGAAAACAAGTGGTGCCATTTTCTCACAAGTGAGGCAAGCTCTCACACAGAGAGTGAGCGGGGACGCGCCCGTTCACAACAGTCCCGGTGGACAAGAGACTCTTTGGGCTTGGGGCAAACCTCTGGCATCGATGAGCGATAGCGCCAAATGCGAGTCCAGGGGCTTGTGGCGCCCGGGAACATCTCTGAGGAAAGAGTACGGCGCTTCGGCACCTTCGCCGCGATCGCGAAACAACTTCACACCGATACTTGGAGTGGCATGACACATATTCTCGCCGGGAGCGACCGGGTCGAAGATGGCGGCGCTAATCTGCCCTGAAAGAAGCTGCAGCCTATCCACCCACCGACCAACGGTGAGACGGTCAACGTCCGGCTCTTTTCGCTGACCGCCGGATTCCTGCTTCACAACG
>CAYWMR010000242.1:0-7603 GCA_964458965.1 uncultured Occallatibacter sp. | reverse complement strand
GGCGGTAGACAAGGCGATGGAGCGGGCGCAGAAGGCGCAGAAGGACGCGGCGCAGGGCCAGAGCGGCTTGTTCGGGCTTTTCGACGAAGGTCCCAAAGCGGCACGGGGCGGAGACGATTTGCCACGCGTGGCGGATTGGGAAGAAGGCGAGCGCCTGGCCAATGAAAAAGAGGTGCTGGGCTTCTTTGTGTCGGGGCATCCGCTGGATAAGTATGCGGAGAAGCTGCGCAATTTGACGGGAGTGATTTCGACCGCGGAAGCGCTGGAGCGGAAGCCGTCTGACAAGACGGACAAGCGCTGGGGAACGCAGCGGGATCCGGCGGATGAGCTGACGGTCGCCGGAATGATTCTTGGACTGCGGGTGCAGAAGAGCCGGCGCGACCAGAAGCTTTATGCGCAGGCATCGCTCGAGGACGCGACCGGAAAGATTGATCTGATCTGCTTCTCGCGCGATTACGAGCGGCTGCAAGGGCAACTCAAAATGGAAGCGCCGGTGCTGGTGCGTGGCGTGCTGATGGGAGAGGAGGACGCGGCGCCAAAGATTGCCGTGAGTTCGATTCAATCTCTCGACGAGGTGCAGGTCAGGCTGCCTGTGGGTGTCCGAATCCGCATCAACCTCGACCGCGCCACAGAGGAGATGTTTGCCGGCCTCAAGAGCGCCGCGGAAGCTGCGCCGGGACCAGGAAAGGTGATGCTGCATCTGGAGAAAAAAGGCGAGTATGCGGTGATTCTGGAGCCCGAAGGAATGAGCGTGACCGCGGACCGCGGCTGGGTCGAACGGGTTGAGGAACTGGTGGGCAAGGGAACTGTGCAGGCGGTGGGATAAGGCAGGGATTAGGGAACAGGGAGTAGGGAGTAGGGAGCAGGAAAACGCCTCTTGCAGGAGATTGGTCGGCTCCCAGGTTTCAAAAACGAGACCTGGAGCACCCGATGTTTTTTTGAGCAGAAGAGTTACCGATCTGCGTAAAGGCTGGATCGCGCGCGCTACTGCCGGGACGGGGCGGATGCTTGCTGCCGCGCCCGTTCTGCGAACGTGGATGCAATTTGTGGAAGGCTAATTGGCGAGATTACGCCGATCAGCAGCCTTGGGGCTTGATTCGAACGATGCGATAAACGTCGATCGCGGCGATTACCACGGCCGCAATCACTCCGATTGGGAGAATGGTGATCATCCAATGATTGAAGCCATTTGCGATCTCAATGGATTTCTGTGCCGTGAGGTTGGGAGCAGAGATTCCGGCCACAATGCTCGAATTCAGGAGCCAGCAAAACAGAATCCCGCCGAACGCCGTGTTCACCAGGCGCAGTGCGGCGCGCGACCGGCCAGACGCCGGACGAACGAGGCTGAACGCGGCGGTTGCGGCCGTGAGCAGAAGCACCAAAAGGTAGCCCCAGAAGAACCACAGCCATTGGGGCTTCAGATCGAACCGCACAGATTCGCCTAGGTACACTACGGTTGTATCCATATAGGCGCACCACCAGGCGATTGCGAGCAGGATAATGGCCAGCTCGAAGCCCGCACTGGTGCGCGTTTTCAAGTTGTCGTTGCGCACTGCGGGAAGCTTGCGCGGGCTCCAGTTCTCAAGCCAGTGTGACTTCGCCTGCACGCGCTCCAGAATGGCAAAGACGAGCGTTATGGTGCCGGCGGCAACAAAGGCCATGGTCCACAGGTGGCCCGATACCGTTGCAAGGGTCATGAACCAGGCCGGAACGGACTGGCTGGCCGAAAAGGACGGGCGCACGATGAGGAGGATGAGCGATACCACTAACCAAGGGACAAGATAGCCCAGGAGGGCGCACTTCAGGCAAAACAGGTAGATGGGATAGAGAACCGGCCCAATGAGCGACTCCTGCGGCCTGAACCCGCTCGCAACCAGGCAGGGCCGCCCGCGCCGCTTCAGGACCTCTTCAATCTCGGTCTCATTCAGCGCGCGGCCCAGTGCGGACTCCCGGTCTTCAATCTGGGATTGGATGTCCGCCGACAACTCCGCGAGGATGTCTTCTTTTTGCTGCTTCGGCAACCAGAATTTTACGGCTTGCAAATAGCGTTCAACGAGTTGCATTGCTTTGCTCCTTCAAAACTTCGTGGATGGAGAAGTCGATATTGCGCCACTCGGCCAGCAACTGATCCAGGACCTGTGCGCCGTCGGCCGATAGCAGGTAAAAACGCTTCTTGCGCTTGTCTTCCTCTCGCCATTGGCTCGCCAAAAGTCCCTGAGACTCCAGCCGGCGGAGCAACGGGTAGAGCGTGCCTTCATCAATCTCAAGGCCGTGTTCAGACAGGGTCTTGCGCAGCGTGTAACCGTATTGCTCGCTGCGCAGGGCCGCCAGAACTGCCAGAACGAGGCAGCCGCGACGGAGTTCGAGCCGGAGGTTCTCAAAAGGATCTGGATTCATAGTTGTACCGTGTGCTGCATAGTGTGTCATACATACTGTGTAACACACAGTACAAAATGTCAAGAACTATTTCGCGGTGTCCGCAGGAAAAATCGGAAACGGCGTCGAGCCTATAACGCCTTCTTGAACAGAAGGCCAACGCCGAAGCGAGTCAGCGTGGTTCCTATCTCATTGAATCCGCACGCGATGTAGAACTCCTGCGCGTGCTGGTTCCCGATGACGTGAAGGGCCGCCGATCCATTCTTACGAGCCACCTGGGCGGAGTGCTCGACGAGCAGGCGCCCGATGCCGAGGCGGCGCATTCCCGGCTCGACAAACAAGCCATCGAGCTCGGTCTCTCCATCGGCACGCGGTTCCACGGCAGCGAACCCGACGATTACACCGTCCATCTCCGCGAGGAATACGCGGCCTCCCCCGAGCTGTTCAGCGGGAACTTCGATCGCGTCGGGGTTGGCGAGCATAGCGTCGCGATCGCCTGGATTGGACAGGGATGCGCGGAGCTGCAGACCTTCGAGCTCTTCTTTTTCCGACGGGACCGCCGCGCGAATCAGGATTTCCAGCATACTTGAAGTGTAAGGGCTGGCCCGCGCAAGGCGACGCGTAGCCCCGCAGGCTGCGGAAAAACTCATTGCTTTGAAAGGGCACGACTTCAGTCGTGCCGCAAGGGCAATAGAATCAATGTGGGCTTCAGCCCCTCAGGGTTGTCTTCCGCCAATTTCATCCGAAATCCCGAGTTATTCCGCAGCCTGCTGGGGTTGCAGAAGCTCTTAAGAAATCAATTCGACCAGGTGGCTGAATTTCGTTCCGGCTAGATGGCAAATTCCGCTGTCGAGCGTAGCCAGCTTGCCTTTGTTGTGGATTGCGAGCCCGAGCAAGTACGCATCCGTGGTTTGGCGGTGGCCCTGCATTCTTGGGAGGAGGGATTCAGTGGCTTTGAGCCAATCGGGAGCGTCGGGCCAGTAGACGTGCCCGGGCAGTTGTACGAGACGCTGCAGGGCGTCACGCGCCTCCTGCATGCGGATTGGAGCAAGACCAGGGACCCCGGACGTGAGCAGCCGGACCAGTCCCGACTGCGTAATTGGACAAGTGGCGAAAGGCATGCTCGATGGGCGTGCAAACCACTGTGAAACCGTTTTGTAGTGCGGATGACGCGTGTCGTGGAGAATGAGGAGGACGCTTACATCCAGCAGAAAGGTCATTTCCGCCTTCCGGTCCGGCTCCTGTTGGATGCGGGCGTTCTTGGGCGCTGCATCAGCCGTTCCACGTACGCGCGGTCCATATCGTCTTCTGCCTGTTTCAGGTCCCCGATCGTGAAATGGACAGTCTCCTGATCCTCAGGCAAATCGAGAACCAGAAGCCCAAGTTCGCTTACTTTGAGGCGGGATGGCTTGGGATCGCTTTGCTGGATGATTCGATCGATGGCTGCGCTGGTCGAGGTTCCGGTTGCGCTCTTGAAGTGCTCGACGATCTGCTGCGACTCGGGAGAAAGCGTTATGGTGGTTCTGCGGGATCCGATCTTTCGGCCCGGCGCATTGGCAATGGTTCCGCGGCGAGAGGGATGGTTGGCGGCTGCGGAGGATGAGTTGCGGGCGCTCATAGCATTTCTATGATGCGTCATTCGGGATAAGTATGCAAGAACCCCAAGAGTATGCAAGTAGAAGATGGATGCATCAATGAAAGGAAAACGTATGCAGCACAGGCGATTGGGCCACGGACCGCTGCAGGTTTCCGAGTTAAGCTTTGGAACCTGGCTGACGGTCGCTGGGGGCATAGCTCGGGAACAGGCGACCCGGTGTATTCATGCGGCGCTGGATTGCGGGATTACGCTGTTCGATACCGCGAACCAGTATGGAGCCGGTGAGGCGGAGCGGGTGCTTGGCGCGGCCTTGAAGCCGTATCCGCGGGACCGGTACCAGATTGCTACCAAACTGTATTTTCCGGTTGGGGATGAGCCGGATCGAGGCCTAACCGCCGAGCAGATCGAGAAGCAACTGGACCGCTCATTGCAGCGGCTCGCCGTGGATTGGATCGATCTTTACCAGTGCCACCGATGGGACAAGGAAACTCCATTAGAAGAGACGATGTCTGCGCTGGACCGTGCCGTGAGAGCAGGGAAGGTGAGAGCAATCGGCTTCAGCGAGTGGACGGCAGAGCATATTGAGGCGGCTGCGGCGATTTGCGGGGCGGGCGGGTTGACGGCGTTTTCTTCGAGCCAGCCGCAGTATTCCATGCTGTGGCGCAAGCCGGAGCGGGCAGTCTTTGCCTCTTGTGCGCTGCACGGGATCGGGAATCTGGCGTTCTCTCCGCTTGCGCATGGGGTGCTGACCGGGAAGTATGCGGCGGGCCAGGCGCCGCCGCCCGATAGCCGCGCGGCCAGCGAAGAAATGAATGTGTTTATGGAGACGGCGGGGCGCCATTACCGGTCAGACTATCTGCTGGCAGCGGTGGCTGAACTGAAGCCGATTGCAGCGGATTTGGGCCTGACCATGGCGCAGATGGCGCTGGCATGGGTGTTGCGGCGGGCAGAGGTCTCGTCGGCGATTATCGGGGCATCGCGGCCAGAGCAAATTGTCGATAACGTTCGAGCAGTAGGAGTAAAACTCCCCGTCGAGGCACTGCAGCGGATCGACCGCGCCATGAGCGGAGTCGCGGTTTGGGAGTAGCGGGTTGCGCCTTGTCACGTGGGCAAAGGACTTTGCGTCGCAGTGCAGGCTCATTACCGGTCCGTGGTCAAAACGGGTTTTGAAAGGGCACGACTTTAGTCGTGCCGAAAGACGCCAGAGGAAGGAGGGGTTTTAACCCCTGACGGACGGTTTGTGGGCATTTTTGAAATTCACCACAGCTTGTTTAACCTTGCAGCGCCCTGAGCACCTTCGCGGTTGTCACTACCTGGCCCGCATGCCGCTGTGTGTGGTCGGCGACGTGGATCAGCGCTCCGCCAATCGACGTCGGCAACTGCTTGCGGCCTACGCCACGAAAGGTGTCGAAATCGGCGGTGGCCAGCACGCGGATGCGGTCTGCCGCGTTGCTGAATGAGAATTCAACATCGGCCAGCAGCATGGCCAGCGTCTCGTCCCCCTCCTTTTCATGCTTCAATGCCGACAACTGCTCTTCAGTCAGTTGTTTTCCTTCCGCATAGCTCAGCAGCCGGTCGGTGGATCGGGCGATGTGGCGCAGGTGAAACGCCACCGAAGTAAGCCCAAGCGGTTGCGCGTGGATCTGCGAATCTTTCAGCCCTGCAGTCCATTTGGTCAGGTCGTCAAGCGCCAGATCGAGCGCGTGGAGAACGGCGCGGCCCACGGCGGGCACGTCGGTGTGGGTTCCGCGCAGCCAGGGCTCAACATAAGGTACGGAAACAGGGGATGTGCTCATGAGGAGTTATCCTTCAGCTCGCGCTCTTAACCCGCACAACAGTGATCTTCTCAAACCCCTCTTCAAACACCGGCGGCTTCAGCTTCTCCGCCATCTTGCGCATTACGTCCTCGCTCACACTGCGGTCGCGCTTCGAATTACGGTCCAGACAAACCTCAAGCGGCACATCAAAGAAGACCGCCTGAACCTCGTATCCAAAGCTCTTGGCCATCTTGATCCACTGACGCCTCTCGTGGATGGAAAGATTGGTGGCGTCCACGTAATTCCACGGCATGCGGGCGATAAGGCGGGCTCTCAAGAGCGACCGCAGCGTGGAAAACACCAGTCCCTGGTAGCGCTGTTCCTCCACGTCGTCGAAAAGAATGTTGCGCAGCAGGTCGCTGGACAGCGGAGTTACGCCGCGACGCCGGAACCATGTGGTTTTGCCCGACCCAGGCAGCCCGATCGCAAGGACCACAAACCCCTTGGGAGCCTGCGGTGAGCGTTCGGCGGCCTGCGCCTCAGGCGGTGGCAGAGATGGAATCTCGGGCTGGGTCTCGAGTTCCAACCGCCCAGAGCCTTCCGGTTCGTTATATTCCTGCTTTACAGGCACGTGCGGCTTTGCGGGGCGCGCCGACGCAACGGGTCGATGCGGCTGGTGCTGTGGCGAACCCGCCTGCGCCTGCACCGGACTCGACGCTGGATGGGGCCGGGCCGGGACCGTGTGCCTCGGCGGCTGCGCGGCCGAAGGTTCGTCCGGATAGAAGGGAACCAGCGGCGCTGGTTGATTCGATGGGAGTTCCTGGCCAATTTTGCCTGTGGATTCCGAAGTATTGACAGTGCGTCTCGAGCGTCTTCTCATGCCTGCTTCAAACCTAACCTATCGTTACCCGAATACCACACTTGCCGAGTGCGCTGCAAATAGTGTGCACCGCGTCACATACCAACGCCGGTCTGGGAAGGCAAACTTCCGTTGAGGGAATTTCCACTCTGAATACGAGAATCGATCAGTTTTCATCCTTTTTTCGTTGACAGGAGTGTTACCATCATGGGTTTGGTGGAATTGCGTTCCGGGCGTATTTCAGCCTCCGGAATGCACCGAACCTGAACAAGATGAAACCAAGGTTTCTGAGACTTTCAAGGAGAAGACACACATGGCAGTTAAGGTTGGAATCAACGGCTTCGGCCGAATTGGCCGCAACGTTTTGCGCGCCGCGCTTGGGAATAATGAGATTGATTTTGTTGCCGTCAACGACTTGACCAGTCCGGCCACGCTTGCCCACCTGCTCAAGTACGACTCGATCCTGGGCAACCTGAAAAATGAAATTGGCCACGGCGACGACTTCATCACCGTCGATGGCAAGAAGATCAAGGTGTGGGCCGAGCGCGACCCCGCCAAGCTCGACTGGGCTTCAGTAGGCGCCCAAATTGTCGTCGAATCCACCGGCCACTTCACCGACGGCGCCAAGGCCAAGGCCCATCTGGGCACTACCGTCAAGAAGGTCATCATCTCCGCCCCGGCCACCAACGAAGACATCACCATCGTCCTCGGTGTGAACGAGGGCAAATACGATCCGGCCAAGGACAACATCATCTCCAACGCCAGTTGCACCACCAACTGCCTGGCCCCCGTCGTCAAGGTCATCCTTGAAACCACGGGCCTCGTCAGCGGCATCATGACCACCATTCACAGCTACACCAACGACCAGGTCATCCTCGACTTTCCGCACAAGGACCTCCGCCGCGCCCGCGCTGCCGCTCTCAACATGATCCCCAGCTCCACCGGCGCAGCCAAGGCCCTCAAGCTGGTCATTCCTGAGACCGCCGGCAAGCTCGACGGCTTTGCCATCCGCGT
>CAYWMR010000241.1:0-7633 GCA_964458965.1 uncultured Occallatibacter sp. | reverse complement strand
GATTCGCTTTGGGACCGAGGGCAGCGGAAACCTCGTCGGCAGTAGGCTGCACGATCCTTCCAATGAAAGCATTTGTTGTATTCAAGCCGCTCCTTTCTGTCGTTTTGCGAACGATCCGCAGACTGCGTTGAGCGGAGGCAAGCGAGGATCTGCGAGATCGAAAGGAATTGTACTCCGGATTGTTCATTCGCGCAGTGATTGGTTTGCTGGTTCTTGTTCCACGTGGAACCTCCTTGTTTGTCTACTTGGAGTGGCAATGTTCCACGTGAAACAGAGGGCATCGCGGTTCAAATTGGGCACAAACCAAAATGGAAGAATGTTCTCCCAATATCGATTGAAAGCCAGGAAAACGCCAGAGTTTTCCACCGAAGGCCGTCTTCCTCACTTTTCCAGCAGGCATTGACCGCGAACGGTGCAAACCCTACTCAATCAACCGCTTGCCCACGATTGTCCGCACGCAGCGAAGATCGCTTTCCACAGGTCGGCCCCGTTCTCCACAGCGCAACCCACTACCCTGAAACCGTCCTCCCCGGTAGTCTTGAAACCCATGGGAAAGATTATTGGCGTTGTCAACCAAAAGGGTGGGGTTGGCAAGACCACTACTGCAATTAACCTCGCTGCCTGCCTCGCTATCGAAGGACTAAAAACGCTGCTTGTGGACTGCGACCCCCAGGCCAACGCTTCCTCTGGCCTCGGGGTTCAGCGCGACGATAACCGTCACTCCATCTACGACGTCCTCATGGGGGATGCCGCCGCGACCCAGGTGATACTTCCCACGGAAATCGACGAGCTCTCGCTGCTGCCTGGATCGAAGAATCTGACCGGCGCAAATATCGAGCTGGCCGGCTCCGACGATCGAGCTCTCCGGCTTCGTCAGGCCCTCGAGCCGATCCGGGACGAATTCGACCTGATTGTCCTGGATTGCCCGCCAGCGCTCGACCTGCTGACACTGAATGTACTGTCCGCCGCCGACACGCTCATTGTCCCCATGCAGGCGGAGTACTTCGCTCTGGAGGGCATTTCCGAGCTGATCTCTACATTGGAGCGGGTCCGTGCAGCCTATAATCCCGCAGTGACCATTGAAGGCGTGCTGCTTACCATGTACGACGATCGGACCAACCTGGCCCAGCAAGTTACCGAGACGTTGCGAGAGTATTTCCGCGAGCGGCTGTTCTGCACGGTGATTCCGCGCAACATCCGGCTTGCGGAGGCGCCCAGTCACGGGAGGCCGGTGGCTCTCTACGATCCTCGATCCCGTGGAACCGAGGCCTATTTCGAATTGGCCGGGGAGTTTCTTGCGCGCAATCACATTGACAGCCCGCGCAGCGTCGCGCGCAAGACAGCAGCGTCGGTAAAGCCGGAAGCGATTCGTTCGGCGGATGCTCGGATCAGGCCATATTCTTGATTGCCGCCGCACCGCGTGGCTCCAGAATGCAGGGCCGGAGGCTTGGCGGACGGTTTAGAAGTTCAGGATTTGCAACATTCCAAATGATTTAGCCGGTGTAGAGGACTACGAAACATGACGATCGCAACTATTGATCCAAAACGCCGTGCATTGGGCAAGGGTTTGGATTCCCTTCTTCCACGGGTGCAAGCTCCCGCTGCCACTGAGGGCGAAGGCGGCAAACCGCGTGAGATTCCACTCGATCAGATCGATCGCAATCCCTTCCAGACCCGCTCGCACATGAACGAGGAACAGCTCGCCGAGTTGGCCGCCTCCATCACCGCCAACGGGGTTGTCCAGCCGGTTCTGGTTCGCCCACAGGCCAACGGCCGCTTTCAGTTGATTGCCGGCGAACGCCGCTGGCGCGCGTCGCAGCTTGCCGGAAAAGCCACGATTCCGGCAATCCTGCGCCAGGTCTCGGACGAGCAGGCGATGGAGATCACGATTGTCGAGAATCTCCAGCGGGCAGATCTGAACCCCATGGAACAGGCGCGCGCCTTTGAGAGGCTTGCGCGCGAGTTCCACATGACCCAGGAGCAGATGGCGCACCGCACCGGCAAGGATCGCGCCACCGTCGCCAACTTTCTGCGCCTTTTGCGGCTGCCAGGTTCGGTTCAGGCGCGCGTAGAGGCGGGCGAACTGAGCTTCGGGCACGCTCGAACGCTGCTGGCATTTGAGCATGCGGAAGAGATTGAAAAGGCGGCCCAACGAGTCCTTGCACTTTCGCTTTCTGTTCGCCAAACAGAACAATACGTTCAGAACCAGTTGCATCCCGAAAAGGCAGCCAGGAGGGATTCCAAGCCCGAGGTTCCCATCGACCCCAACATTCGCGACGTTCAGGAACGGCTGCAGCGCGCACTTGGCTTGAAGGTGAACATCGACGACCACAATGGGCGCGGCAAAGTCATCATCGAATATGCGCGTTTAGAAGACTTCGATTCGCTTCTGGAAAGGTTGGCGGGAGCGTGAGCCGGAGCGACCTTATTGGTATATAACTCTTTGTTTTTCAGTCACATGCCAGAGTAACTGGTGGTCCAGCGAAGCCGCGTAAGCCAGAGTTTGAGAATTCGGACTAGAATACAGGGTTCGCAATTCAGATTGTTGATTGGGCGCCCAAATGGAGCACGCGGTTCCGTATTCCACACGTTTTCATTCCTGCTTGAAATCCTTGCTGAAGGGGTCCCCGGTTCTTATCGGGCTATTGATCGCGGCTGGAGCCGGAGCACAGACCGATTTATCTTCACAATACCTGTGGCAGCCGGTTCGGATTGGCGGCGGTGGTTGGGTTGTCGGCATGACGATTCATCCGCTCGACCCTACAGTGCGATACGCACGCACGGATGTTGGCAGCCCTTACCGGTGGAATAACACGACGCAGCAATGGATTCCGATGCGGGTGAGCAACGCTAACGGGACGGGCATCCAGTCTGTCCCGGAGACCGATGCGCCGGGTTCCTATGGCGTGGATAGCATTGCTGTCGACCCGACCAATACCAGCGTGGTCTACATGGTGTTTCCCACCGAGCATAGCTGCGATATCCAGTGCCCCACGAATTACGTGGAGATATACAAGAGTGTGGATGGTGGGAATAACTTCACGCCGGGTAACATGATGGCCGCGGCAATACTCGGCAATCCCAACGGGCCTAACCGGATGGAAGGGGAGAAGCTCAAAGTGGATCCGGCCAACACCGCCGTATTGTATTACGGAAGCGATAGCCAGGGGCTCTGGCGGAGTCTGGATGGCGGGATAACATGGACGCATTATCCACTTAGTGGAGGGTCAGCTCCTCCGACTAACATCGAGTTTATCAATATCCAGTTTGCAAAGGGTCCGGGCACGGTAACAGTAAGTGGCGCTCAAGTCAGCAAAACAATTTACGCCATCAGTATCCAGAACAGCGGCGATGCCGGGGGCGATGTTTATCAGAGCACGGATGGAGGTGAGACCTGGACGGATATATCGACAGGCGTAACCGACCCGGTCAGCGGCATGAGCCTAAGCCATCAGGCTCTCAGTTCCAGCATCGACTCGACGGATGCGCTGTATGTGGTGGAGAACTCGGCAACAGATGGATATTTGCGTGCGTACTGGAAGTTTTCAGCGGGAACGTGGACGAGAATCTCGCTGCAGGGGTTTATTAATCAGGCGTTGACCAGTGTAGTAGTTGATCCGACTAACGCCAATCGAATCTATGCGATGGGCGCGGATACGAGCCTGAGCCGGTCAGATAATGGAGGTGCGGCATGGATCAACCTTGGCTCGCCTCAATATGCAAACACGCTTGGGTGGCTGCCGCAAACGGTTGGCATGAGCGGCGGCGAATGGCATAGCAACGGCGGGCTCAAAGTAGATACATCCGGCAATCTTTGGTCGCCGACCGGGCAAGAGGGCATCCTCACCATTGCTGCTGCGACCGCGAGTACTGCAACCACCGCCAATCCACCTAAGTGGACCATTGAATCCACAGGAATTGAGGAGCTGGTTGCGATGGACATGGTGGTTCCGCCGGGCAGCAACGACACGATTATCGCCATGGCAATGGATACTACGGGCTTCTATATTCCCAACCCGGATAACTTCAGCGCGGCGCAAATCCCATTGCAGCAGGAAATTATCTCGCAGGGCACAACTGTAGCTTACTCGCCAGACACGCCGAGTTATGTTGTTGTTACTTCGAGCAACGTATATACCAATGGTCCAAACTACTCAGGCTACTCGACGAATGGAGGCCAAACCTGGACGCGATTCGGTTCGGCGCCCACGTACAGTTGCAGCGGCGGCACGTGCGATATCTCAGCAGGAATGATTGCAGTGAGTGCGCGAGGCAGCCGCACGCTGGGCAGCGACCATATTGTGATTTATCCGCCGAGCGATTTTGCGCCTCAGTACTCGCAGGATGGCGGCGCAACATGGCATGTTACACAAAGTTTTCCGTTGAACTCGGACGGGCTGACCATCAATACGGCAGGTTACAGCAGCTTCGCCTATCCGGAATTGAATCAGCATCTTTTGCGGGCCGATCCATTTACGGCAGACAAGTTCTATCTCAAGTTCACGCACGCGCCATACATGCTTTATGTTTCAGTGGACGGCGGGCAAACCTGGCAGGGGCAGGCAAACGCGAATCTCCCCGACAACGCCTGGTCCGGGCAACTGGTAGTGAACGGCAAGGTGCAGAACGACTTATGGTACGCGGACGGATGGGCGGGTTCATCGTTTCATGGAGTCTTTCATTCCACTGATGGAGGGCAAACATTTCAACAGCTTCCGGGGATCAGCCACGCGATCGTGATTGCGATTGGCGCGGGCAGCGGGCAGACGGGAGATGCGCCTTACACGGTCTACTGCTACGGACTGATGACAAGCAGTGCGGCGTGGGGAGTTTTCCAGTCGACCAATGGGGGCTCGAGTTGGAATCGGATTTCTTATTATCCAATGGGCCTTTATGCCACTCCGAACACAATGGCGGCCAGCCAGGACACGTTTGGAAAGGTCTATATCGGGTTTGGCGGTAACTCCTTTGTTTATGGGCAGATTGCGCCTGCCAGTTCCACAATTCCCGCAGCGCCGACGGGGCTGATTGCGACCGCTGTTTCCGGTTCGGAGATCAACCTTTCGTGGACAGCGCCATCGGGGACGGTTACGGGTTACAACGTCTATCGCGGAACGACCTCTGGAGGAGAATCGACGACTCCGGTTGCAGCCGGGCTTGCCGTCGCGAGTTATGCCGACATGAATGTGGCAGCCGGCACAACCTATTACTACACGGTTGCGGCAAGTAACTCGGCCGGAACCGGACCAGCCACGGCCGAGGCTTCCGCGGCGGTGCCGATGCCGCCATCCGCGCCGACCGGTTTAACCGCGGTGGCAAAGAGCAATGTGGAGATCGACCTTTCCTGGACGGGGGCTGCTGGATCGGTGAGTGGTTATAGTATTTTTCGTGGAACGTCATCGGGCGGAGAATCGGCAACCCCCGTGGCGTCCGGTTTGACCAGCGTGACCTATGCGGACACGTCCGTGGTCGCGGGAACGGAGTATTACTACGAGGTATCCGCGGTAAATGTTGCCGGCCCGGGGCCCTACTCGAACGAAGCCAGCGCAACGGCGCTCCAGCCGTCGCTTGCAATTGGGCCGGCGATGGGGAGTTCCACATCGGCTACGGTGACCGCGGGTCAGATGGCTACTTATCAACTGGTGCTTACAGCCACCAATTATTCCGGAACGATCACTTTTTCGTGTACCGGAGCGCCCTCCGGGGATAGCTGTTCGGTGCCTTCCCCGGTAAAGATTACTCCTGCGACTGGCACGACGGCAGTAAGCGTCTCGGTTCAGACTGGAGCTTCAGCCAGCATCAGGAATCTGCTCGGTCGTGGTTTGCTGGCCCTGGCCGCGGGGTTCCTGATATTACCAATCCGGCTGCGCGCGAACCGGCGCGCCATGATTGCAATGGCACTTGCGGCATTCACCATGCTGGGGGCGACGAATGGGTGCGGCAGCGGTAGCAGCGGCGGTAACTCCGGTAACTCGACCAACCCGGTGGTTTCAACGCTTACGGTGTCTGCTTCGGGACCGGGAGTTACTACGGTGACGCAGACCCTGACGCTGACGGTTCAGTAGAAATTGCAACGGCGGCGACACCGGAGTCGGGGATTGGCGAGCGCGGGAGTTGGCGGGGCTCTGCGGACGATTGAGTCGCAAAACGGGACTGGGTACCTGTTGAAACGCAAAGATATGGAAAATCGCTCATCGCCCGGATTTCGGCTTGGGCATTTCTGTGATCTTGTCTTGTTGTGGCAAGAAAGGCTCGATGTGCGGGATCGTCGCCTTTATATCTTCTCTAGTTTTACCCTCAGTGTGCTCAAGAAGATACCAGAGTCCGTCCACGAGAATGTCATTAAGAGTCTTCCTGTCATTTCCACGTTGCTTCCGAGCTGTCTTGATCCAATTAACGGCTGCATGGTCTTCATCAGTAAGAGAAATTGATGTCGGACGAGCATTCGGCGGGATGTGTCTTGGCTTTGGACTCACGGCGTAGACATTTCACTTGACTACATTATCATATTGGCACATTATGACGTTATCATATGGTAACGCGATAGAACTCTTGCACAGCTTAGTCGCGCGTATGATTCGGAGAGGCAACTTATGGCAGTGGCATCCCCATTAGAAATCGAACTCAAGGTTTTCGAGGACCATCGTCGGGATTGGGCTCAGGCCCATCTGGGAAAGTTCGTTGTGATCCGCGAGAACAACTTTTTGAAGGCGTTCTTCGATGAATACGAGGACGCATTCAAGGCAGGTATCAAAGAGTTTGGGGCCGAAAGGAACTTTCTAATCAAACAAATCTGGAAGACCGAACCTGTGTATTTCGTGGCATGAGAATGGCGACGTACCAATTCCCGTGGAACCCATTCGACCCTGCCGACCCAGGACCATGCATCAAGTTTTCCGTGGCTAGATATGTAGACGACATTGAATACGGCAAGAGCATCGGGCTGGAGTATCCTGAACCTCCTATTCCCACAGCCTTAATAGATACCGGGTCACCGTTTACGATTATCAGTAAGGTGCTTGCCAAGACCTGCAACCTTTTCCTCACGAACCCGAAATTTCCAATCAGGACATTGAACGGGGACTGTGATACAGAGGAGTACTGTGGCTCGATTAGCTTCCCCGGTTCCGGGCTTCCGCGTATCGCGGCCGTGCAAATTCTAGCGAGGGATTTCTACAAGGAAGCATCTTATGCGTGCATAATCGGGAGAAATATCTTGAGGCGGTGGGATGTTCGCTTCGACGGCCAGGGTCGGTTGGTAACAATAATCGCGCCCGATTCTTCTAAGTCCTAGGTTAGGAGCTTTCAGTCGATGATACGACCGTGGGGCGGATTATCCACCGAATCTTTGCCCATCAACAAGTACCTAGTCCCATCACAAAAAACCGTGTGCTGCGATCATTTGCGCCGCTGCGGGCCGGCGGCCATGTACACTGACTGCTGACAGGAGGTAACTCGATGCAAACGCGGATTCAGGGCACGACTATGCCCGTGCTCGATGTGCAGCTTAACCCGAACGAGAGTGTGTACTCAGAGAGCGGAGAGCTCTCGTGGATGACGGCCTCTATTCAGATGACGACGCATACGCAAATGGGCGGAGGCGGCGGGTTGTTTGGGATATTGAATCGGGTGG
>CAYWMR010000240.1:0-7677 GCA_964458965.1 uncultured Occallatibacter sp. | reverse complement strand
CTGCAAGCTTCCGACGACTATCTGGCCCAGTGGAAGTGGAGCGAGGAAGAAGAGCGCGAGGGTTCTGCGCGCGACGTGGCGGAAGCGGTGAAAGCCGAACTGGAAGCGAAGGGCTGGTAGGAAATTCCTACAAATGGCAGTGACCCTCACCATCAACGGGCAATCGATTCTGGCGACGGACGGGCGATCCCTGTTCGATTACGCGGAGTCGATGGGCATTGAAGTACCCACATCGTGCCGCAAGCAAGGCAAGTGCAAAGAGTGCATGGTGGAAGTGGTTGAAGGGATGAGCGCGCTGTCGGCGATTGCCGAACCCGAGCTTCATCTGAAGGGCAACTTCCGGCTGTCGTGTCAGACCAGCGTAACGTCCGCGGAGGGTCACGTTCGCTGCCATACGATGCGGCGCGGACACATGCGCATCGAGCGGCACTCGTTTGGATTGCCAATCGGCAATCGGGAGTTCGCGCTCGATCCCGCGGTTACTCGCGATGGAGACCGGATCCTTATCGACGGAGTGGAGGTGGAGCGCTCCGCCGGGCCGATTCTTGGAATCGCGATGGACCTCGGGACTACGACGGTTGTGCTGCGCCTTGTGGATCTCGAAACCGGCGAGCTGATTGCGGACACATCGTTTGAGAATCCGCAGCGTTTCGGCGGCTCGGAAGTGATGTCTCGCATCGCGTACGATACGGAGCACCCCGGAAAGCTGCTGATGCGGACGCTGGCGGGATACCTGACTCACGCGATAGAAAAGTTTCCCGCTGATCCAAAAACCATCTATGAAATGGTGGTGGTGGGCAACTCGACCATGCGCGATCTGTTCTTCCGCCAGAGCGTTTATTCGATTGGGCAGACCCCTTACCAATCGATCACTGAAATCGAAATGGCCCAGGGCTCGCGCACCACCACCAGCCTCTTCCAGAGTGGGCTGCGCAGCCTTTTGCCCATTCATCCCAAAGCTCGCGTTTATGGAGCGCCCATCATCAGCGGCCACGTGGGAGCGGATGCCGCTGCCTGCATGCTGGCGGTGGACCTGGCCCATGAAGAGCGCTTGGTCGCGGTAATGGATATCGGGACGAACACCGAGTTGATCGTTGGCAACAAGCATCGCATTCTAGCGGCTTCGTGCCCGGCAGGGCCAGCCTTTGAGGGCGGCGCCATTGCATGTGGAATGCCCGCATTGGACGGAGCGATTGAAACAGTTGCGATTGCCGATGACGGGAGCTTTGAGCTTGGCGTGATTGGGGACGTTGCGCCTGTGGGGATCTGCGGATCCGGCCTGGTAGACCTGCTTAGCGAACTGCTCCGCACTGGCCGCATGAACGATATGGGCCGCTTTGAGGATGACATTCGCCGCATAACGCTTCACCATGGCGACACGGCTGATGAGGACATCTTTCTGCTGGAGAGCGATGTGAATGAGTTGGCGCAGGCCAAGGGCGCAAACGTTGCCGGCTTGCAAGCTGTCTTCTCGAGTTATGGAATCGATTTCGAAGACATCGAGGTCTTTTATCTGGCGGGAGGGTTTGGACGCAACATCCGAGTTGAAGCTTCCAAGCGCATCGGACTTGTTCCCAGTCTCGACTCATCGAAGATCGTACAGGCAGGTAACACCGCGATTGAAGGTGCGACCATCGCTTTGCTCTCAAAACGGAAGCGTCAGGAATTGGAAGACCTGGTTAAGAAGGTGGAGCATTGCCGCCTTGAGACTCATCCTGACTTCTTCAACTTCTTTGTGGAAGGCTGCCAGTTCAAGCCTGTGGAGCCGATTCCGTGCGCGAAGTAGCCGAGACCATCGAATTGGCCGGCACGCTTTCAAACGTGAGCGTGCTGCCTGAGGAGTATGTGCGCCTGCTCGGCTATCCGCGCGGCTGGGCGCTTGAAGGGCGTGCCCGGGAACTGGCGGATTGGGCGCGGGAATGGTATGCAACCCACGGCAGGCCGTGGTTCTATGCGCGGCAGGCGAAAAGCTTTGAAATCAACGGCGATTCCATTTGGATTGATGGCGTGCAATTCACCAGCAAGCGGCTGCGGGGCACGCTGCAGCAAGCTGAGGCCCATAGCGCGATTCTCGTCGCTGTTGGCGCGGGTGCTGAAGCCGAGGAGGAAGCTCGGCGGCGCTGGGAGAATGAACGGCCGGATGAGTATTTCTTCCTGGAGATATTCGGGTCCGCAGTCGTGGAGCATCTGACGACGTCCACCGGAGCTCGTCTCTGCGACTGGGCCGAACAGAACGACATGGCGGTGCTGCCTCACTATAGCCCTGGCTATCCAGAGTGGAATGTGGCCCAGCAAACGCGGTTGCTTGAGCTGTTAAAGCGGACACGCAGTGAGCCTTTTCCATCCCCCGTGGAGGTGTTCGAGTCCGGCATGCTGCGCCCCAAGAAGACGTTGTTGGCGGTATTCGGATTGACGCGACACACCGACCGATTGCGCCGGCTCACCAGCCTTGTTCCCTGCGAGAACTGTGCGTTTGGTCCTTGTCAATACAGGCGTGCGCCGTACAAGCGAGCTCCGCGATCATGGGGCGAGCAAGTCCCTATTCAACTCCCGGTGCTGGACCAGGACGCCGCGTACAGCGTGAACCGAAGAGCTTTGAAGCGATGGGCTGAAGAGCGGCTTACATTGAAGTTGAACAACGACGGATCGCTCGACGCACTATTCCGCTATGAGGGAACCACTTGCACCAACATGGGTCGACCACTGACGTTTCACTACAACGTGAAGCTGGGTCCGCGCGCCGAGGGATATCCAATTCGAGAGCAGCGTTGCGCCCCTGCCACAGGCGACACGGGCCACAAAGCCATGTGCCAGTACATTGAAAATCCGGCGGGCATGATGGGAGCCATTGAGGGCGAAAAACCGCTTGGTGGAGAACGGCTGAACGCTGTCTTGCAATGGCGGCGCGAACCGAGCGCGGCGGGTTGCTATTGTGTCGCTTCAAGCCGCGATCACAAGTGGGGCCTTGTGCTCGAAACCATTCACTACGCTCTTGTGCAAAAGGAATTGGGACAGGATATGGAGACATTATGAAGAAACTCTTGCAGGACGCAATTCGGGATTGGCCGCTGCTGGGCGACGGGGCCATGGGAACGCAACTTATGATTGCCGGGTTGGAACAGGGTAATTGCGGCGAGGCGTGGAATCTTACGCACCCTGAGCGGGTGCTCGCCATTCAGCGCCGCTACGTCGAGGCCGGCTCCGACTGCCTGATCACCAACACATTTGGCGGGTCGCGCATCATGCTCACTCGCCACTCCGAGGCCGGCCACGTTGTTGAAGTGAATAAGGCGGGAGTCGAGATCGCGCGCCAGGCCTTCGGAGACAAGGAAGGCTATGTGCTTGGGGACATTGGACCGTTTGGAGGCCTGCTCAAGCCATTCGGAGACTTTACAGAGGAACAGGTACGCAGCGCTTTCGAGGAGCAGGCCGGCGCGCTGGTCGATGCAGGGGCAGACGCCATTATTATCGAGACGCAGACATCGCTTGAGGAACTGCTGATCGGCATTGAAGCATCCCAGGCGGCTGGCTCGAAGTGCATCATCGGATCAATGGCGTATGACGTAACTCTCGATGGCTCGACCTTCCGCACCATGATGGGCATTGAACCCGAACGGGCTGCTGAATTCATGGAGGAGCACGGCGCGCACATTGTGGCTCTTAACTGCGGCACCGGCATGGAGATGGAGCGCGCGCGCGATGCAGTGGAGCGCTATAGAAGCGTAACCAGCCTGCCGGTGATGGTTCAGCCGAATGCCGGGAAACCCCTGTTGATCAATATGAAAGTGGTTTACGACGAAACGCCCGAGCAGATGGTGAAAGGCCTGAAGCCGCTGCTTGAAGCGGGCGCAAACATTGTAGGTTCGTGCTGCGGCAGCACGCCGGAACATATACGCGCGTTCAGAAAAGTGATGGACGAGTTTCTGGAATCAAAGGGCACTCAGCGCAAGGGAGACGAACATGAAGGCTAAGCTCTGTGACGTAAACCTGGATGCCGAGGCGAAGCTTCCGCAGCATACCGGCGACAAATCCGGCATTGGAGTTCACTATGTCGACGCATGGATCAAGCCGATGAATGGGAAGATCGAAGACGGAACCGCGGTGAAGTGCAAGCGTCGCGGATTGAAGATCGTTCTCTCCGTGGGCCTAAAGAAAGGCGAAGGCATGATGCGCAGGCTCGACATAAGCCCGGACCCGGTTGTAATGCTGGACGCGGCCCTGCAAGAGGCCGCAAAGGCCGCGGGCATTGAACTGACGGTGGAGAATGGCGCAGTGTTCCTTGAGGTTTGAAATGCGCTCCAGCGGTTGCCGGCTGAGCAGTAGTGGCTCGCACGGTGTGCTCGATCAGTGTTGGGATTCTCCCGGCTTTTCCGGAATACCGGGTTCATCCAGTATTTGAACGGCAGTCGCTGGGCCAAAACTTGCCCAGTCCCATAAGACCCACACAACCTTCTTGTCGGGAGTTATTTCCACGAGCTGCGGTCCTTTTCCATTGCCGCCGCGCGAACAGATAATGGTGTTGCCGTTGGCGAGCCGCGTAGCGCTCTGCGTGTTGATATAACGGTACGCCTCGGGCAGGTCGCTGGGAGTCGTTTCCCATACTGTCTGCTTCTGCGGGTTCACCTCGCGAGTGAGAATATCCTGCTCGTCGGTGATCAGGGTGTTGCCGTTCTTAAGGCGGACAGCGGCCCAGGGGCTCTTGATCTCGTACTTCCAAACTTCCCTGAAGTGCTTGTCATATTCGATCACCTGGCCCATCTCGAGAAAAGGAACCAGGTAGGTCCCCTGCGCGGTGTAGCGCACCCGGCGGAACTGCCCGTGAACGGTCTTGGTGTCGGTCATGCTTGGGGCGGGCAACTCGTGTTGAACTTCTACCTTGTTGGTCTTGATGTCGATCACCATCAGCTTGGGCGGCAGGCCGTTAAGGACGAATAGAACCTTGTTCAGGCCGATGGGCTGGCATGTGTGGATCTCGGTCCCCGCCGGGGCATCGTAACGCCATACCACTTGCTTGTTCGGCGTTACTTCGGCGACGTATTGCATGCGCGAAAAAAGTATGTTGCCGTTGGACAGCATCCACACATCGTCGTATTCCCAGCCCGGGCCCGTCGAATAGGTCCATACGATCTTGCCGTCATTGACGACGAAGATTTTGTTATAGCCCTCGCCGATATAAAGCATTGGATGCTGGGCAATTCCGTTGCCGGGCAAAACGTACGAAACAGGGTCGCTCCGCTTGAGAGGCTCTACAGCGATCTCGGTAGGGGCAATAGCAGGCACGTCAGGGGCTGTGAACCGGCCCAGCTGGGCCATCAACGGGGACGACCCGGCACTGGAGGAGTGTTGGCCAAGGATTGCGGAACATCCAGTGAACAGGGCAATGCCGGAAATGCAGATTGCCATCTGCGGCAGCTTTCTTGAAAACACGTAGATACTCCTTTGCCGACGATAGACGCCGACAGGATTCAGCAGGCCCCAATCGTTCGTCTGCTCGACCAAATAGATGATACTGGGCTGGCTTGGTCAAAACAGCCATTCTTCGGCCGGGGGGCCGGAGGATGGCTGGTTGCCGCTTTCAGCCTTAACCGATTGCGGAAACCCCAGAGCAGCTTCAGATTAGCCCGGTTCTGGAACGCTGCAACTTCCCCTATACTGAGGATGTCAGCAGAGCTGGAAAATGTTGCAATGAAAGGGCCATAGTGGGTAAATACCTTCCTTACCTATGCAATTCTTTGCACATTGGTTCTCTTTACCCTGCGATTCAGAGATTTCTTAGCCGGCGACAAAACAGGGAATATCTTATTCCTTATCAATGACTTACAATAGAAAGTGTGAAAATTAAAAAGAACTCTTGATATGGCCCATTGAGTGCATATATGATGTGCGTGAGCAGGACATAGACTATGTCTGCCCACTACTCCACAGGAGGTCGCACATGAATCAAGTTGTCGAAATCAACACAGAAACCAGAAAAGAATGGTCTGCGCCTGAACTGAAGAAGGTCGACATCGAACAGATCACTGCGGCAGCCTTTGGTTTTGTCGACGATGGTCACGATGGCGGCAGCTAGCCATAGCTAATGCGTGAGCCTGCAGCGATTCCTGACGGAGCGGCAGGGTTTTACGGTGAAGCGAGGAGAGCTGTGTTTGGACGGGGTCTAATCCAGCGATCATGCCAACGAGTTCGATTTGAGGTCTGCAATCTACGGTAAAGGGGATAGGAAAATGAGCAAGAAGATTTATGGTTTGTTTATTCTCGTGGGCTTGGTGTTGCTGCCCGTTGCGGCTAACGCTTCCTCGGCATCGCCCGCCTGGGGTTTCACATCCGTCATCGCGCAAGGCACTGGAGGTGTCAGCTATGCCTTAGGTGACCTATTCACACCTACCCAGAACATGGACGTATACGATTTGGGATACTACGACGCGGCAGCGACTGAGGGTGGTGCGGTGAACCAATCCCACTCTGTTGCCTTGTACCAAGTGACCGGCGGCCCCATAGGTCTGGGCTCAACAACCATAACCAGTTCATCAACCCAGGTGGGTGACTTTCTGTATAATGCCATCACGCCAGTTGTATTGCTTGCCGGCACCGAGTACGAGCTCGTGGGCGTCACCAACACCGCTGACTACTACACATATTACGGTCAGGTTAATGGATTTTCCGTCGCTGCGCCCATTACCTTTAACGGGTATAACGAGAACGCCGCAAGTTTCGCGGGCTACTCTCCTACATCCAACCGTACTATTCAATACTTCGGACCGGACTTTGAATACACGTTAACACCTGAGCCAACCAGCTTCTTGCTGCTTGGCAGCGGACTGGTTGGGTTGGCAGGCCTGGTCAAGCGCAAATTGAAGGCCTGACCGCTCAATCGAATATCCCCTTTTTGAAACGGGGCAGGCTTGGGAGCCTGCCCCGTTTTTATTCACTGTAAAAGTATCATGCGCAACCGTAAACAAGAGAAGATACCGGGATTCGATTTGTGAAGTATCGAGGTTTGGCGAGTAAGCCTTATATCTTCAAGAGCTTACTTATCTGGGGTTTTATCGAAAATCGATTTTCGACCGTTTCAAACGGGCGTACACGTAGCTCACATAAGTTTATGCAAATAATGCACGATACGGGCAGCGAATTGCGTGTGCTTGCATTATCCGTTCGCTATCCCGCGACGCATCACGCGGCGCCAAACCCAAAGAAAGGGACGCAGCGGTGCATAGGCCCAGAAGAGGCGGTCAGGAAGACGAAGCACCCCGAAGTCCTCACGGCAGTATGCAAGTTCGGAGAGACCATCACGCCAGTTTTTTCGCGGCAGAATCTGCCTCTCGTAGCGAATAAAGCGCAACTGGTCAGGAAGTAAATCCAGAGCCCCCACACCAGTGAGGTCGCGGTCCGTAGGGACGCGGTCCTTTTGGAGAGCGTAAAGAGGGCTATCCACGAGAAAAGGCGAGAGTTGCTCCCAGGGACTGCCTTGCAGCCGAGGCACGGGGAGACCATGCAGAATGTGCAGGAGGCGCAGGCATGTCAGCAAAGCTCTTTCCTGGTCTGTCCTCGAGGCTTGTTCAAGCGCGGCCTGCCAATCCACTCGCCCCTCGGCGTGGACGCGCGCCAGATCGCCTAGCCACTTGGCGCGGCTCCAGGCGTGCTCCGCTCCGTGGCAGCAGAGGTAGAGTACCTGAT
>CAYWMR010000239.1:0-7693 GCA_964458965.1 uncultured Occallatibacter sp. | reverse complement strand
TTGATCACTACAAACTGAACGTCCGAGCCTTCAAGCGTCTCTGCGACCTCTTTGTATGTCTCTCTTACTCTTTCGAAACGCTTTGCGTTGTCTGCTGCATTGTTTTTCAGACGATCCATCACCCAACTCGGAAATCCATCATCCTGCACTTGCAATAGCGCAAATGTGAGGTATGACCTTTCGCAAAAGGAGAGAAGCGACTTCCACTCCGAGTCATTCAAACAATGCAGTTGCTCCGTGTGCCCCCCGCTTAACCGCAGAGCAGCGAACAGCGCCTTGACTTCTTTGGGGATATTGCGCGTCATGAGTCCGCCGGAAGATATCTTCATGCAGACCTCCGGCTATCTTTCAAGACCAGCTTTTCGAGTTCCTCCACAGCGAAGTCGAGATCGCTGTAGCGCAACTCCAGTATCTCCACGGTGAGCAGATTATGAATTGCGGCGAGCCGTGCCTCTCGATGCTCGTCGGCGTCTACTCCCAGCTCAAACCATCGCTTGGCTAAATCCCGGGGATACGATACAAGGCCCGGAGGATCGGGGTCTCGTCGATTGAGAAAGACGATGTAACTGACGCGGCACTTATCCGCAATGTTTATTTGCGGTACGCGTTCGGAAGAGAATTCAATAGTCGGCTTACTCACAGCGTGAGGCGAAATCCTTTCTCCGATAAGCTCTGGAAACAGGTCCGCGGCGGAATCACGAAAGCGAAACATGTGAGGGTTGCCAATTACGACATGGTCCTCGCCACCCTCAGCAAGGAGAACAAGGTCGTCTGAGAGATATGTCCACCCGGCACGCACGCAAGCAAAAGCGAGCGAGGTCTTTCCGGCGCCTGAGTCTCCACAAAGCAGCACGCCATGTCCCGCCATCTTTACACAGGCGGCGTGAAGCAGCGTCACACAGGAAGAATCTATCAGGAAAAATGAGTTTGCGGCTTCAAGAAAGTAGTAGCGGAGATAGTTGGGATGCTCTACTGCCGCACGAGTCAGCCATCCGAAGGCGAAACCCTGCGTGAGATCGCAAACACAGAAATTATCCTGATCGGCGATCAAGGTTCTAAGATTGCGATGTGCTCGATAGATTACCTCGGGCGGGCACTCGGTCGAACCTGTGTCCATGACCCCGAGACGCAGCTCAATCGTGCGCCGGGAGAATACTTGAACAAATTGCCCCCAACTCTCTTCGGCGGCTGCGAGTACTTCGAGTGAGTTTGTAACGATCTCAACAGCAAAGCCCATCGGATAGAAGACTGCCCGCAGGGGTAAGGGGACGTTGCGCAGCAAAACGTCATCGTGATTGGGTGCGGGACGTTCGCGCGGCGGCTGGGCAGCGGTTGTGATCGGGTCACTTGTGTCTGCAAATCCCCGTTCATCCAAATAGCTTAAATATCTCTCTCCGCCCTGCATTTGCTTAGCCTCCGGTTCGCGTGGCCCAAATGGTGGATGCTCAGAACGCGAACTTCAATGCAAATTGAATGATGCGTGGATTGGTGATCGTCGAGGTGATGGTGCCGAATGAAGGATTCAGGTTGGCAGGACCGTCAGGACCCTCGATCATAAAGAGGCTGTTGCTGGGATTTGCAAATTGCGGCGTGTTGGTCAGGTTGAAGAACTCTGTCCGGAAACAAAAGTTTTTCGATTCGGTGACCGGGAAGCTGCGCTCGATGGACAAGTCCACGTTGTGCTGGCCGGGGCCGCGCACCAAGCCGACGCCGCTGTTGCCGAAGTCCGTATCAGCTGGACCGGTCCCATTCGGAGCCTCCGGCGCGATGGTGAATGCGCTGGGGTCCAGATACCCATTCATCACGCGTGAGAACAGCGAGCCATGCGTGGACGGATTGCTCCCTGTCCGCTGCGCTCTCGTCTCGCCGTAAAGCAGGCCGTATACTGCGCCCGCGTTATCGTCAATTATGTTGAGCGCGTTGCCCGACTGAATGACGCCGATGCCCGAGAACTCCCAGCCGGTGAGCATGTGCCGAGCCAGCGCCGGGGCCGTTGCGAACTTCGGCGCGATCCAGGTAAAGTTCGCCACCACCCGCTGGTCACGGTCGTCGCCCGCCGGACCGTACGACGACTTCCGAAGAGCAAGCTGGTTGTTGGTCGGTAGTTGCAGCTCGAAGGTATCGATCCCATACCCCCCCTCGTTGTTGACCTCGTCCAGGTTCTTCGACCATACATAGCTTCCTTGCAGCTCCAACCCATGGCCCATCCGTTTCCGGATGCTGGCCTGCAGCGAGTTGTAGTTCCCAACGAATACCGAGTTTGTAAACAGCGACCCCTCACTCACGCCCTGAATGGGCAGCCGGGCAGTCACATTATTCACCGAGTTTGTCGTCTCCCCGTTCACAGGGTTTTGCGGGCTGGCCAGCAGGGCCTGGTCAAACTCCACCTGCCCCGGCCGGTGCAGCGACCTCGTCCCCACGTACCCGACCTCAAGCAGATAGTCCCGCGCAAAGGAATACTGCACGTTCAGGTTGTACTCGCCGGTCAGCCCGTCCTGCATGTTCGGGTTGGTGCCCTCGATAAACGGGGTAGAGGTTGGCGTGCGCGGGCTATAGATCGGATAGCTGGAATTTGGCAGCACCAATGGAACGAAGGGGCTCTGCAAGGTAGCCGGCCCGTTTGGATCTCCGGAAACTATGTTCAGGGATGAGAACGGCGGCTGCGTGCTCGTCTGCTCAACAAGGGTTCCCGAGTGCCGGTCATAGTAAATGCCATAACCGCCGCGCAGCACCACAACCGGCTTTTCTTTCATCTGCCAAACGAAGCCGAGCCGTGGCCCCACGTCCCCATGCTGTGTCTTCCACAACCCCGGGAACCCGGTCTTCAACACGCCTGCTGGGATTGCGCCGGGATAATTCGAAGGCAGGGTAAATCCGCTGAACGTTCCCGACGCCGAAACCGGTCCTTGCGCCGCACTATCCGCATCGAAGTTAGCCAGACGCCCGTTGGTCTCCGTTGCTGCGCCGAAGATCTCATATCTCAGGCCGGCATTCACCGTCAGCCGCTGCGTCAGTTTAATGTCGTCCTGAGCGAATCCCGCAAGGTCCGAGTACCGCTCGTCTCTGCGAAAAAAGCCTCCGCCTCCCATGCTGGTCGTCACATTGCTCAGGCCCTCCGGGCTTCCATTCTGCGCCGCGCTCTGCCCCAGCAGAAAGTCTTCGAAGGTGGCGATCAGCAGCAACCCATCGGTTTCTCCGGGCGTGTCGAAGTCCACCTCGTGCCGCTTGATCTCAGCTCCGAAGCGCGCGTTGTGCCGGCCCCTGGTGAGGGCTACCGTGTCCTGCCATGTGAAGGAGTTGGTAACCTGCCATTGGGATGGGTTGCCGGCATCGCCGATCGAGAACGCGAAATTGTCGATCGCCAGTCCAGGAATGTGTGATCCCGATGCCACAATCCCCGTCGGCGTCCCTTCTCCAACCGACTCCGCGGAGAGCGGATTCGCGATGGCAGACGTGCCGTCAAAGCGCATATAACCAAACCGCGCAATGTTCACCAGGCTGGAGTTGAAGGTGTGCGTGTCCGCCAGAACGAACATTGTGTTGCGGCCCAATTCATTGGTGCCCCAGCCGGGAAGGTTTGCTGCGCTATTGGCCGAGAACGGCAGCGTCTCCGGCTGGCGCGAGTAGAAGAACCGCCCCGACAGCATGTTCTTCTGGTTCAGCATTTGGTCGATATCGACTGTGAACTGATCCTCGCGGTAATGCGCCGGACTCGCGTAAGTCGACTCTCCCTGCGGAAACTGATCCGATGGGTCCGGCCCGCTAATCGGAAGTGGCTCCTGCGGATTCGGGATGGCGAACTGCCCATTGGGCAGCTTGGCATTCAGGATCGCCAGCGCTACCGGGTTGATGTTCGACCCATCACATGCCACCTGTGTCCCGCCGGCCTGTGTCAGATACCCCGTCGCCGGCTGTCCCATGCTGTCCAGGTGTCCCGCCGGGCAGAACTGCTCGCCCAGAGTCGCCGCCGAGCGATCAGAGGTCAGCAAAGGCAGGATTGGATGCGTCTCCGTGCCCAGGCCGTTCACCTCGCTCAGACCCTGGTAGGCCACAAAGAAGAATGTCTTGTCCCGCTTAATCGGGCCGCCCGCGGACGCGCCAAACTCGTTCTGCTTCAGATCCGCTCGCGGCTGGCCATCCAGCTTCGAAAAGAAGTCGTTTGCATTGAAGACATTATTGCGCAAGAATTCCCATGCGCTTCCGTGAAACCGGTTTGTCCCGCTCTTGCTTACCAGATCGACGTTGGCTCCCGCCCCGCGTCCGTACGCAGCATCGAAGTTAGCCGTCTGAACCCGGAACTCCTGGATCGAGTCCGGCGCCGGAATGGCCGTGCCAATCAAGGAGCTTTCAGAGTCCGCCGCCGAATTCTCCTGCAGATTGTTCGCGTCGATACCGTTGAATTGAATATTGTTATCCGTCGGCGTCGATCCGACGGATGCCACGTTCTGCGTCCCGTGTCCCAGCGCCGTAGCGCTCGGCAAATCCACCTCCACACCCGGCGCCAGCCCCAGTATCTGCGTATAATTCCGGTTCGACAGCGGCAGCGCCTGAATCGCTGTCTCGTCCACCAAGCCTCCCAGCGTCGAACTTTCCAAGTCGGCCAGCACCGCATCGCTTGCCACCTGCACGCTGGCATTCACCCCGGCAACCGTGAGTGTCACCTTCAAAGAACTTGTCTCGCTCGCCGTCACTAGAATCGATTGCGAAGAGTGCTCGGCAAAGCCCGTTGCCTTCACTTTCACTGTGTAGCTTCCCGGTGGCAGCAGCGGGAACCGAAAGACGCCCTCCACGCTGGTGACTACGGAACGCGAGACGTCGGTCGCCTCATTCACCGTCAGGATTTCGGCATTGGCAATCACTCGATTGGAAGGGTCATACACCACGCCGGAGATGGCGCCCGTCCCTGGCGTCTGCCCTAAGGCCTTGGCCGCCAGAACGAAGAAGAACATCGCCAACACAGCAGAATTGTGTCGCAGCAAACCGGCCTTCATGCAGTTGTCTCTCAAAAGTCTTTTCGAGGATTCGTATTGCATTGAGGCTGAGTATGAAGAGAACGCCGCCGCGACTTGTCATCGATTTGTCATTCCTTTGTACCGATGTGTGCGAAATGTCTCGACGCCACAAGCGGCTATGGCTGGCCGCATGGGGGTCTGCGTGTCCGTTGAGTTCCCGCATAGGGTGTTCGGGGATGACCTCGTCTCCCAACGGCTGGTTTGTTTGGGGACAATATTCGAGCCGCCCCACTACCCAACGCGATGCTTTCCGTTCCACACCTATCTGGCCGAGAATGAAGACAGCTCGGATTCCCGGGATGGGGCGCAGGTCCAATTACAGGTCCAATAAGGATTCCCTATGTTTCTTTTCAACGATTTGGAGTGCCATCCGTGTTCTCTACCTTGTTGAAAATACTAAGATTGTCGCTCTCATAACCCAAAGGTCGCTGGTTCAAATCCAGCCCCCGCAACCAATCAGATTCAACAACATAAGCAGCCGTTTCAGACCCAGCATCCAAGGCCGGTTGCGCGGGGGTTGCGTTTTGTTGCTTTGCAGCCCGCTTCTTCCCTGGCTTTTCAGCCAGGCGATCAACGAACGAAACGTCTGCGCCGGGGACCAAGTGACCGTAGGTGTCCACCGTAACTTGAATCGAGGAGTGCCCCATCTGTTGCTTGACATTGACGATGGATGCCCCGCTCTGGATAAGCAGGGAGCCAAAAGTGTGCCGCAGGTCATGCAGCCGGATCTTCCTGATCCCGGACTTCAGGAGCACTGGAACGAAGTGGCGATGGTAGAAGTTGTCGGGATCGAGAATCTTTCCGTCGTGCGATGCGAACACCAGTTCCTTGGAAATGTCTGTCTTCCCTTCCTTCATCGCCGCGTTCATGCGCGTGTCGTGCATTTTGATGAGGACGCTGCGCAGCTGGCGCGACATATCGACGCGCCTGCTGCGCTTGCTCTTGGTGGTCGTATGTTCCCGGCGCACATAATTGTGCTGAACGAGGAGGAAGCGGTTTTCATCGCTCTCATCCTGACCGAACTCGATGTCTCCAAATTGCAGGGCAACAAGTTCCCCACATCGCAGGCCCGCCCTGGCTGCCAGTAGAAAGATCGAATAATACTCTGGGCTGACGCGCTTGACGGTGCTCAGAAACTTCTCAACCTCCTCTGGAGTCAGCGCGACTACTTTGACCTCAGAGGTCTTGGCCGTCCTGGTAAACCGACCAAGATTGGCTGCGGGGTTGGATTCAAACAGGCCTTCTTCGATTGCACGGTTGAAGATGCCGCGGAAAATGCTGAGCGCGTTTCGAACAGTGCTCCGCGTCAATCCTTTAGCGACCAGGCCGCTGATGAATCCCTTAATGTCATTACGCTTGATTTCGTTCAGGCCCTTGGAAGCAAGCCTATCCGAAACCGCCTCGCGAGAACAGCCCCGGTACATCCTCTTTGCACTCGGTGGCTTCTCTGCTGAGCTTCGCCAACTTGCATCTGATTTTGCCGATCGAGTTTTCCTGGTCAACGACTCAGAAATGCTTAATTGCGATCATCGATGCTTAGGGTGACAGATAGCAGAGCCTGGATATCGCCACCAATGGATTGAACGTCAATTCTGAGACCGCAGAAAAGTCTGCGATTCATCGGTATCCAGTTAAGGCGTACCCATTGCCGCGGATTGATTCGGGAAGCAGGGCAAATCCCGGGCGACAGAAGCATAAAAACACTACGATCGTTTTAGGGTTCGTTCATGCGGAATTTACGCTCCCCTGGTTATCTTTCAAATAACTTGGAATAAAAAGATATAAGCAGGCAGTTTCCTGTTTCTCACAGGAACAGCCTCAGGGTTAGTGCGCCTTATAAGTCTCGCACTTAGTCAAGCTCCTGCATGTTATTGAGTTTCTGTAATTTCTTTACGACAACCTTATGTCGCATCGCGTAAGACTTTGAAATGAGGATATCGAAAGTAAGTTAGCACTTCCTCAGTGAGAGCCAACGCATCTTAACCTAGCGACGTTTTGCGTCGTGGAGATCAAATTTCGCATGAACAGTAACTTCAGGACAGCCATCATATCTGGTGTTGCAATTTGCGGGTTTGCCGTGCAACTCACGTGCCAGGCCCAAAGCGCGGCGCCGAGCCCTTACAATAAACCCGCGCAGCAAGCAACCGGCAACGCGGCTCCTGTTCAAATGGCTTCGGTGGAGTTCCCAGCCTCAGAAGCTCCGGGAACCGGATCCAGCGAAGCAGCCGCTCCTGTTCCTGCAACCCCGGCCACAGACGGTGCAGCGCCCACTGCCGCAGCCGCGCCGGCTTCCGTTACAGTCCCGCTCAAGAATGACGCGGTCGTTAAAGAGCTTGCCGATATGAAGAAGCAGTTCGACCAGATGGCGCAGATGCAGGCTCTCATAAAGGCCCGGATGGCTAAGCTTGAAGGCGAACTGAATACCGATCCTGCAACTGGCGATTCGCTTTCCGCGGAGAAAGACGCGAGCGCGTTGCGTTCGGCCGAGACTGGGGATGGCGACGGCACCCTGACGTATGGTCAGGCGGCTGCGCCCGCTCCCGCAGCAGCCCCGGCACCCCCGGAGATCTCGGCAGAGACCACTACCAAAGAAGCTCCGTTCCCGGGCGACTGGACCTGGCTGAACAGCGGCGGCCACAACGTGGACAGCCCGATGTCCACCAAGTACTTCACGCCAGAGT
>CAYWMR010000238.1:0-7693 GCA_964458965.1 uncultured Occallatibacter sp. | reverse complement strand
GAGGTATGCTCTCGGCAAATTCCACCAGAAATCCCGAGTTTTTCCGCAACCTGTTTAACCCCCTGAAAATGGCGCAAATTCAGGCCCGGGCCGTTCACCCCTGCGCCCACCCGCTAACTCGACCCAGGGCGCGAGGCGCGGAACATGCCTACAATGTGCCAACCCACCGTTCCGAAAATGACCAAGAGCACCGGCGGCATAATCCACGGCGACAGCGTGCCCCTGCCGCTCCGCACCGCTTCGATAATTGCCCATTGAATCCAACTAAACAGGCAAACAAGTTCCGTCTTCAGCCAGGTAATCATGCCCAGTGCCAGCTCCTCCAGGCGGGCGTGGTTCTCCGCCGTTACCCGCACCGGGTAGTTGAACGCCGAAGGAAACAGCGCCACGATGGAGATGACCAGATAAAAGCCCAGCGCCACTGCCGGCAGAAGCAGCAGTGTGCGCGGCGAACCCCAGCCATCAGGATTCCCTGCGAGGTCGAAATGCGTGGGGATTCTGTCCGGCAACGGGCTGGAGCCATGAAACGCTCGGTAGGTAATCCAAACCATCACTCCCAACGCACCGAGGCAAATTGCTTCCAGGTTTTTCCGCATCGATCCCTTTCTTGCGCTGCGGGTTCTACCCATACAATACACCCAAGACCAGAACGCGATCCTCACCTTCCATCCCCGTGATATAACCAGTGCAAGCATCAAACCCCAGGGCCCGGTCGAATTCCCTGCCGAGGAGCATTTCTCGTGAAAAAATCTCTGCCTGCAAAAACCGCGCGCCTCGTGGCCGCTCTGTTCACAGTATTTTCAGTCGTCGCCTGGATCGGTGCGCCCAAAGCCATAGCCCAGCAACCAGTCCCGGAGCAGCCGGACAAGTACACCTGGCTGGAGGATATCTACGGCGACAAACAACTGGCATGGGTCAAGGCTGAAAATGCGCGCACAGCGGCAGTGCTGGAGAAAGACAGCCACTTCGCAACTCTGGATGCGGAGGCGTTGAAGGTGCTGGACTCGCCCGACAAGCTGCCGTTCCCGAGCTTCCATAACGGCGCCATCTACAACTTCTGGCAGGATGCACAGCATGTGCGTGGAATCGTCCGCCGCACCACGCTCAAGGACTACTTGACTCCAGATCCGAAATGGGAGACGGTGCTCGACTACGATGCCCTCTCCAGGGCGGATAAGCAGAGTTGGGTGTACAAGGGGCTCAACTGCCTCCATCCCGAAGATGATATCTGCCTGGCGGCGCTCTCGGCCGGCGGCGAGGACGCCATTACCCTGCGCGAATTCGACCTGAAGACGGGTAAGTTCGTCGAAGGCGGTTTTCAACTTCCCCGCGGCAAACAGCGAGTGGCCTGGAAAGACAAGGACACGCTGCTGATTGCACGCGATTGGGGTCCCGGAACCATGAGCGAGGCCGGCTACCCCATCGCCATTCACGAGTGGAAGCGCGGCCAGCCTTTGGAAAGCTCTAAAGAAGTGTTTCGCGGCGACGTAAAGGACAACGGTTATGGCGACGGCCCGACCGTGTTCTTCGATGGTCAGGGAAATCGCGCCGTAATTATCGAGCGCAACTTGACAACCTTCGAGCAGGAGAACTATCTCCTGCTGCCCACCGGTCCAAAGCGCCTGGCGCTGCCCCACAAGATCAACATCGATGGACTGCTCGATGGCCAGTTGCTGGTAACCCTGGCCGAGGATTGGAAGCCGGCAGGACTGACGAAGACCTTTGTTCAGGGTTCCGTAGTCTCGCTCAACCTGGCCGCGGTAACTCGGGATCAGGCGCACCTGAAGCCGATCGTGGTGTTTGCGCCCACTGCGCAGGAGTTCGAGCAGAGGCTGGCAATCACCAAAAACCATCTGATTCTGTCCACGCTCGACCATGTGCAGGGCCGCGTGTATGTTTATTCCCGCGCCCACAGCGGATTGTGGACCCACAGGCGCCTGCCTGCGCCCGATAACCAGACCGTCGATATCGAAGCGGCTAGCCACACCGATGACCGATTCTTCATCAGCATCGATGGCTTCCTCACTCCAACATCGCTCATGCTGGGCGACGCGGCCGATAACTCGCTGACGCCGGCCAAGTCGCAAAAACCGCAGTTTGATGCGAGCGGCGATGTGGTGGAGCAGTTGGACGCCACCTCGAAGGATGGAACCAAGGTGCCGTACTTTGTGGTCCATCGCAAAGATATGCCTTATGACGGCTCAAACCCCACGCTGATGACCGCTTATGGCGGCTTCCAGCTCTCTCAAACGCCTTACTACTCCGGCGTGTTGGGAAAGCTTTGGCTCGAGCGCGGCGCAGTGCTGGTGCTGGCCAATATCCGCGGCGGAGGCGAGTTTGGCCCGGCCTGGCATGAGGCCGGCCTCAAGACCCATCGCCAGCGCATTTACGACGACTTCTACGCCGTGGCCCAGGACCTGGTCGCCCGCAAAATCACCTCGTCGCGAAGGCTCGGAATCATCGGCGGCTCAAACGGCGGCCTGCTTATGGGTGTCGAGTTCACCCAGCACCCCGAAATGTGGAACGCCGTAGTGATCCAGGTGCCGCTGCTGGACATGCTGGGCTTCGAGCATCTGTCGGCCGGCGCCTCGTGGGTGGGCGAGTATGGCTCGGCCTCGGTACCCGAGGAGCGTGCTTTTCTGGCGTCCATCTCGCCCTATAACCAGTTGAAGCCCGATGTCCATTATCCTGAGCCGCTGATTTTTACCACCACAAAAGACGATCGCGTTGGTCCGGTCCACGCGCGCAAGTTTGCCGCACGCATGGAGGAGTTCCACCTGCCGTTCTACTACGACGAAATCACCGAGGGAGGCCACGGCGCCGGCGCGGACAACAAGCAGCATGCCCGCACCCAAGCCGAGTACTTTACTTACCTGATGATGAAGCTGATGGATTGATGGCGCGTGGCCCAGGTCCCCCTTTCGACGGAATGTACTAAATCTGGGTGCCCCATGTCCCTCGCCTTTGGGGACATGGGAAATCCTGCCCTGTCGCCGCTTCACCCTTTGCCGGGCAGCCGTCACCCTGCCTATCCAAGGAACTTTCGCAACGCGTCGGCGAGCGGACCGAGATCGAGGGTAATCGTGTCCCACGCGATGTTGAGATCGATTTGGAAATAATCGTGGATCGCCCGATCGCGAAATCCGGCAATTTCCTTCCATGGGACGCTCACTGCTGATTTGGTATCGGCGGAGACTCGCTTGGCAAGCTCCCCGATCAGCGCAAGCTGCATGATCACCGCGCTCTGCGTCTTCTGATCCTTGAGGAACCCTGCCTTGTCGATCCCCTCTACAAACAGGTGGATCTTCTCCACGGCATCCAGGATCTGTTCGCAATAAACACGATCACTTTTCATAGATAGTCGTAAGGTCAGGCAACACGTACGGGCGCACACGCTTATTCAGGCTCTGATCGGTCACCAGATCAACCCGCTTCTCAAGTGCCGTTTCGAGGCTCTCCACCAGCCGCATGTAGCCGACCATGCCGGTGGGACGGCCAAGGCGCACAAGGATGTCAACGTCGCTCTGCGGGCGATCCTCGCCACGGGCCAAGCTCCCGAAAACAGCAGCGAAGGCCACCCCGTGCTCTTCGAAAATCGGACTTGCCTTCTGCTTGACTTCTTCGACGGTCATATCCTGATGCTACACAGCTTCTGCGGTGAAGACAACGCTACCCTTCGTGCGATGAGGCGCATGCCCCGGATCCGCATCCGACTTAATCAAATGAATCCGGTTGCCCCATGTCCCTTGCCTTTGGGGACATGGGAAGGTGTGGCCGGTTTCCGCATCACCCAAACCGAGCCCGCTTAACCGTCTGCCGAAAATCTTCCCCGGTCATCTCCACCCGCACGCACATCTCCGCCAGCCGCGACCTCATCCGGTCGCCGATTCGGTCGCCCAGCGTCTGCTCGCGCGCAGCGCGTTCCGCCTCAGTCTGCGCGCCGCCGCCAGCAGCCAGATCGGGGTAATTCGTGGTGATGATCGTGGTCTGCTTATCGTTGTAGCGAGTGTTCAGGATAAGCGCAACCGTGTCCCAGACCCACTCGTTCGGCTTCTGCGCGCCCAGATCGTCCAGCACCAGCACCTCAGCCGCAAACACCGGCTTCAGCAGTTCCAGCTCGGTCGTATTCACCTGGGGGTTGTAGCTGTTCTGGATGTTCTTCAGCAGCTCGCGATAGTCGCAAAAGAGGCCTTTGACTCCCCGCTCCCTCACCAGGCGTTGCAATACACCCACCGCCAGGTGAGTCTTGCCCACGCCGATCGACCCCGTGAAAAGCAACCCTTTACCTGCGGTATCCACGGGATAAGCCTCCACAAACTTGCGTGCGGTCATCAGCGCACGTCGCAGCGACGGATCAGCCCCGCGAATAATCTCGTATCCGTCCAGGTCATATTGCCGGTAGCGCTCAGGAATATGCGCAGCCGCCAGCCGCCGTTCCTCCTTCAACATCTCCTGGCACTCGCAGGCGCGCGAAACCCATAGTCCCGAGGCGGAAACCACCCGCACCAACCCAACTCCATCGCAAATTGTGCAAACGCTCATTCCTCTTCAAGCCTAGCGCAACCGGCGTGATGCTGCACCGGTGCATACCCGGCCGCCGAATGTGGAAAAGGCAGTGGCTACTGTGCGGGCAGATTGCCTACAATCGGTACCGCACACGTCGCCGGCAATTTCGGTCGGCTGCGCAGGCTGTTTCATCGATTGGAGACGCACTCGTGAATCGAATCATTCCGCGGGCTTTCTTCCCGGCCCTTTGCCTGGCCGGCATGCTCTCAACTTCGGCTCTGAGGGCGCAAGACAAGCCAGCCACACCACCCCCCGCCCCCGCCCTAACCGCAAGCGGCCATCCAATGAACGATTACTGGACCGCCCATGACAAGCAGATGCTCACCGATTTCGCTTGGCTGGCCCACTTCAAGGAGGCCGATTTGGCCCTCGCTCCCCCCGCCGCGGGCGAAAACCGCGTTGTCTTCATGGGCGACTCCATCACCCAGGGTTGGAAAATCGAGGGCCCCGACGGCTATTTTCCCGGCAAGCCATACATCAACCGCGGCATCAGCGGCCAAACCACGCCGCAAATGCTGGTGCGCTTTCGCCAGGATGTCATCGACCTGAAGCCCAAAGTGGTTGTAATTCTGGCGGGCATCAACGACATCGCCGGAAACACCGGCCCCATGACGCTGGAGCAGACCGAAGGCAATCTGGCCTCCATGGCGGAGTTGGCCTCAGCCAACCATATTCGCGTAGTGATGTGCTCCATCATGCCGGCCTACGACTTCCCATGGAGCCCAGGCATGTTGCCAGCGCCCAAAGTTGTCGCAGTCAACGCCTGGATGAAGGCATACGCGGCCCAGAACGGCTACGTCTACGTGGACTACCACACGGCAATGAAGGACGAGCGCGATGGACTTCCGGCCATGCTCAGCCACGACGGAGTGCATCCACTGCCCGCCGGCTATGCGGTCATGGCACCGCTGGTCGAGGCGGGGATCGCGAAGGCGCTAATGGCAGGGAACAGGGAATAGGGAATAGGGATTAGGGATTAGGGATTAGGGACAAGCGACCAGTTCCTGCGGGACTTTGCCGGGCATGGTTGCCTGCGGCCTAGGATCTAGACAACGTGAGGCTCTTTCTAATCCCTAATCCCTATTCCCTATTCCCTGTCTTCCCCCAATTGCTAAACCGCCGGATTCCCCATACAATAGATGAGGAAGATTGCAGGAAAGGTCTGTCTCAGGAAATGCCCAAGGAAAAGATTCATCCCAAATACGACGCGGTGCGGGTTATGTGCGCCTGCGGAAACAACTTCGAGACCCGTTCGACCCACAAGGGCGACATTCACGTGGAAATCTGTTCCGCATGCCACCCGTTCTTTACCGGCAAGCAGCGCCTGGTAGACACCGCGGGCCGTGTTGAACGGTTCCGCCGCAAATACGCCAAAGCCGCCGAGGTAGCACCGGCAAAGTAACAGCGCCGATTCAGTCGGATTCAACGATTGGGCCTCCGCCGCGGCGGAGGCCTTTTCACGTGAGGTTGTGCGAGAATGCATTCATGATCGCAGTCGAGGTCCAACACTTCTTAGAACGGGCAAGGGATTTTCTGAAAGGGATGGAAGTCCTTGTCAGAGAAGACGTTTACGTTCTTAATAATGATTTTGTCAGATTCAGGTACTCGACAGCAATGCTTGGCATTCACTGCGCAATTTCGTATAGCGATGCCTTGAGAACTGGCCTGGGATGCTCCAATGTATCGTCAGACGATCATCGCAGCGCGGCGAGTGATTTGAAAGCGCGCCTCACCGATCGAAAGTTCGACAATCTGAAGGGCACGGATCGGCTGGGAACGCTCCTCTCCAAAAAGAGCAGAATCGAATATGCATGTGACCCAGCCAGAGAAAAAGAGATTGAAGACATTCTGAAGGATGCAACGCGTTTCGCGGAGTGGGCCGAGACAACCGGCAGGAAATTGAGAGTTGAGGGGTGGTGACCGATGGGCTTTGCAGGCACGTTTGATTATCAGCGGCATGTGCATAAGGAGCACGGACGAGGGAGGGCGAAGAACTTGGTTCAGGAATACCTCATTCACCAGCTTCTGTTTCCTAAGGTCTATTTGGACGCCGAGTTCAATGGTAAGAAGGTCGACGTGCTCGCCATTGACCGTGAGGGCACTGGCGACGTTCATGCAGTCTATGTCACCTACCAAGGAGCCCATGCTGAGCCTGCACTTGAGATGTCTTTGGCGAATATTGCCGCGAATGTCGGGATCCCACCGGCAGTGATCGTCCCGCACTTTCTTTACGCCGCAGTCGTCAACGATGGTTTAGGGGCCAGCAAGTACGTTCCCTCGGAGCAGATTATTCAGAAGTCGTTTGCCGACGATGGCGTGGGACGCATGGGAATCCTGTATGTGGACTTATGTGAAGACGATCCAAAGTATCAAGTCCGGGTCATCCTCAAGGCAGAGCGGTTCCGGTCCTCGAAAGAGATCGTCGAGCTTGCCGACCGCTTCGTTGCCGAACACACCGCAAACTGGGAATTGCGCGAGTAGCAATCTTCTAGCCAATCAGCAAACGAGATATTCAGCTATGCGAAACACCAAGCGATCGATCCAATCCGCGGTGACTATCGACGGGTTCCCGATGATGTGGGAGCTGCATCGAGAGCAGAATTGGAGCGCGGACCAGAATCCTACCGGAATGGCAATACATGTCTGGGTAGTGGGGCCGGCTCGCCGCGAGCTTTATCTTGAGTATCCCGCGATTCGAAAGAGGACAAATGGATTGGCCGCGCCGGTCGAGACGTTGAGACTACCCATCTCCGCAGCCAAGGTGGCTGATCACATTCGAGAAGCGATGGCTGCGGGCTGGGACCCGGAGTCACGCGGCAAGCCGTTTGTGTGTGAACTAGCTGACTTGCCCAGTTAAGTCCAGGCAGGTGAGAAAATCAAGTCGGCACAGCCGTCAAGCTGAAGGCTAGGAGCTAAGAGCTAGAAGCTGGGAGCTAAAGAAGGAACATGGCAGGCAAAGGCTTTACCGTGAAGAAGGATTGGGACAACCCCATCGAGCATCCCATGCCCGCCGAAACGCGTGTGCCCGCAGAGGTCCGCCTGGGCTCCGTCCTGGTAGCTCCTGCCACCGTCCTGGCTCCCATGGCCGGAGTCACAGACACCGTCTTTCGCCGCTTCATTCGCCATG
>CAYWMR010000237.1:0-7731 GCA_964458965.1 uncultured Occallatibacter sp. | reverse complement strand
CGCGAAAAGGAAGTCCTGAATGCCACGGTCAAGCGCATTGAGGGCCAGGACATTATTTACGATCTGGGCAAGGCGGAGGCCCGCTGCCCCAAGCGCGAACAGTCGCGGCTGGAGCAATTTTCCATCGGCGAGCGCGTACGAGTAGTGCTGCTGAAGGTTGACCGCGCCGCCAAGGGGCCGCAGGTCATCGTCTCCAGGGCCGCGCCTGAGCTGGTCTCCAATCTCTTCCAGTCTGAAGTTCCTGAAATTTACGACAACACCGTAACCATCCGCGCCATTGCCCGGGAGGCCGGCGAACGGACAAAGATCGCCGTGCAGAGCCGCGACAAGGATGTTGACCCGGTGGGCGCATGTGTGGGCATGAAGGGCATGCGCGTGCAGTCAATCATCCGCGAGCTGCGGGGCGAGAAGATCGACATTATCGAGTTTTCAGACGAGATAACCACGTTCGCTGAGAAAGCGCTGCAGCCGGCCAAGGTCAGCCGCGTGTCTATCTCCGACCTGACCGACAAGCAGCTCGAAGTGATTGTGGACGACACGCAACTGTCTCTGGCGATCGGCAAGAAGGGCCAGAATGTGCGCCTGGCGGCCAAGCTGCTGGGCTGGAAGATTGACATCAAGAGCGAAGAGGAGAAGCGGCAGGAGGTCGAGCAGCAAATGCAGGCCTTCTCCGGTGGACCCTCCACGCCAATCGAGCAGGTTACCGAGCTGGGCGACGGCATTATCCAGAAACTGGTTGCGGCAGGCATCACCACCGTTGAGGGGCTTGCCGACATGACCCCCGAGCAGCTTGAGGAGATTCCGGGCATCGGCGAAAAGACTCTTGAGCGGATCAGCGTTGCCGTTCGCCACTACTTCGGGCACTTTGAAGAGGGCGAAGAAGGCCACGTGCCCGAAACTGCGGAAGGCGAAACCCTTGACGCGGAGCACGCCGAAGCCGAAGCGGCGGAAGACCAGACTGTCTCCGTGGAAGAGGCTGCCGGCGAAGCGGGCGAAGCCGAGACCGCCAGTGCGCCGGCCCTCGAAGCCGATGCTGAAGCGGAAGCTGAAAACTCTGCCGACGTTTTGCGGGAAGTGGAAAGCGTAGAGGCAGCGGAGACGGAAACAGAGTCGATCCCCGCGATTGAAGAGGCAATTGAGAACGTGCCGGATGCCGATGAGGCGCCGGAACTGAAAGCAAGCGCGATTGAGGAAGAGCAGGCGGCCAAAGAGGAAGGCGCATAAGATGCGCCGCTCCCCTGAAGGTCAACCGGGCAACCACGGAATTCAAAAGAAGAGCCATTGCCACGAGGTAGCTATGAGCGACTGAGGGCTTTGAGTAGCATTTTCGAAAAGAGGCGGATGAGTAAGGTTCGAATCAACGATCTCGCGCGCGAGATGGAAGTCAAGAGCCGTCAGATTCTTGACATATTGGTGGAACTCGGCCTGGACAGCGGCAAGACCCACTCCAGTTCGCTGGAGGATTACGAGGCAGAGAAGGTTCGCGTTCATCTTGATCGCGGAACCAAGCCGGCTAGCCACGGGAGTTCCGCCGTCGCGCGCGCCCAACAGGGCATGACGCCGAAAATCGACCTGTCGCACATCTCCAAGCCGGGGGATGTGATGAAGGCAATTCTGGCCACCAAGCAACGAGAGGAGCAGGAGGCTCGCCAGGCTCATTTGCCCCCGGCGCCCGCGCGGCCCACCCAGCCGTCGGCAGCTCCAGCGAAGCCGTTAACGCCACGACCACCCGTTGTAGCCGTTGCCGCTCCGCCGGCCGCGATCTCTGCGCCTGGCCGCACGGAACCGCGCAAGATCGTTCCTCAACCACGATCCGCACCGCCTGTTGTTGTCGCCGCACCACCTCCGCCGCCGGCTATTGTCTCCCGGCCGCCTGCCGGCCCGGTGGTTGCCAAAGCTCCTGCGGGCACGGCAGTTGGGTCGCGGCCGGTTGTTGTCGTGGCGCCTCCGCCGGCAGCCGTGGTGGTAAAACCGCCAGCGGCTCCAACGGTTGGGGCCGCCGTTCCGCCCGCCCGGGAAGACCAACCGCGCGAAGCCCAGTCACGCGCAGCGGAAAGGTCAGCCCCCGTCGTCAAGCCTGCGGTTCCACCCCCCGCGGCGCAGCCAATCGCATCGATTGAGACGGTTGCGGTATCGCCATTGCCGGCTGCGCCACTCCCCGCCAAGGTTGAAACGCCCTTCGCTCCAGACACTGCTGTTTCTGAAGCCCCCACTGTCGAACCGGAGAAGCCGACGTCAACTCCCACGATCGAAATTGAGGCTGAGGCTTCCGCCGAGCTTGCGCCGCCACCGGTTCATCGCCGCTCTGAAGGTCATACGCACACGGCGTCCCCCACCATCGCGCTTCCAGCCCGGCGCGTAGTGATGCCTCAAACTGGGCCACGCCCGGTATACAAGGCTCCCATTGTGCCCGCAGACGCTGCCGCAGTTCCCGGCACGGGAAACCAGGCCGCCGGCGCGGGCATTCAGCGCGGCAAGCCAATCTTCGACCGCAGACCGTCCAGCGGCGCCACCGGCGGCTATCCTCAGCGGACCCCCGGTGGACCACCTCCGGCTGCGGGCCAATTCCCTGCAGGCGGACCGCGCCCAAAACATCCCACGCGCACCACCCCCGGCGGGTATGGCGGACCAGGTTCGACTGGCGCGCCCGGCGCACGTCCGGGTTTTGGCGCTCGACCAGGCTTTGGCGGCGCTCCCGGCTTCGGTCCACCCCGTCCGGGTGGCATGGGCGGTCCGCGTCCAGGACCCGGCGGTGCTCCACCGCCCGGCGAAGCACCTCGGCCACAACGCGCCACGCCAGGCCGTGGCCGCGGCCGCCAAACGCAATATCCTAAGACCAAGGAAGGCCCGATGAAGGGCTTTGTGCCGCCGCCACGCTACGGCGGGGTGCAATACGGCGGTGAGCCGCTTCCCATCACCCGCGAGATCACCGTAACTGAGGGCATCAGCGTCAAGGATCTGGCCGAGAAGCTCGATGTCCGCGCCAAGGATCTGATCGCCACTCTGCTCATGAGCGGCATCTTCGTAACCGTTAACCAATCTCTCGATGCGGAGATGGTCAAGGATGTTTCCGCCAAGTTCGGCGCCGCGGCCACAGTAATCAGTTACGAAGAAGAGATTGCCAACCAGGCCATTGAAGAGGTTCTCGAAGCCGAAAATACTGGCGAGCTCGAAGTGCCCCGGTCACCTGTTGTCACGGTGATGGGCCACGTGGATCACGGTAAAACCTCGCTCCTCGATGCCATTCGTGAGACTCACGTGGCGGAAGGCGAAGCTGGAGGAATTACCCAGCACATCGGTGCTTACAAGGTTAAGTTCACCAAGGAAGGTTCGCCGGCTTCAGGTCGTGAGATTGTGTTCCTGGATACCCCGGGCCACGAGGCCTTTACCCGGATGAGAGCCCGCGGCGCCAAGGTCACTGACATTGTGGTCATCGTGGTTGCCGCGGACGATGGCGTCATGCCTCAGACCCTGGAGGCCATTGACCACGCCAAGGCCGCGGGCGTCCCCATCATCGTTGCTGTCAACAAGATCGACAAGCCCGAAGCCAACCCAGAGCGGGTAAAGAAGCAGCTTGCCGATCGCGGCCTGATTCCCGAAGAGTGGGCCGGCGCCGGCCAGGAAGGCACAGTCTTTGTCGAAGTCTCAGCCAAGAAGCGCCTGAACCTGGATCTGCTGCTGGAAATGATCTGCCTGGTCTCCGACATCCGCGCCCCCAAGGCTACGCCCGGACGCAAAGCTGTCGGCTCGGTTATTGAGGCCAAGCTCGATCGCGGACGCGGGACCGTGGCTACCGTCCTGGTGCAGGATGGAACCCTGCGCCTGAACGACAGCTATATTGTGGGCAACACCTTCGGCAAGGTCCGCGCCATGTTCGACGATCGTGGACGCCCGTTGGAAGAAGCCGGCCCATCCACCCCAGTCGAGGTCCTTGGCTTGGAATCCATGCCCGATTCCGGTGACACGTTCCTGGTTGTGGCCGACCGTGACAAGGCCAAGGGCATCGCGCAGTATCGCAAGATGAAGGAGCGCGACGCACAACTCGCCAAGAGTTCCAGAGTCTCGCTGGAAGGCCTTGCCGAGCAGATTCGCACGGCAGGCGTGAAAGATCTGCCCCTGATCATCAAGGGCGACGTGACTGGATCTGTGGAAGTGCTGGCCGACTCGCTCGTCCGGATGTCCACAGAGAAGGTGCGGGTTAAGGTCATTCACTCGGGCGTCGGTTCCATTACAGAGTCCGACGTGCTGCTGGCCACGGCCTCGAACGCCATCATCATCGGGTTCAACGTCCGCCCGGAGCGCAAAGCCGCCGAGCTGGCGCAGCAGGAAGCCATCGAGATTCGTCTCCACTCCATCATTTACGAGTTGCAGGACGAGATGAAGCTGGCCATGCTTGGCCTGCTCGACCCCACGTTCAAGGAGAACTACATAGGCCGCGCGGAGGTCATCCAGGTGTTCCGCATTCCCAAGGTGGGCACCATTGCCGGCTGCCGCGTGCAGGACGGCGTCATTCGCCGCGATGTCGAGGTGAAGGTGATGCGCGACGGCGAGCAGGTATTCAAGGGCAAGATCAACTCGCTCAAACGCGTCAAGGATGACGTTCGCGAAGTGACCAACGGCATGGAATGCGGGATAGGGCTAAGTGGATTCAGCGACCTGAAGCAAGGCGACCTGATTGAAGCCTTCTCGACCGAAAAGCTGGCAGCCGACCTGGGGGCGTTGACTTCGGCCAAAGCATAGGCAGTTTCGCGAATAGAGCAAATCGGCCTGCGTTCCACCGTGAACGCAGGCCATTTTTCGTTCGCCCTTCCGAACTGACCTGCCGCCCTCCCGTTTCTTACAGTCATTTCGCATAGGTCAATGTTGCTCTGCGAAGAACTCTCGGACGCGTCATCATGGGACTATGAAAAAGTTTCTGGTCGGAACGGCTCTACTCTTCTGCTTCGCATTACCTTATGCGGCGCAGGCGCAGGTGGTTGTGGTTGTACACCGCCATCACCATCACCATCACCACTACCACCACGACGGCCGTTAAAATCGGAAATCGGTTGAGACAGCAGTCCACGAAGTTACAACTTGATGGATCGGGATGAGATGTTATGCATTAAGCGGCGCCGCCCACCTGAAACCATGGCTCCAGAAGACGGCATCTCACTCTTACTTATTTAGCATGCGCACAGATCACGATTGCTTGTGGATGCGGTAGAGCACATGATGGCGCAAGGGATGGCCTGGAGGCAGGCGCGGGTGATCGAAATCCGCAGCTGGATCGTGGATCATGCCAATGTTTTCCATTACACGGCGTGAGCGCAAATTCCTGGGAACAGTAAAAGAGACTAGGCTGTTGAGTCCAGCGGACTCAAAGGCGTGGCGGAGGACCTCTCGCGCTCCTTCCGTAGCCAGGCCACTACCCCAGTAGTCGAACGCCAGACGCCACCCAATTTCCACGGCGGGCATGAAGAGCGCATCGAAGGCTGGAACCGAGAGGCCAATGAACCCGATGAACGTCTTCTCCTGAAGGAGCTCGGCGGCAAACAGGCCGAACCCGTGACGCTCGAAGTGCTGCTCTATGCGGTCAATCAGGTCGTCGGACTCCTGTGGAGTAAGCAGGCCGGGCATAAACTCCATGACGCGCGGATCGGCGTTCAGCGCCTGAAAGCGCTCACGGTCAGAAGAGCGCCAGCGGCGAAGCAGGAGACGAGCAGTGGTCAGGGATTGCGTCATGCGAAGGCAATTTAAAAAAGCAACTCTAGCTTCGGGCGAGCAAACATAGGGTTCCCAGGTCTCGCAATGAGTAACCCCTCCTTTGCTTACTTGTTTTCCGCCAAGGTGAGGGGTTTGCCCTCGGAGACGTAGTTACGGTTCCACTTGGGAATCTCGACGACGTAATCTCCGGGGCCGGTGATGACCGCCTGGCAGCCCAGGCGTGAATTCAACTGCTGATCGGCGGCCATGTCCATGCGGTCGATCTCATCGTCGTCTGCCTCGCTGATGCCGCTTTGATCCTTGATCCACAGGTGGCAGGTGGTGCAGGCGCAGACGCCGCCGCAAGCGTGATCGAGAAAGATGTCGAAGTTTTCCGCCACATCGAGAAACGACATGGGCTTGCCGTGATGCTCGTAGGGCATGGTGCCGTATTCGAATTCAACGGTCTTGCCCTCAGGCTGAAACGTCACCCGGACCAGCTTGTCGGCGGGGATGTTCTTGGTGTTTGCTTCACACATACAATTCTTCCTTTTCAACGGGACTGTCCGGTAGTCAATGACATTCCCTCAGAGGCTAAAGCCCAGGTCCGTTTGGTCGCCGTTGCGGCACGAATGAATTCATGCCCTTTCAAAACATCGTCCTATCTTCGAAACATCCTTCATCAAAGGCTTGTTAGCTATGCTAGCAACGCTAAAACTGCTAGCATTGCTAACTGGTCTCTACTTGAACTCCGCTGCGGCCATGGGGTGAGGCGCGTTAACCTCATGGCCCATCTCTTCCCCGGCCGCGTCCATTGTCTTGCCGCGAATGGCTGTGGTTACCGCGGCATCCATCATCAACTCCGCAAATCGGCGTGTCGCACGGTCGAGCGCCAGTGTTGCTTCGCGGATTGCTGCGAGGTCCTCGCCTAGGTTGACGGCAGCCAATCGGTCGCGGGCCGCCGCTATGGCCGCCTGCTCTTCGCCCGTTAAACGCCCCCAGGCCGGATTCCCGGGAGCGCGATCGACAGCGGCCAGGATCGTTTCCGCCTCGTTCCGCGCCTCGATTAGCAAGCGCGCGGCGAAGTCTTCTTCGGCATGATCGAAAGAATCCAGAATCATGCTCTCGACCTGCTCGTCGGTCAGCCCATACGTCGGCTTCACCTCAATGTTGGCCTGCTGTCCGCTGCGCTGCTCGCGCGCCGTCACCTGAAGAATGCCGTCCGCGTCGATGAGAAAGCGAACCTCGATGCGCGGCAATCCGGCGCTCATGGGCGGGATACCGCGCAGATCGAAGCGCGCCAGAGAGCGGCAGTCTCTCGCCAGTTCCCGCTCGCCCTGCACCACGTGAATCGCCACGTTGGTCTGGCCTTCCACACCGGTGGTAAAGTGCTCGGTTGCGGAAGCCGGAATGGTGGAGTTGCGCTGGATGATCCGTGCAACAGTCCCGCCCAGGGCCTCGATGCCCAATGAAAGCGGAGTCACGTCCAGCAGCAGCATCTCCTCCGTGGACTTCGATGCACCGGCCAGAATGTCTGCTTGCACCGCCGCGCCCAGCGCCACTACTTCGTCTGGATTGAGCTCGATATGCGGCTTCTTACCGCGGGCGGCGAGATGGAAGAGATCGTCTACCAATTGGCGGACTGCGGGGATGCGCGTGGAACCGCCCACCAGCACGACTTCGTCGATTTGTTCGGGCGTGATGCCAGCGTCGGCAAGAGCCTGTTTGCAGGGGCCGGCGGTACGCTCGAGCACCGGCTCGATCAGCAGCTCGAATCCCGCGCGAGAAATCTCTCTCTGGTAGCGATCGCCGTTGGGCAGCTCGATGTCGAAATACGCTTCCTGCTGTGTGGAAAGAGCGATCTTGGCGTCGATAGCCGCCTTGCGCAATGCCTGCACAGCCCCAGGATGGTGGCGCAGGTCTACACCGTGCTCGGCGTGAATCTCATCCAATGCGATGGTGAGAAGCAGGTTGTCGATATCGTCGCCGCCAAGGTGCGTGTCGCCGTTGGTGGACTGCACCTCGAAGATGCCGTCGCGCAGCTTG
>CAYWMR010000236.1:0-7766 GCA_964458965.1 uncultured Occallatibacter sp. | reverse complement strand
AGAAGGATTTTCCCAACGCCCGCATCGTCCGCCTGGAGCAGAACTACCGCTCGACACAAATCATTCTGGAAGCGGCCGGAGCCGTGGTTCAGAACAATATCCGCCGCAAGGGCAAGAAGTTGTGGACCGATCGCCAGGGCGGCAGCCTGATTGGTTTTTACGAGGCTCCAGATGGCGAAAACGAAGCTCTTTTTATTGCCGATCGCATTCAGAAATTTCTGCGTGAGGCCGAATCCAGCCCCAATGCCGCCGAGGCGCACTGCGCTGTCTTATACCGCACCAATGCGCAATCCCGCCTGGTGGAGGAAGCGCTTCGCCGCTACAACATCCTCTACACCATGGTTGGCGGATTCAGCTTTTATGAGCGAGCCGAGATCAAGGACCTGCTCTGCTATCTTCGCCTCGTTCGCAATCCTCACGACTCCGTAGCCTTGCAGCGGGTCATCAACACCCCAGCCCGCGGCATCGGAAAAACCTCCCTTGAAACCCTGGAACGCCTGGCTCTTGAAACCGGTGCATCCACCTGGGAAGCGCTCTCAACCGCGATTGCCAACCGCCTCATTCCCACGCGGGCGCTGATGGCCATCGAGTCGTTTCGCCAGCTCATTCTGGACGCGCAGGCAATGATGGACCCCGATTTTGCCGGTAAACTCTCGGCAGATGTGGCGGCTGGAGCTGAAGCCGGAGAAGCGGATACGGGCTTTGAGTTTGGAGCCAGTTCGGCAGACTCCGCCAGCGCAGAATCGGCCGCCGGCTTCGACTTCGGCGGCGACGAAAATCAGCTTCCGCTGCTCGATGCCGCCAGCTTTTCGCCGTTTGCAGCCGCGCCAAAGCGGCCGTTTCTGGTTATGCCGAAGAGACCCGGAGAAGAGGTCCCGAATTTGAGACCTGGGAGTCCAACTCCGCCCACTCCCGACTTCGAATCCGATGCGGAAGAAGTTGCGGAAGGCAAGAAAGAGGGGAACGAAGGCTTCCGCGCACTCGGCGACTCGGCCACACTCCCTGAGCTGATTCGCTTTATTATCGACCGCACCGGCTACATCAAGGCGCTTGAAACCGAAGGCTCACCGGAATCCTTCAGCCGCATTGAAAACCTGAAAGAACTGGCCAACGCCGCCCACGACGCCGAAGCCCGCGGCGAGACATTGGCCGAATTCCTTGACCACGCCGCTTTGGCTTCCGACACTGACCAGTTCGACCCCGAAGCCCGCGTCACCCTCATGACACTCCATGCCGCCAAGGGGCTCGAATTTCCGCTCGTGTTTCTCTCCGGGCTTGAAGAGGGTCTTTTTCCCCACTCCCGCACCCTGAACAACCCGGAGGAGTTGGAAGAGGAGCGCCGTCTCTGCTATGTCGGCATGACGCGCGCCATGAACACACTGATCCTTACTCGCGCGCATTATCGAAGACGGTACGGCAACGATGCTCCGGAGATGAGCATTCCCTCGCGCTTTCTCGAAGAGGTTCCAAGTCAATTGATTGAGAACCTGGGCATCCGCCCGCAGCCTGCGGCCTGGTCTACGCCCGGCTACCCCAATACTTATCATCGCCGCCCCGCCGCCCCGAGCGACTTCGCCGAAAAGCACTTCAACTACGAAGACGAAAGCCAGGAAGTGCAGGTGTTGGGCTTGGGAACAAGCTCAACGAGAGGAATCGGCGCGCCGGGAAACAAAAAAGCGGAAGCACCGGGAGGCCGTCAGCAGGATTCGATCGTCAACATCGCGCGTTTCTTCGGTGGAAAGGCAGGTGTACCCAAGCCTGGCTCGCTTCCACGGCCCGCCATGGACATTCCTGCGCCAACCGGGGTTGCCGGCCTGAAAAGGGGTCAGCGCGTCCGGCACAGCAAATACGGCGAAGGCACCATTCTCATCCGCGAAGGCGACGGGGACGATGCCAAGCTCACGGTAATGTTTAACAACCAGCACGGCATGAAGAAGCTGATGGAAAAGTTCGCGAACCTTCAGAAGATTTAGGGGGATTAGGGCCGGCCGACTACGAGACCCCATGGATTGAGCCCCTTCTTCTAGAATCGGGGCATGCATTCGACTTCGGAACAGATAGACGCGCTGACTCGCACATTTCTAACAGACCGGGCCTATTGTGACACCCTCTTCAATTCACCAAGTGCAGCCTTGGCTGCGGAACTCCTGGTGTCGCATTTATGGGCAAACTCGTCGTTGCCAATATGCTACAAAGCGCTTTCAGACTCGGTGCCAAAGCACTTTGGGACTAGAAGCGAAAGGGCTGCACTCTGGAATTTAGTCCTGCTTGACGGGATAAATAGGGACCTTCGGATACTGCCATACCTCCTGCTCCGCGGCCTCGCAGCCGAAGCCTCTGGCTCATTGCGCCGTGCACTTGAGCATCTCGGCGTGCTGACGCACATTTGGCAAACCCCGGAAACGGTCGACGCGCTAGAGGATCCAACAAGCAAGACCTACGATCGTGCCTTCAAGTTCGAAAAGGACAAAACGAAGGACGAAGCACTTAAGGCGGCGAACAATTCAAAGCGATTCGAAGCTATGAGAACTGGGGCTGTCGCTACAAAACTCTATAAGAGCTTGAGCGATTTCGGTGTTCATGGCGGGACGGCCTCGATGTTTTTCGCAACTTCAGCACAGCCCAGCCAAATGAATTGTAGTTTTGTCCAGCGACTCGATCCAGGCGGAGAACAATTTGGAAGACATCTTTCACTCCTATCGAATGGGCACCGGACGGTCTGCGGGGAACTAATTTGCTTGTGTGTCGACAAAGGTATCCGGACAGACGAGGTGGTTGCCGCGGCAAAGTCGTTTCAGGTGTTCGCATGCCCCGCCGGGGAACCAACTGTGGAGTTGGCACAGACTGTTATGGAACTTCTTGAGAAGATCGGCATCTCAGGCTCAAAAGAGATCCAGTGAAGGCGGGTGGCTAGGAGACCTAGATCTGCAGCCATGCAACGACACCGATGAACATTCCCGGTCCCAGCGGTGCAGCCAACCTGCAGCGGATCTAGTTGCGTCTCATCGTTTTTCGTCCCCAGGAACCCTTCGCCGTTTGATAACGTATGAGACACCACCGGAGCCAAGCCGACGAAGCGCAGTCGCTGGTCTGGTGCACTCGCACCCTTCCCCGGAGGCTTGAGCCATGGCGATGTTCATCGATCAACTGCGGCAGGTTCTGCGCCGTCTGGGCCGCGCGCCCATGTTTACTGCCATCACGCTCTTCACCCTCGCCATCAGCGTGGGCGCCAATACGGTAATCTTCAGCGTGGTCGAGGGCGTGCTGCTGAAGCCCTTACCCTACCCGCAGGCAGACCGGTTGATCGGCGTATGGCATACGGCCCCCGGGGTCAATCTCCCTAACCTCAACATGTCGCCGTCCATCTACTTCGTCGACCGCGAGCAAAACACCACGTTTCAGGATATTGGCGTGTACGACGGAGACGCCGTGAACGTGACCGGCGTGGGAAAGCCGGAGCATCTGCGGGGCCTAGACGTAACCGACGGCACGCTGCCTATCCTTGGAGTTACCCCCGTTCTCGGGCGCCTCTTCACCCGCAAGGACGATTCCGCCGGATCGCCGGAGACTGTGCTCATCTCTTACGCCTACTGGCAACAGAAGTACGGAGGCGCGTCTTCGGTCATCGGCAGCAACATTACCGTGGACGGCAGAACGCGGCAGATCATCGGCATCCTGCCCAGGAACTTTCATTTCCTCGATTATCCTGACCCGGCAATCGTTATGCCCATGCAATGGGATCGCAGCAAAATCAAGCTCGGCAACTTCAGCTACGACGCCCTCGCCCGCCTTAAACCCGGGGTAACAATGCAGCAGGCCAGCACCGACATGGCGCGGCTGCTTCCGGTGGTCCTGCGCACTTTTCCAGCGCCCGAAGGCTTCAGTATCAGCTTGTTCGAGAAGGCGCACTTCGCGCCCAATCTCCGGCCATTGAAGCAGGACGTTGTGGGAGACGTGGGCAAGGTTCTGTGGGTTCTGATGGGCTCGATTGCGATGGTTTTGCTGGTGGCCTGCGCGAACGTCGCCAATCTTTTGCTGGTGCGCGTGGAAGGCCGCCGCCAGGAACTGGCGATTCGCTCAGCTTTGGGCGCGCCCTGGAAGCGCATCGCCGGCGAGCTGCTTTTTGAGAGTCTGATCCTGGGCGTTGCCGGCAGCCTTATCGGCCTGGGCCTGGCATACGGCGCGTTGCGCGCCATTGTCGCCGCCGCGCCCACCGGCCTGCCGCGCATCCACGAGATCGGCATCGACATTCCCGTGCTGCTGTTCACGCTTGCCCTTGCGGTCTTCACCAGCATCCTCATCGGCGCTATTCCAGTTTTCAAATACGCCGGCGTAAAGGCTACTACTGGTCTGCGCGAAGGCGGCCGCGCGCTGAGCCAAAGCCGCGAGCGCCATCGCGCCCGCAAGGCCCTGGTTGTAGTTCAGGTCGCGCTGGCCATGGTGCTGCTTATCTGCTCCGGCCTTATGATACGCACGTTTCAGGCAATGATGAGCGTCGACCCCGGCTTCACCGCGCCCGAATCGCTGCAGACCTTCCGCTTCTACATTCCAGAATCCCAGATACCCGACTCCCAGCCCGAGCGTGTCGTCCACCAGCAGCAGGATATCCTCAACAAGCTGGCCGCGATTCCCGGCGTGCGATCGGTAAGCCTCTCCTCGGCAATTCCTCTGGACGGATACGACTCCTTCGATCCGGTGTTTGCGCAGGACCGCACCTACAAGGAGGGCGAACTGCCGCCCCTTCGGCGATTCAAGTGGATCTCCCCCGGATTCTTTTCGACCATTGGTACGCGCATGATTGCCGGCCGGGACCTGACCTGGACTGACCTCTATGACAAGCGGCCCGTCGCCATTATCTCTGAAAACTTTGCGCGCGAATATTGGCACACCCCGCAGGGCGCCCTTGGCAAAATGATCCGCGTAGCCACCATCGATCCCTGGCGCGAAATCGTCGGGGTCGTCCAGGATATGCACGACGACGGCGTTAGCCAACCCGCTTCCACGGCTGTCTATTGGCCAATGCTGATGGAGCAGTTCGAAGGCAACAAGACTCGCGTGCAGCGCGGCATCGCCTTCGCCATCCGCAGTCCACGCGCTGGTTCGCAGGCATTCATGAAGGAAATCCAGCAGCAGGTCTGGCAAATCAATCCCGATGTCCCGCTGGCTAACGCAACCACCGGCGGCGAGCTGTACACAAAGTCCATGGCGCGCACATCCTTTACCCTGGTGATGCTTTGCGTTGCGGGAGCAATGGCTCTTACTCTGGGCATCGTCGGGATCTACGGCGTCATCTCTTATTCCATTTCGCAACGCACGCGCGAGATCGGAATCCGCATGGCGCTGGGCGCGCAGCGATCCGCGCTGACTACCATGTTTGTCAGCCAGGGATTGTGGCTCACCGGCATCGGTGTGGCATGCGGCCTCATCGTCGCGTTCGCATCGATGCGCTTGATGTCGTCGCTGCTGTTCAACGTGAGCCCGGTCGATCCTGTCACCTATGTAGCCATCACAACCGGCGTTGCGCTAACGGCATTCCTCGCCTGTTATGTGCCCTCGCGCCGCGCTGCCACGGTAAACCCTGTGGATGCGTTGCGCGCCGAATAGCCTGCTGGCTGGGGTAAACAGAATATCGGGGCAGGGGAATTCCTGCATCACAGATGGCATCGCAATCCGGAAGTCTCCCTCTTAACCGCCGGATTTGTGTAACCATCCGGATGCGACTAGAATTCTCTCGTCTTAATTGGGGAGTCGTTTCATGCGCAGTTTTCTTTTTGCATTCTCATTGGCGGCATCGGCGCTTTCTCTCACCGCGGGAAACGCCGCACCGTCAAAAACGGAAGCGCCGCAGAGGGTCTCGGTCGGCCAGTTGGAGCAGGCAATGTCCGTGACTCAGGGAAAGACCGACGTCGAAATCGCAGAGGCATTGTCCGGGCTGGAACTCACCGAGCGCCTGAGCGCGCCTCGGCTAGCGGCTCTGAAAGGCAATCTGCCCGGCGAAAAGTCTCAGCAGACGCTGGTGATCCTGGCCGATCAATCGGAATTCCTGCCGCCTCCGGACAATGAGGTCGCCGCGGAACCTGCGCCCGATGCAGCCGCGACCCGCCAGATGCTGGTCCAGATTGTGAACTACGTCAATACCACCGTGCGCCAAATGCCGAACCTGATGGCGATCCGCGAAACCACGGGCTTTGAAGACCGGCCGCAGGAAGATCGGCAGGAAGCCACAGGCATTGTCAGCTATAGTTATCTGCCGCTGCACCTGGTTGGCCAATCCAGCTTCGCAGTGAGCTACCGCGACCGCAAGGAAGTGGTGGACGAAAGCGCGACGAAGGCCTTGAAGCACACTGGGTCCATCGGCGGTTTGGTAACTTCAGGGGAGTTTGGGCCGATCCTCAGTACGGTAATGGCGGACGCCCTCAAGGGCAAAATTACGTGGGTGCGCTGGGAGCACAGGCCGGACAAGCGGGTGGCGGTCTTCCACTATGCGGTTCCCAACGAAAAGTCCAACTACAATGTAAAGTTCTGCTGCGTTATGAGTGGATTCAAAGGCGACGGACAGCCCGACCGGCAGGTCTTCGATGAACGCGCCCCCTACCACGGCGACATTGTCTTCGATCCCGCAGACGGCTCGATTCTGCGCATCACGCTGGAGGCGGAGATGCCGCCCAAGGGACTGGTCCCGGATGCGGGCATCGCCATTGAATACGGCCCAGTGGAGATTGGCGGCAGGAACTATATCTGCCCCACCAAGAGCGTCTCCGTTTTGCTGGCGCATACCTCCATTCCGAAGGGCATGTATTCCAGTGCAAACTACCAGGGCGCGGCCAAGACATTCCTGAATGAAGTTGAATTCAGCAAGTATCGCCGCTTTGGCTCAGAGACGCACATTCTCAGCGAAGGCAACGAACCGCCCGCCGAGTAGACCATAATCGGGAATTTTCACGGTTTCAGTCTGTGATTCCAGAAACCGGAGCGAACTGCGAGGCTACAGCGGTTCTGGAAGCGCTCTGGCCGCTAAGGTGCGCTCGCCGCCGACTTCATCGGAGAAACCGAAGTCCTTCGCAATCTGCTCAGGCTCGGCTCACTTCACTCGTTTCGCCACCAGATCCTCTTCGGCAAAATCTCCCACCTTGCGATGCAGCTTGAGCTCGTCCCCGGAGAGCGTTCCTGTGTAGGTGATCACGATCTGGTTGCCGTTGAACTCAAAGTTCTCGACAAAGGTAACTGTGTTGCCTTTGATCGTTCCCCCGGTGATATCGGTCGATCCATTGTCGTTTTTCGCTGTGCCGGTAAGCTTCTCGCCGTCGGCCTTGAGCGTGTAGGTGTAATGCTGCTCTCCAATCTGTGTGTCGAAGGTTGCTTTCCATTGTCCGTCGATATCCGCAGCAAGCGCCGGGACGGCCAGGCCGGCAATCATCACCGTCGATGCAATCAGGTTGCGCAGTTTCATAACGTCGTTCTCCTTTTGAGCCCAACAAGCAGTTCGTCGCAACAGTACCTGAGATTCCGCGCGGGTGTCAAAATCATCAGGCACGGATGCTTCTGTTGGAATGCCCAACGAGACAAAACCAAGGTCCGATAGAATGGACGCCGAGTCATCGTCCCAAAACGGTATTCCTGACCGGCTTATATGCGAGGCGACAGCGATATGCGCCTGCGGCGGTGTTCATCCGTGGTACACTCAATCAGATCGTAGAATTCGATTAGAAGTCCTTGCCTGTTCCGGTTACCGCCTACTCGCAAACTTCCACATTGCGTTCGCGGTA
>CAYWMR010000235.1:2704-7779 GCA_964458965.1 uncultured Occallatibacter sp. | reverse complement strand
TTGCAGGAAGGTCAAGCCGTGCAATTCAACGTTGTGAAGGGGCCCAAGGGATGGCAGGCCGCAGACGTGCAGCCGCTGTAACCTTCAGGCCTGATTCCGGCAGAATCCAGCGAACACAAACGAAGGCTTGGAGCGATTCGAGCCTTCGTTTGCGTTTTTTGGGGTAGTGTGCCGGACTTTAGTTTTTTCCGCGTCGAATCGACATCAGAAGATTCACGATGTGAAGCTGTGGGCCGCGCCCTCGCGTGTCCAATGGTTACGGCAGAGTGTGGCTAAAATGGGCGCGGATTAGTCGGCGCGCGTTTGCGAATCTGTGTATGCGCGGATCGGCGTAACGCCATTTTGTGCGACGGGCAGACGAGCAGAAGATGCCAGCGGCTGCGCCACGGAAAAGGTTGTGTGAGCCAGGGATGTCCTGTGTCAGTCAACCAATTCCCTTACTTCGTGCGGCCGGCATGTTGCTGGATGGTGCTTACATCGCCATGCTATGGGTGTGGCCGAATAGGACTTCTCCCGCTGCGGCCAACGGTCCGTTCCACTGCAAAATTGCGAAATCGTGTTGCGGATGAACGTTTGGCCCATCGTTGTGGCGGTGATGGCTGCACAATGACTTTTGAATCTCAAACAGGGCTTCTCTGCGCTGCGTGCGCGACTCCCGCTCCCAGAAGATCACAAAACCCTGTCCGCAAACGCAACACCGTGTCTCAGGATGTTTATCGGTTCTTCTACAGATAACTTGCATAATTATGTCTCCCGCTTGCCGTATTTTCCGGCGATGAAGGCGACTTTAGCAGTTTTTTCGATGGCTGAATATAACTCGTCCTGGCAAAAGGAACGGACTTTCAGGGCATACACAAATGCCCGATTGGTGGGACGAGCGATTGCCGTCGTGCACGGCTCTTAATGAGAGTCAGGCTGACCAGGCGTCTTCTCAAACAACTGCAGGTTCTCGCCCTTCCAGACCATGGCGGAATGGATGCGGTTGTAACCGCTGGGATGGTCGTAGAAGATCCACTCTTCCAGCTTTCCTGGCCGCATTTTGCGGTATTCGGAAAGGTGAATGGCGGCCTGGGCAAAGCCATCGGGCTGGCGTGCGGCGTTGAGGCCGAACATGTCGGCTTCCTTTTCCTGAGTGCGGGTTTGAGTATTCATGATGGGCGTGAGCACGAAGAAGAGAATGCCGGTGAGCAGCATGACGAGCGGCAGGATGGCCGGATCGCTGATTTCGCGAATCTGCCAGCGCTCTCCCCATCGCGCCAATGCCCAGCCGAGCGCCCAGCGGAGATAGGCGAAGGATCCAACTACCACGATGATGAGAAAAACGATCGTCTTGGGAATGTGGTTGAGGACATAGTGGCCCATCTCGTGGCCCATGACGGCCTGAATTTCCTCGGGAGAGCCGCGGCGCAGCAAATTGTCGTTGAGCGTGATCCGCATGGTATTGGCAAAGCCGCTGACATTAGCGCTCATGCGCGTAGTCTGGCGGCTGGCGTCGATCTCATAAACATCGTTGGTAGAGATGCCATTGGCGTGCGCCATGCTGAGGATAGGGCCGGTGATCTTTGGATCGTTTAGACGCGTGACCTTGTTAAAGATGGGCTGGACATAAACCGGGGCAATCGAGATGGCAGCCACCATGAGGGCGAGCGTGGCCGCAGAGCCCCAGATCCACCAAGTGCGGGGAAGCCGGCGGACAATGGCGAACAGGAGCATGACGGCAATTCCGCCAGCTACGAGGTTAACGAGGAGGCTCTTGACTTCGTCTCCCATCCACGGGCCGAAGGTTTGCGTGGCCAGGCCGTATTTGTGCTCGCGGACGAAATTCTCGTAGTACTCCCATGGAAACCCGAGCAGAGTTGTGACCAATAGAAACTGCATCCAGTAGAGCGCGCGCTGCAGCCACAGGAAGCGCGTAATGCGCTGGGCCAGATTGCGCATGCGGGCGGACCAGCGCAGGTTCAGCAGAAGAAGCGAGATGGCTGAGGCAATTACGAAGTCCCACAGAACGAGCCAATAGCCGCCTTCAAAGTAAGCGTTGGAGCGGGCGGATGCCGCGGGAGGAATCATTGCCATGTATGCCTCAGTGGCGGCATCGGCGCTGAAGTTTGCGGAGGGCTGGGCCGCAGGTGGGATCTGGGTAATGTCCACTGTGGGCTGGATGGCGGGTTGCGCGTGTGCGGTGCCGATGGCGAGGACTGCGATGAAGATGAGCGGCGCAAAAACCCGCGGAAACTTGTGCATGGAGAGGCCTCGTTCTGAGTTTCGTTCTTGCTTTGGCTCCCGTACGGGCGATGCCTGGGGGAATGCGGAATGCTACCTTTTCAGGGACTCGGATGCAAGTACGCACTTTGGCGGGTAATGGTTCCGGCTATCCGCGGTATATCCTGAAGTGTTGCCGTGGATGTCTCAAGAGCCGGGGCCGGAAACTTTCAGGAAGCGTACAAATCATGAGCACGCAGACAATTGCCGTACATTTGCCGGATGGGTCGATTCGCGAAGTGCCCGCCGGTACAACACCTTTAGAGATTGCCAACTCGATTTCGCCGCGGCTGGCCGCAGCTTCGGTGGTTGCACGAATTGCTCCCATCACTCAGCTTGCGCTGAAAAAGCTGGAATCGGACGGCCAGTCCGACGAAGCCGCGATGTACGCTGCTGAAGACTCGGCCGCCTCTCGTCTCGTCGATCTCTCTATGCCTCTTTCCGAGTCCGTCGCTCTTGAACTGCTGACTGAAAAAGCCCCTGAGGCGTTGAAAGTGGTGCGGCATTCGGCTGCGCATGTGCTGGCGACTGCGGTGCTGGAGCTTTTCCCGGAGACGAAGCTGGGGCACGGGCCAGCGACGGATGCGGGCTTCTTTTACGACTTTTACCGGCCCACGAACTTTACGCCGGAAGATTTGGCGGCGATTGAAGCGAAGATGGGCGAAGTTGTGGCGCGCGATGAGAAGTTCGAGCGCGTTTACGAACCTCGCGAAAAGGCTCTGGAAGATTTCGACCGCGACGGCGACTTCATGAAGACGCACTTCGTGACCAAATTCACCGAGCCTGGCTCTCAGGTGAGTTTCTATCGCAACGGCGGCTTTGTTGATTTCTGCCGGGGGCCGCATGTGCCGTCGACGGGTCGCGTGAAGGCATTCAAGGTGCTGTCGCTGGCCGGCGCTTATTGGCTGGGCGACGAAAAGAATCCTCAGTTGCAGCGGGTTTACGGCACGGCGTTCTTTTCGCAGAAGGAATTGGACGCTCACTTTGCGCGCCTCGAAGAAGCGGCCAAGCGCGACCATCGTTTACTGGGCAAGCAACTGGATCTTTTCAGTGTTCAGGAGATCGCAGGCGCGGGGCTAATTTTCTGGCATCCCAAGGGCGGCATCATTCGCAAAATCATGGAGGACTGGATGCGTGAGGAGTGCCTGCGGCGCGGCTATTCGCTGGTCTTCACACCCCACGTTATGCGCCGCGAGCTGTGGAAGATCAGCGGGCACGAGGGCTTCTATTCCGGCAACATGTATACGCCAATGGAGCTGGACGATGCCGAGTACCGGCTGAAGCCAATGAACTGCCCCGGCCATATTCTGATCTACAAAAACTCTCCGAAGAGTTATCGCGATTTGCCGGTGCGGCTGGCGGAGTTGGGCAATGTATATCGCTACGAGCGATCGGGCACCATGCACGGTCTCCTGCGTGTTCGCGGATTTACTCAGGATGATGCCCACATCTTTTGTACTCCCGGTCAAATCGAAGACGAGGTTGTAGCCTGCATTGACTTTGCCGAGGCCGTGTTGAAGACTTTCGGATTCCAGGAATTCAAAGTCGAGCTTTCCACTTGGGACCCGAATGACCGTGCCCATTATGCAGGGTCGGACGAGAACTGGAATCTTGCGGTAGGCTCGCTGAAGCGCGCTCTGGACCGCAAGGAAATTCCTTACAAAACCATCCCCGGCGAAGCCGCCTTCTATGGCCCCAAGATCGACGTGAAGCTGGTGGACGTGCTTGGCCGGCTTTGGCAACTTTCTACAGTGCAGTTCGACTTCAATCTGCCCGCGCGCTTTGAGCTTGAATATGTTGGCGAAGATGGCGAACGACACCAGCCCGTCATGGTTCACCGCGCATTGTTCGGCTCGGTCGAGCGCTTCTTCGGCGTGCTCATTGAGCACTACGCCGGGGCGTTCCCGCTGTGGCTGGCGCCGGTGCAGGTGGGTCTTGTGCCCATCAGCGAGCGGCATCAGGAATACGCGAAGAAGGTGGAGATGGAGTTGAGGGCTGCCGGGCTGCGCATTGAGACCGACGCGCGCAACGAGAAGATGAACGCCAAGATTCGCGACTTTGCCAACCAGAAGACGCCGTACATTCTTGTCTTTGGGGACAAGGAAGAAGCGGCGGGTTCGGTGAGCGTGCGGACTCGCGGCAAAGGCGACCAGGGGTCGATGCCGCTGGGCGAATTTGTTGCCAGGGCGAAAAAGCTGGTTGAGGGGCGGTCGATGGAACTGTAACCTGATGCACTGCTTCTGGCGTTGGACATGACAGATAAAGCGAAATTGCCCAAGTTCGAGATTGATTTTCTCGATGACTACACTAACGAAGCGCTACTCGGCGAGATTCGCAGGATCGCTGCCCTGCTTCCAGTGGGAGGGTCGCTCACGAGAACCGCCTGGGGTCGACATTGCCCAAAGGTGGCGCACACTAATATTCGCCGAAGATTTGGCGGATGGAAGGAGGCGCTGGAACTCGCTGGATTAGGGCACCTGTATGTCGGTCAACCCGTATCGCAGAAAATGCGGTCCCAAGTCGCGAAAGAGCTGTCGAACGCTGATTTGATTTCGGAGCTCAGGCGAGTGTTTGCGCTCGTCGGACAAGAGTGGCTAACCTCCGAAGACTTCAACGCCCACTCTGTGACGAGTGAGGATGCTGTTCGAAGCAGGTTCGGCACGTTCGGTAAGGGGCTAGACGCGGCCGGTATCCCCCGTCATCCGCGCAAGGTACGGCAGTTCACCGATCAGGAGTGCTTTGAAAACATAGTGGAGGTTTGGACGCATTACGGGCGGCCGCCGCAGTACCGGGAGATGTTCCGAGCGCCTTCACGG
>CAYWMR010000235.1:0-2694 GCA_964458965.1 uncultured Occallatibacter sp. | reverse complement strand
AAGACCTACGTTACGCGATGGGGGACATGGCGCAAAACGCTCAGAGCCTTCGTGAATTGGGCCAATACTAATGGCGAACCAAAGAAGACAGACGAGCGAGAGCCGAATGAAATGATCCTTCTGGAGCCAACAAAGTGGCTAGGCGGGGCTCAAGCTGATTGCCGTGAGGTTCGCCCCGGCCTTCGATTTAAGGTGTTCATGCGGGATCGTTTTCGCTGCCTTGCTTGTGGCCGAAGCCCTGCTACACATCTGAACGTCGAACTTCATGCAGATCACATTCTCGCAGTGGCGAACGGCGGCAAAACGACTCTGGAAAACCTGCAAACCCTCTGCCAAGACTGCAATCTCGGAAAGGGCCGCACCGTGGTTACCTGAAGTGGGCATGTCGCGTTACTTAGCCTGCCATCGCCCCCAACACCGCCCTGGGTCGGGCGACATCGCGCACTTCCTATTAGATAAGAACTATTGTTATAATTGTGTCGGAGGCGAACCATGACCACTTTGACCATTTCTCTGCCCAATTCACTCAAGGAGTTCATTGACATCGAGGTTCAAACCAAGGGCTACGGCAACGTGAGTGAGTATGTTCGCGGGCTTCTGCGAGATGCACAAGCCAAAGAGGCGGACGCTCGCTTGGAGGCGCTGCTGATTGAGGGACTGACCAGTGGCGAGGATATCCCACTTTCGCCGGAGTTTTGGAGCGAACTGAAGCAAGATGCGGCTACGATTCTTGCCAGGCGCAAGTAACCTGAAGGGATGCGCTCGAACTCGTGAATATCTATGTTCGAACAGCCGCGAGAGACGACATTCTCAGCCAGTACCGGTACTACTTGATTGAAAAGGACGCCGCTCGCGCAGCAGATCGATTCCTCGAAGCTGTGCAGTCGGCGATTGAGCTGCTTTGCCGAATGCCTGGGGCGGGCGCTCCCAAGGTGCTTGAGAATCCAAGACTGGCTGGGTTGCGATCATGGCCGGTTCGCGGCTTTCCCGCGATGCGCATTTACTACCTGCATGCAGCAGACGAACTGCGCATCGTGCGCGTTCTTCACGGCAAGCGCGACGTCAACCCTTTGCTGGAAGAAGATTTTGGCGACGAGGATTGATTTTGCCCGCAGCTCCGATCACGCTTGAATCTCCATCCCCTCCACGGATCGGGTGTGGTTTTTCAATGTTCGGAATGGGTATGCCGGATCACAGCGCGCAGCCTGGTGTTCTATGATCGTTGCAATCATCGGGAAACAACTCTTATGCGCTGCTCAATATCCGTGCCAGCCCGCTTTGCGTATGCTTTGTTGCGCGGTTGTTGCGTTGCTCTCGCCGTCCTGAGCGTATCCATCGGCTGCGTTTCCACCTTGGCCGCTCAGGCCAAGCCAGCCAAAAACCCAGCCGCGCCTGCGACCCCGGCGGCAGCCGCCAAGCCTGCGGACTTCTCAAAGGAAGCGCTGGTTCTGAATAAGCTCGACACGCGCATTCGCGAAGAGGCCGACGGCACCGGAACCAGGCAGACGACTGCGACCGTGCGTATCCTCGCGGATGCAGGGGTAAAGGCGATGGCGGTGCTCGCCTTCACCTACACCGCCTCGAACCAGGTGCTGGACGTTGGCTACGTGCGGGTCATCAAGCCCGACGGCAGTGTGGTAGTTACTCCCGATTACAACGTTCAGGATTTGCCCGCGGATGTGACTCGCGCCGCGCCCATGTACTCCGATATTCACCAGAAGCATGTTGCGGTGAAGGGCCTTGGGGTGGGCGATACGCTTGAGTACCAGGTTACGCTGCGAACCCTGAAGCCTGAGGTTCCAGGCCATTTCTGGTTCGAGTATGCGTTCGAGAAGAATCTGATTATGCTGGACGAACAGCTCGATCTTGATGTGCCCGCGGAAAAGGCCGTTACGGTGGCCAGCGACGATGTTCAACCAACCATCACTACCGCGGCCGGCCGCAAGCTTTACCACTGGTCAAGCACCAATCTTGCCCGGCCCGACCCCGACGCGCCTCCCAAGTCAACAAAGCATCTGAAGCCCTCGGTTCAGGTGACGACGTTTGCCACCTGGGAGCAGGTTGGCGCCTGGTACCAGGGGTTGCAGGGTGATCGCCTGGTTGTAACGCCGGCCATCCAGGCCAAGGTGGACGCGCTCACGAAGGGACTAACCACAAACGCAGAAAAAGTCCAGGCAATCTTCAATGACGTTGCACTGCGTATCCACTACGTTGGCCTCGATTTTGGGATTGGCCGCTACCAGCCGCATCCGGCCGACGATGTGCTCTCAAACGAGTACGGTGACTGCAAGGACAAGCACACTCTGCTGGCTTCGGAATTGAAGGCAGCTGGTATTCAAGCCTGGCCAGTTCTGATTTCGAGCAGCCGCGAGCTCGACCCCGCAACGCCCTCGCCCGCGCAGTTCAACCACGTCATCACGCTGGTTCCGCTTGGCGGGAAGCTACTGTGGATGGACTCCACCGAGGAGATTGCGCCCATCGGCGAATTGATGGCCACCCTGCGCGACAAGCAGGCTCTTGCCATTCCCGATGGCAAGCCTGCCTATCTTGAACCTACCCCTATCGACCTTCCATTTACCCAATCCGCCAGATTTCAGGTCGACGGCAAGCTGTCGGACCAAGGGGTCTTAACCGGCCACATTGTTCAGACCTACCACGGGGATGTGGAGTTGTTTCTCAGAGCCATCGTCCGCC
>CAYWMR010000234.1:0-7809 GCA_964458965.1 uncultured Occallatibacter sp. | reverse complement strand
GGCAACTTCAATACCTCGCGGGAGGAACTGGAAGCAGCCGGCGCGCATAGCAAGCTCGATTATCTGGGCGCATTCAGTTGGCTCCAGACCGGCAACGCCCTGCCCAACGATGAGTACCACGTAGCCACCACCGCGGGCAATTTTGGCTGGCAGCCCAGCGGAACCACCCAGATTCGCGGCACTGTCCATTACGGCGTTGACGGCGCCGGCGTCCCCAATGCATGGGACTTCTATCACGTCGCCGACAGCGCCACGCAGAAAGATCAGGACCTCTTCATCTCCGCGTCCATCGACAACCAGACCACCGCGGATTTTCACCAGAACGTCCGCTACGGCCTCACCCGCAAGCGAGAACAGTATGCGTTGTGGCAGCAGGATGGAAGCGGCGACTTCGACGCATACGGGGATAGCCTTGGCCAGGTGGTCACCATCAATGGAGCCAACGGCTCGGCTGCAACCGGGCAAGCCGTCCTGGACTACGCCCAGACCTATCCCTACCAGTACTCTCTGGTCTCCAATCGCGATCAGCTTCTATACCAGGGCGACTACCGCGTTACGCCGCACCTGACCGCGCTCATTGGCTTCCACTATGAGGATGAGCGGGGTCTGGAATACATCCCTTCCTACTCCACCGACGAGACCACAGAGCGCACCAACTACGACTACCTGGCCTCCGTGCATGGCGACTTCAAAAACCGCGTCTTTTACACGCTGGGCGGCAGCCTTGAGCACTATTCGCTATTCGGCACCCAGCTATCGCCCAGAGTCGGCATATCCGGTTATCCTCTTCGCCCCCGAAGCGGCATCTTCAGCGGAACCCGGATCACGTTCAACTTTGGCGACGCCAACCGCGAACCCGCTCTCACCGACCAGTTCGGCTCCCTCTATCACTTTCTTGTCGCCAACGGCTACCAATCCATCGCGCAGCAACTCCACATCACGCCCCTGGCCGCTCCCGCCGATCGCACCTATGAAGGCGGTGCGGAGCAGAGCTTCCTGAGCCAGCGCATCGTCTTCCGCGTCACTTATTTTCACAACGAATTTGGCAGGGAGATTGAGTACGTCGGCGGAGTCTTGCTGCCCAACGTCCTTCCGGGCCTAACGCCAACCGGCCAGCAGCAACTGATCACCGCGCTCGGCTACTACTACACCGACGATTACGGCCTGGCGGTCAATACCCAGGCCTTTCGCGCGCAGGGCATTGAGACCACCGTCGAGAGCGGCATCGGGCGCAGCATCTTCCTGCGCGGCGGCTACACCTACCTCGATGCGGTGGTCCAGCGCTCCTTCGACAGCGACAACGAAGCGCTCGTCGATGGCTACGCGCCAACGTACCCTTCCGGGTGCTCTCAATCCGCTGCAAACTGCATTCCCATCGGCGCAATTTCTCCGCTGGTTGGCGCGCGCCCCTTCCGCCGCCCGCCGCACACCGGCTTCTTCACCGCCACCTACTCCGCGCACAAACTCACCGGAATCTTCACCTCGGCCTTTGCCAGCCGCAGCGATGACTCAACCTATCTGGAGTATGCCGACGCCAACGGCGGCAACAGCCTGCTGCTACCCAACCGCAACCTCGACTACGGCTACGCCAAGCTTGACCTCGGTGGCAGTTATAACCTGTTGTCCTGGCTAGGAGTCTACGCACAGGGAGAAAATCTGTTGAGCCAGCAGCACATCGCCCCCATCGGCTATCCCAGCCTGCCCATGAACGTCCGCATGGGTCTAAAAATCCAGTGGGGCCCCGGCAGCGGCAAGTAACCCACTTCGCTTTTAGTCCCCCACCGGCGTAGCCAACCCGCGTTGGATGAAGCTGTGCCCCATTCATCGGACGTTTTTGTCCGATGAGTGGGAGACCACAACCCTCAATCACCCCATTCGTTAGGGAGCGAACCCGCAGTCAAACGACCTACGGTTCGCTTTTATAGCTCTTTACTGTTCCTTAGAAATATCTGTCATCCTGAGCGCAGCCGAAGGACCCGCGTTACTATAGCTCCTTACAAATATAGCTCCTTACAAATATCCGTCATCGTGAGCGCAGTCGAACGACCCGCGTTACTATAGCACTTCAGTTCTTTAGTTTCTTATTCATATCTGTCATCCTGAGCGCAGCCGAAGGACCCGCGTTACTATAGCTCCTTACAAATATAGCTCCTTACAAATATCCGTCATCGTGAGCGCAGTCGAACGACCCACATCTCGCAAGGGTGCGAATCCACGCACCCCCGCGCTCATCGGTAACATTGATACAAAACCCGCCCTAGCTCACCCGCTCAATAACCACCGACTCCAGCACCACAGGCTTGTGCGGCTTGTCCTGCCCTCCGCGCGGCACCTTCGATATCTTCACAACGACGTCCTGCCCCTCCACAACCTCACCGAAGATCGTGTGCTTCCCCGTAAGCCATGTCGTCGGCGCCACCGTAATAAAGAACTGGCAACCGTTGGTACCAGGCCCGGAGTTGGCCATGGCCAGCTTCCCCGGCGTGTCGAATTTGTGAGGCGACCCCACCGTCTCGTCCTGAAAGCGATACCCGGGCCCGCCCATGCCGTTCCCCGCGGGATCACCGCCCTGGATCATGAAGTCGGGAATCACCCGGTGGAAGATAGTTCCGTCGTAGAGCTTGTCTTTTGACTTGGCGCGAGTGGTGGGGTGTGTCCACTCCTTTTCGCCCTGCGCCAACTCGATAAAGTTCTTAACGGTGATGGGTGCTTCGGTTTCGAAAAGCTTGACGGTGATCTTGCCTTCGCTGGTGCTGAAGACGGCGTAGGTTCCTGCGGAAAGTGACATTGAGACTCCTCTGGTGAATGCTTCGTTGTTTCGACTTCAATAGCGTGTTTCCAAATCGTGCTTTGTGTCTCGGTAAATGCTTTGTATCAGGGCACGACTTCAGTCGTGCCGAAAAGGGCCAAATAAGGAGGGGTTTTAACCCCTGCGGAATGATCGCTCCAATTCCCACAACATTTCGTGAAACCCGCTCTAGTCTCCCAAGTCTGAAATACGCAATACAAAACTGGCTGTCATCCTGAGCGAAAGGGGCCCCAAACGTTCTTCAGTTTGGGGGTGGTGAGTCGAAGGATCTGCGGTTGTTCTTCCACGAACTTCAGACTCGCCATACTAACATCCAGCGCTCGAAAGAAAGTTCCCCTGTGCGCCTCCTGCGCCGAAAGTCCTCATCCACCCAACGTAAAGATGATGTTGATCTGCGTCTTCACTTCGACCGGCTGGCCATTCAAGAGATAAGGCCGATAACGCCAGCTCTTTACAGCATCCACCGCAGCCTGTTGAAGAAGTTCCGGGCCGCTGATCACCTGAAGGTCTTTGATGATGCCGTCGGTCCCGATAACTGCCCCTAGCACAACCGTGCCGGAGACGTGAGCCTGCTTGGCATCGATCGGATATACCGGCTGTGTCTTCGAAACGATCAGCCCCGCCGCCACTCCAGCGGAAATGTTCACAACCTTGGGCGTCGCAGCTTGATCCTGGGGAGGAGAGTGCGTGAGTGTAACCGCACCGGGAAGCGCCGGCAACGGCTCGCCCTCGCGGACAATGGTCACCTTCTGAAGCACCACCGGCGTAAGTGGCTTGTCGTGGTCGTCACGTTCCACACGGGCGATGGTCATCACCACCAGAACGCTGGATTCATCGCACTGCCCGAAAACGACGTAGTGTTGGCTGAGCGAGTCGTAGGCCTTCTCGGTGACAAAAAACTGGCTCCCGTTGGTGTTGGGTCCGGAGTTGGCCATCGCAAGCCGCCCCGGCTGGTCGAAGTTCAGATTCGGATCGAACTCGTCGTCGAAGGCGTATCCGGGGTCGCCCATGCCAGTGCCCGTGGGGTCGCCGCCCTGGACCATGAACTCCGGAATCACCCGATGGAAGATGGTGCCGTCGTAGTAACGCTTATGGTGCTGCTTCTTCCCCGTAACCGGGTCCGTCCAGTCGATTGTGCCTTCCGCCAGCCCAATGAAATTCGCCACCGCCTTGGGCGCCTGCTTCTCAAAGAACTGGCAGGTGATCCGCCCCATCGAGGTATCCATTACCACGGTGGGCCCGTTGGGATGAATGAGAGCGGCAGCGGTGGCTGCGGGTGCGTCAGGCAACTCCTCAGCCGGCTTGGTTGTCGATTGCTGCGCAAAAGCCGAGGCAGCCAAGGCCACGGCCAGTGTGGGAACGAATAGCGCGCGCGTAGGTTTCATGCCATGTTCAAGGGTAAATCATGCGCCGGGTGCGCCGCCAGTGAACAGGAGCCAGTGAAAAAGTGAAGAAGTGAAAAAGTGAAAAAGTGAAAAAACTAAGAACGGACCCAGACGCCCCCGATTCCAACCTTCACTCCTTCACTCCTTCACTACTTCACTTCTTCACTTTTTCACCTATCCCATTGACTCTCTACCCATAGATAAGCTATATATCGACCATGGCCAAGAAACCCGACCTCCTCCCCGGCACCCTGGACATGCTCATCCTCAAAACCCTCACCCGCGCCCCGCTCCACGGTTACGGCATCGCGCTCTCCATCAAGCGCCTCTCCGACGACGTGCTCACCGTCGAAGAAGGCTCGCTCTATCCAGCCTTGCAGCGCCTGCTCTTGCAGGGCTGGGTTAAAGCCGAGTGGAAGATGACAGAGACCAACCGCCGTGCCCGCTTCTACACCCTCACTGCCGCAGGCCGCAAGCAACTCGGCATTGAGCTATCGCAATTCGAGCAGATGATTGCGGCCATTGGCCGGGTATTGCAGGACGCGCAGGAGGCATAGATGAACGCGATTCACCGTTGCATGATGAAGTTATCGATTCTCCTCGGCCGCAAGCGGTTCCGCAGCGAACTCGACGAAGAAATGGCCTTCCACCGCGACCAGGCACAGAAGGACTTAATCGCCGCCGGCATGACCCCGGAAGCCGCCCACTACGCGGCCATGCGCCAGTTCGGCAACACCACGCGCCTGAAAGAGAAAAGCCACGAAGTGGTCGGATTCAGCGTTGAAACCGTCCTCCAGGACCTTCGTTTTGCGCTGCGCCAACTCCGCAAGAATCCTGGCTTCGCACTGACCGCGATCCTGATCCTTGCTTTAGGAATCGGCGCCAGCTTGTCCATCTTCGCGTTTGTCGATGCCGCGCTCATCAAGCCGCTCCCCTATCCGAATCCCACCAGGCTGGTGGATGTAACGGAAAGCCTTGCTCTGTTTCCAAGAGCCAACCTTTCCTATCAGGATTACCTCGACTGGAAGCGAATGAACACCGTCCTCAATTCATTCGAGGTCTACACCGGAACAGGCTACGGGTTAGCCACTCCATCAGGCACAGAGCCCGTGCCGGGCGAGCGTGTCAGCGCGGGATTCTTTCGCACCCTCGGCATCGCCCCCATGCTAGGCCGCGACTTTCAGCCTCCAGACACCGTGGTGGGCGCGGCTCCCGCTGTGATGCTGAGTTATGCAACCTGGCAAAAACGTTTTGGCGGCAGGAACGATGTAGTAGGTCAAACCGTGAATCTCAGCGGCGTTTCCCGCACCATCATCGGCGTATTGCCCAGGGAGTTTCAGTTTGCGCTGCGCGATAACGCTGAGTTCTGGGAGGCGCTGCAACCCTCAACCGAGTGCGAGAAGCGCCGCAGTTGCCACGACCTCAACGGCGTCGCACGCCTCAAGGACGGTGTCACCGTTGCAACGGCGTTTGCTCAAATGCAATCGATCGCGCAGCAACTTGAGAAACAGTATCCAGACTCCAACCGCGGCCAGGGTGCAAGCGTGATTCCTCTTTCTGAGGCGATCGTCGGAGACATCCGGCCAATCCTTTTAGTGCTGCTCGGCGGTGCGGGCCTGTTGCTGTTCATCGCCTGCGTCAATGTATCGAGCCTGCTGCTGGTGCGTGCGGAAAGCCGCCGACGCGAGGTGGCCGTGCGCGGTGCGCTGGGTGCTTCGCGCTTGCGGCTAAGCTGGCAGTTTGTCACCGAAGGAACAGCGCTCGTTGTAGCCGGTACCGCCCTGGGCCTGTTGCTTGCACAGGCTGGAATGAAGACTCTCAGCGGACTCATTTCCAAAGACATGATGATCGGAATGCCCTTTCTGAAGGGCCTGGGACTCAACCCGCATGTGCTCCTGTTTGCTGCGGTACTCGCCGGCATGGCGGCGCTCTTGTTCGCGATCACGCCGATTCTGCATTTCAGATTTTCAAACATGCGCGATGGATTGATGGAAGGCGGTCGCGGATCGGCGGGAACCTTGTGGCGGCGAATGGGCGCCAACCTTGTCGTCATCGAATTGGCGACCGCGGTGGTATTGCTCTCCGGAGCCGGACTGCTCGGCAAAAGCCTGTATAAGCTGCTGCATATTGATATTGGCTTCCAGGCCGATCATCTCGCCACCATCACCGTTGGCCTGCCTGAAGCTGTGTTTTCAAAGGATGCGCAGGTAGTGGCCTTTGGGCGGCAAGTATTGGAGCGTGTGGAAAGCCTGCCTGGAGTGCAGTCTGCGGCCATCGAGAACGTCATGCCACTGAGCTGCAATTGCGATACAGATTGGGTTCGCTTTGTAGGCAAGCCATACAACGGAATCCACAATGAGGTGAACGATCGCGAAGTGAGCGCGGGGCTCTTCACAACGCTTCATGCACGGCTCAAGAGTGGCCGCTTTTTTACGGATGCGGACGATGCCACAAAGCCGAAAGTTGTAATGGTCAACGACGCATTCGCGCGAAAATATTTTCCCGGCGAAGATCCGGTCGGCAAGAAATTGGGCGACACGGAGCTGACTCCGAAGTCCATTCGCGAGATCATCGGCGTTGTCGAGGACTTCAAGGACGCGGGCCTCGATGAAGAGCAAATCCCAGCCGAGTACGAGGCCTACAACCAAAGCCCTGACACCTATTTCTCCTTGATCGTGCGCACCACCCAGGATGAGCACTCGGTGCTTCCGCTACTGGCTGCGACCATCCACAAGGTAAGTCTGCAAGCCGCGGTCGAGCAGGGAAGCACCATGACGCAGCGCATCAACGACTCGCAGACCGCCTATCTTCACCGGTCCGCGGCGTACCTCGTCGGCGGATTCGCGGCCCTCGCGTTGTTGTTGGGCGTCGTTGGACTCTATGGCGTCATCGCCTTCTCCGTAAGCCAACGCACGCGTGAGATCGGCGTGCGCATGGCCCTCGGCGCGCAACGAAGCTCTGTCTATCAACTCATCTTCAAAGAAGCAGCCCGCTTGATCGCCCTCGGCGTCGGAGTCGGCCTGGCAGCTTCGGTGGGCGCGGCCATGCTCATGGGCAAGTTGCTCTTTGGCGTGCAGGCATGGGATGCCGAGACGCTGATTGCGGTTGCGTTGGTGCTGGCGGCGTCCGCAATGCTGGCCAGCTACATTCCCGCGCGCCGAGCCGCCTCAGTAAATCCCACCGAAGCCCTCCGCGCAGAGTAAGAGACAAGTCGAGTTATGCACTTTGTAGTGTCTTAGTTTCTTAGTTTCTTGGTTTCTTAGTTTCTTAGTTTCTTAGTTCTTTATTGATATCTGTCATCCTGAGCGCAGCCGAAGGACCTGCGTTACTATAGCTCTTTATAACCATAACTTGTTACAACTATAACTCTTTATAACTATATCTCGTTACAATTATAGCTCTTTACAAATATCTGTCATCCTGAGCGCAGCCGAAGGACCTGCGTTACTATAGCTCGTTATAACCATAACTCTTTACAATTATAGCTCTTTACAAATATCTGTCATCCTGAGCGCAGCCGAAGGACCTGCGTTACTATAGCTCGTTATAACCATAACTCTTTACAATTATAGCTCTTTACAAATATCTGTCATCCTGAGCGCAGCCGAAGGACCT
>CAYWMR010000233.1:0-7818 GCA_964458965.1 uncultured Occallatibacter sp. | reverse complement strand
AAGTGGTCAGCTTCTGGCAGTTGCTGCTCAATCCCTGGGGACTGCTGCAGTACGCGCACAATATGACCGGGGCGGTCATTACCGGCTCGTTTGTGATGGCCGCGACCGGCGCATTCTACCTGCTTGAAGGGCGGAAGCAGGATTACGGGCGGATGTTCCTTAAAGTCGGCGTCATCGCGGGCCTGGTGTCCACTATTGCCATCATCTTTCCGACCGGCGACCTGCACGGAAAATATGTGGCGCGCAACCAGCCCGCGGCCATGGCCGGGATGGAGGGATTGTTCAAGACCGAAGACGGAGCCGGCATGGTGCTGATCGGCCAGCCCAACGCAGAGACCGGCCTCATCGACAACCCGATCGTGGTCAACGACGCATTGAGCTTCCTGATCTACGGAACCACCAAGGCTCAAGTCAAGGGCCTCGACCAGTTTCCAAAGGATCAGTGGCCCACTGCGCTGCCGTTGCTGTTCTACGCGTACCACATCATGGCCGGGCTGGGGACGTGGTTCGTCCTGGTGATGGTGGTATCGGCGTTTTTGCTGTGGCGCGGTCTGCTGTACAAGTCCCGATGGGTTCTGTGGGCGCTGCTGCTGAGTTTTCCGCTGCCTTACATTGCCAACACTGCAGGCTGGATGACCGCGGAGCTCGGCCGCCAGCCTTGGCTCATTTACGGCCTGATGCGCACCAGTGAGGGCTACTCCAACACGGTGTCGGCCAGCAATGGTTTATTCACCTTGCTGGGATTCATGGGGCTCTACTTGCTGCTGGGTGCTTTGTTTACCGTTCTGATTTATCGCGAGATCAGTAATGGTCCGGAACCGAAGAGCATGGAAGCGCACGTAGTTTCCGCGGATTGACGATTCGCCATTCCGCGCTGAAAACGGATAAGAAGGAGGCCGGTCTTGATGGGTTTTGTCTGGTTCTGGCTGGTTGCCGCAACAATCGTAGGGTATGTGGTGCTCGACGGGTTCGATCTGGGCGTAGGGGTGCTGCATCTGTTTCTGGCGCGCACGGAGCCGGAACGCCGCGCCATGCTGGCCAGCATTGGCCCAGTCTGGGACGGCAACGAAGTGTGGCTGCTGGCCGGCGGCGGCACACTTTACTTTGCGTTTCCGCTTTTGTATGCCTCTGCGTTCAGCGGCTTTTACCTGCCCCTGATGATGGTGCTGTGGCTGCTGATCTTGCGCGGGGTGAGCCTGGAGTTGCGCAACCACATTGAAGTGGGAGTGTGGCGAGCCCTGCTTGACGGCCTCTTCGGCTTGTCGAGCACTCTGCTCACCATCTTCTTTGGCGCAGCGCTGGCCAACGTCCTCCGTGGCGTGCCTCTGCAGGCGGACGGCTACTTCTTTCTGCCCCTGTGGACCAACTGGCGGCCCGGCCTTCATCCCGGAATCCTCGATTGGTACACCGTGATCGGCGGCCTGGTGGCGCTGGTGGCGCTGACCATGCACGGCGCTCTATGGCTCACCATCAAAGTTTCCGGCGCACTCGCCCTTCGCGCCCGCAACCTTGTCTCGCCCCTTTGGACAACGCTGGTAGCGCTGACCCTGGTTAGCTTGGCTGCCACCATAGCTGTGCGTCCTGTCAGCCTGAACAACTACTACGAATACCCCGTCACCTTCATCGTTCCCTTTGGTGTCGTTGCATCTCTGGCTGCTATCTGGTTTTTCAACCGCAATTCCCACCCCGTGAAGGCATTCTTATCCTCTTGCGGCTATCTGTTCCTGATGCTCGCCGGGGCATGCTGGGGACTCTATCCCACGGTTCTACCAGCCACCACCGGCGCCGATCGCGACATCACGGTTCTCAACTCCATCTCCGGCCCACACACGCTCGCCGTTGGCCTTGCCTGGTGGATCTTCGGCATGACGCTAGCCGTCGCATATGTGGTTTTTGTCTACAGCAAGTTCCGCGGCAAGGTGGACGCTGAAAGCGGCAGCCACTGACTGTTCGCCAAGTCGCCTGAACACTCCACCCCTCAGCTTCCTCGAAAATAATCCTTGACATTTCAAACTCTATAAACTAGAGTACTCCATATTGAGGATAGCTCTGGACAACTGAAGCGCCTCAATCGACGGTTTACAGAAAGATCCGAAATCGGACAGGAGCGCTCAAGATGGCGACTACAGTTACGTCTCTCGTTTCTCCACCCCTCAGCCCCGCATGGTTCAAAGGCCGCTTGATAGGTGCATTGATCTGCGGCTCCTTCGGCGCTGTCTGGATGTTTGAAGGCCTGTTCTTTGGAGGCATCGCCACACCCCTCTGGCTCACCGCGACCGCGATGCTCGCGATTGCCTTTGTTGCCTGGCCCGTGATCCGTCTTCGTTCGTTTCCTCGCTTTGAATATTCAACCGCCGACCGCGAACGCTGGGCGGCCATCACAGTGCCCTACTGGACAAACGCTGGCATTGAATGGCTTTTGTGCTTCGGTGCGGCTGGGTGGCTGGCGCACATTCATCAATACAGCCTGATACCCGAGTGCCTTGGCGCGATCATTGGATTGCATTTCCTGCCTCTGGGGAAAATGTTCAGGTCACCGGTCTATTACCTCACTGGAGCTGCATTGGTTCTGGGGGCTTTGGCTTCGCTGGCAATTCCAGCAGGGCACCTTCGGAATATCGCGGCATGCAGTGTAGATGGCCTGTCTTTATGGGCCACCGCGGCGGTTCTTCTGTGCCATGGCTTGTTTTCGTCGAGAGCAGAGGCTCGAAAGGCGATCGCATGAGCGCCCATTCGACGGTCGAATCTCCAACAACAAACTCGCCATTGCCTCTGGAAGTCGAAGCGCTGGTGAAGCGTTTCGGCCAGGTGGTTGCAGTCGACTCCATCTCGCTGGAACTGCACAGCGGAGAATGCCTCGGCTTGCTCGGCCCAAATGGCGCGGGCAAAAGCACGCTCATCCGCGCCATTGCTGGCCGCGTCATTCCAGACTCCGGGAGAGTCGCAGTCTTCGGTTCCGCCGCCGGCTCACCCGCTGCCCGAGCGGCCCTCGGCTGGGTGCCGCAAGACCTGGCTCTCTATCCCCGACTCAGCGCCACGGAGAATCTGCGATCCTTCGGGCGCTATTACGGCCTCAGCGGAGAGAAGCTTGAACAGTCCATTGCATGGTGCCTAAAGTGGGCTGCGCTTGAGGATCGTGCAGGCGATCTCACCCGAAACCTTTCGGGCGGCATGAAGCGCCGCCTCAACATGGCCGCGGGCCTGATTCACCAGCCGCGCCTCGTGCTCATGGACGAGCCCACAGTGGGTGTCGATCCGCAATCGCGCAATCGCATCTTTGAAATGATCGCAGCCCTCCGCGCCCAGGGAATGACCATCATCTACACCACGCATTACATGGAAGAAGCCGAGCGGTTGTGCGACCGCATCGCCATTGTCGATCACGGCCGCATCATCGCCCTCGACACCAGGGACGCGCTGATTCATAACTCATTTGCCTCGCGCAGCCAGGTGATTGCGCGCCTCGAAGGCCCCGCCGGGAAAGTCGCCGCATGGGTTGCCGGACGCGGCGGCCGCCTTGTCGATTCCACAGCGGAGTTCACCATCGAGCGCCCCACTGAAGTTGCGGGCTTGCTGGAAGGCGCAGCCGAGGCCGGCCTCGACCTGATCGACCTGTCCCTGCGACGGCCAAACCTCGAATCAGTATTTCTGCACCTCACCGGAAGGGAGTTACGAGATTGATTATCCCCATTGTCCGTACCGCATTGATGGCCCTGCGACGCGACAGGCCTTCGTTGGCCCTCAGCTTCATTCTGCCCATCACCTTCTTCTCCATCTTCGCCGTCGTCTTCGGCGGCCGCCACGATTCCGTCCCCAGGATTTCGGTCATCCTCGTCGACGAAGACCAGAGCCAGGCTTCCCGCCAGCTCGTCCAGTCCCTGCAGCGCGAGGGCTCGCTCGACGTCACCACCAAGCCCTCCTCCAAAGACAAAGCCGCGCAGCCGGACTACACCGCCATGACCGCCGAAGCTGCCGTCAAAGCCGGTGACATCTCAGTCGCTTTGATCATTCCTCAAGGCTGGGGCGCCAACCCCATCTCATTCGCACACCAACCGGGCAAGTCCGGTCCCGCGCTCCAGTTGCTTTATGACGCCAGTGACGTTATCGCTCCGCAAATGGTCGGCGGACTGCTCCAGAAAGCCGCCATGACCGGCATGCCCATCACCATGGCGGAGCAGGGAATCCGCTACACCAGCGATTTCATCGGCGGATTCACCCCTGAACAGCAAGCCCGCATGGACGCGAACCTGGCTCAACTGCGCAATCTCCAATCCCAGCTGCCCGCTGGCGGGGCCTCAACCACCCCTGCCAACTCGGGCGACAATGGACTCATCGCCGTCCAAACCCGCTCCGTTGTCGGAGAGAATAAGCGCAGCCCCATGATTTCTTACTACGCCGCCGCCATCGGCGTAATGTTCCTGCTGTTCACGGCCAGCGGCTCGTCGGGAGCGCTGCTGGACGAGGCTGAAAGCGGCACCCTCGATCGTGTCCTCAGTTCCCGCATCACCATGACTGGCCTCCTTGCCGGCAAGCTTCTCTTCAACACGCTGCTCGCCTTCACACAGCTCGCCGTCATGTTCCTCTGGGCCTGGGCCGTGTACCACCTCGATCTCCCCAGCCACATTCTCGGCTTCCTGGTCATGGGTCTCTCTACCGCCGTTGCAGTAGCCTCATTAGGCATGTTGCTGGCCTCCCTTTGCCATACACGTGCCCAGCTCGGCGCCGTCTCCACTCTCGTCATCCTCATCATGTCGTCCATCGGCGGCAGCATGTTCCCACGCTTCCTCATGCCCGAGTCGATGCAGAAAGCAGGGCTATTCACCATCAATGCCTGGGCCATCGACGGTTTCACCAAAGTATTCTGGCGGGACTTGCCGGTGACCGCGCTGTGGCAACAGGTCTCCGTGCTTCTTGCCATCGCAATCGTGCTTTTCTCATTAGCCCGCAGAATCGCCCGGCGCTGGGAATACGCATGAACCTCACTTCCAATACCTCAAAGGAGAATCACCATGAGCTCGAACGCTGAAGAGATGGACCTCAAAGACAGGCTCAGCCTGATCGAATCCATGATCGCCGAAGGACGGCGCACAACCGAGAGCTGGGGCTGGACCTTCGTCCTGTGGGGCGTGGCCTACTACATCGCCATCGCCTGGTCCGCTTTTGGACAATCCTCCATTGCATGGTCTGTGACCATGACGGTTGCCGGCGTGCTGACAGGTGTCATCGCCTCGCGCATCGCAGGTAAACATCCTGAGACCACTACCGGTCGCGCCATGGCAGCCATCTGGATTGGAATGGGCATTTCCATGTTCATTCTTATGATGTGCCTCGGCATATCTGGCAGGCTCGAATCGCACACGGCGGTTGCCATCGTCGGCGCCATGCTGGGTGCGGCCAACGCCACCTCCAGCATCATTCTCAAGTGGAAGATGCAGTTTGCCAGCGCCGTAGTCTGGTGGGCCGCCATGGTAGCCGCGTTGTTCACCTCTGAATACGTCACCGGCATCGTCTTCCTGATCGCCATCTTCTTCTGCCAAATCGTCTTTGGCATCTATGGGATGATCTCGGAGTCCCGCAGGCACAAGGGCGGCGCATCCGCGCAAGGGGCCTTCCATGCCTGAACTTCCGGAACTGAATCCCGTAATCCACGGAAAGCTGCGCCTGGCCTTGCTCTCGCTCCTCTCCAGTGTCGAAGAGGCGGAGTTCACCTGGCTTCGCTCCAAAACCGGATCCACCGACGGCAACCTCGGCGCGCAACTGCTCAAGCTCGAAGAAGCCGGCTACGTCGCGGTCGAAAAGAAGTTCGTCCAGCGCAAGCCCCAAACCCTCTACCGCATGACCGAAACCGGCCGCGAGGCCCTCACCACCTATGTCCAGGCGCTCAAGCAATTGCTTGGCGCGGCCATCGGCGCATAGAAAGCATCGAGGTTCAGAATGAGAAGCTTCCCCAATGCAAATCAACTCAGCGGCAGGGCCATCGGCGCCATGTTTTTCGCGGGCTTCGGAACGGGCTGGCTATTCATGGCCCTTGTCGCTAAACAACGAATTACCCTCACTACGGTTTTCGGCGTCCTGCTGGGTATGTCGGTCTTGTTTCTGGCCGCGTTCTACCTGTTGCGCGAGTCCAGGCGCTGGCCGCGCGTGTCCAACGATCCTGCCATGGGCCGCGCCTTCGGCTGGATCAATGCCATTCAGTGGACCGCCATCGCTCTCGTGGCCTTCAGTTTCGCGAAGCTGCACATCGATGCGTACGTGATCTCTGCTATCACTGCTATCATCGGCCTGCACATGTTTCCGTTGGCGCGGCTCTTTCATTATCCGATGCACATCGCAACAGGAGCGGTTTTAGTCGCGTGGGCGGCGGCCAGCGCTATCCTTGCACCCGCTGAGCAGATGCAAGGTACGGCAGCGCTCGGAACGGGCATTATCCTCTGGCTCAGCGCAGCCGTTACGTTGACGCTGGCCCTCAAGGCCGCCCAACAATCCCCCACCGCTAACTTGCTCCCTCGCGCACAGCGCGGCTAACTCGCTGCCTCGCCAACACGCGCTAACTCCGCTTTCCCGGGCCCAAGGCTCGTCCGCACCCGCTCCATAATCCCCAGGTAATATGCCAGATTATGGATCGAGTTCAGCGTCCCCGACAGCGCCTCACCGGCCTGCATCAAGTGCCTAAGGTAGGCGCGCGAATATCGCCGGCACACCATGCACTCGCAGGCCGGGTCGGGCGGCCCTTGATCTTCCGCATAGCGTTTCCCTTTGATGTTCAGCCGTCCCTCGCTCGTAAACAGCAGCCCGTGCCGCGCCGCGCGCGTAGGCAGCACGCAATCCATCATGTCCACGCCCATCCGCGCATACATCTCAATCTCGTCGGGATAGCCCACGCCCATCACGTAGCGCGGCTTGTCCTTAGGCAGCAGCGGCAGCACCTCCGCAATCATCTCCAGCGTCAGGTCGCGAGGCTCGCCCACGCTCAGCCCGCCAATGGCGTAGCCGTCAAAATCCATCTCCACCAGCCGCTCCGCGCTTTCCTTGCGAAGGTCGGTATACATCCCCCCCTGCACAATCCCAAACAGGCTCTGCGTCCGTCCACCCAGATCCTCATGCCAAACCACTTCGTCCCGATGCGCGCTGAAATGCTCCAGCGACCGCCGCGCCCAGGCCATCGTCAGCCGCAGGCTTTCTTGCGCACGGCTTCGATCGGCCGGGTATTCGGTGCACTCGTCAAAAGCCATGCAGATGTCCGCGCCCAGCGCAATCTGCACATCCATCGAATGTTCGGGAGTAAAAAAGTGCGAACTCCCGTCCAGATGCGACCGGAAGCGCACACCCTCGTCGGAGACCTTGCGCAGCGCGCTCAGGCTGAAAACCTGGAAGCCGCCGGAGTCGGTAAGCAGCGCCCGCGGCCAGCTCATGAACCGGTGCAGCCCGCCCATGCGCCGTATAGCCTCATGCCCAGGCCGCAGATACAGGTGATAAGTGTTGCCCAGAACAATCTCCGCGCCCAGTGTTTCCAGCACATCCTGCGCTACAGCCTTAACGGTGCCCGCGGTCCCCACCGGCATAAAGACGGGAGTCTCGACAGTCTGGTGCGGCAGCAGAAGCTGTCCCCGCCGCCCGCCCGCCTCGGTCTCCGCAATCAGATTGAACGCTGAACTCACTCAACGATTCTAGCGGGTGAATGAGCGTAGCAAAGGCCGGGTGCCCCAGGTCTCGAATTTGAGACCTGGGAAACACAAATCCCACCCACCCCAACCACCCCTCGCCGCCCATCAGCGAGAGTAGCCCCATCAGCGAGAGTAGCCCCATCAGCGAGAGTAG
>CAYWMR010000232.1:0-7832 GCA_964458965.1 uncultured Occallatibacter sp. | reverse complement strand
TGCGCGGAGGGGCGGAGCAGCACTACGTTCCTTCCGATTGGCTTGCCAAGCCGCCATTCAACGTGGAGTTGCGCACCCTTCATGTGGATCGCAACCGGATGAATCGCGCTCTTCGCGAGATCTTCCTCGGCAGTGGTGCAACCCTGCTTGCCGACAAGGTGGTGCGGGTGGTGCGAAATGGCGACCGGGTAAGCGCGCTTCAAACGGAAAAGGGAACCGAGATCGTATCGCACTGGTATGTCGATGCGTCGGGATCGGGAACCTGCCTGTTTCCGCGAGCCTTCAAACTGCCTTCCTATGAATTCGGCCCACCAAAAGTTGCGATATGGGATTACTTCGCCGTACCCGAGTCGATTGAAGGCACCACACTGCATGCGGATTGCGAAGGTCCCTATTACATGAGCTGGGTTTGGCAGATTCCCATTCACGCCAACACCGTCAGTGTCGGCTACGTAGCAGCCGGGGAAAGTATCAAGGAGAAGCGCCGGCAAGGTCAGTCGGTCCAGCAGATCTACGACGGCCAGTTAGGAAGCTTCGCCGGACTTCGGGATCTGTTGCAGTCGCATCGTATCCGCGCGCCCCGGACCACATCTTTCAGTTGCAGAGCCCACGGTAGAGTGGCCGGCCCGAACTGGCTTGTGGTTGGAGAATCCGCGGCGATGGTCGATCCAATGACATCGAACGGCGTCACTGCGGCGCTAAGGCACGCTGTCGAGGCTTCCCGCCTCATAACTCGCTATCGCAACCGGAACTGGCTGCCGTGGTTGCCCAGGACGATGTACAGCCGCCGTGTTCTGGATGTGGCGAACTTCTTTAACTCCGGAATTGAGCGAGTCATCTACGATTGGCCGATTCGAAATCGCATCGGAGCGCTGGTTGCCGGGGATGTCTACACGATTCCGGCGTGGAGCATCAACAATATCTACTCGCGTATTCAACCCAATGGTCTGGTGTCCACAATGCTTTTCAGTCTGTTTCTGGCAATTCTACGGACTGCGATGAACTTGCTGTACTGGTTTTGCAAACGTTCCCAGCCCGCAGCCGCGGCGTGTGCCACGTCATGAGAGCCGGCGGCAGCGGGAAGTCGAGTGGAGGATTGGCATGAACATATCTCGTTGCGGTTCCGGGGAACCCATCCTCTTCATTCATGGCATGCCGACCAGCGGCCGTCTGTGGAAGGGCATTATCGAACGGCTCTGCGGCCGATACACCTGCATTGCCGTCGATCTGCCTGGATTGGGAAACTCTCCACACGAGCCTTACCACCCTGATTTTCTACGACATTTCGCCGAGGAGATTGACCGGATTCGTATCGAAAACAAGATCGATAAGTGGCATATCGTCGGGCATGACGCAGGCTCGGTTGTAGCGGTTCATTACGCTCTCTACTTCCCCCAGCACGTATCGTGCATGGCCTTGCTTTCTCCCGCGCTGTTCCCCGAGCTAAAACCATTTTATTTGCTTCAAATCTTGAGGATGCCGATCCTCGGAGAACTGCTGGCGCCGCTGATTGGTCTCATCTTCTGGAAGATCGCCATGCAATGGGCGGTGTCCGGCGTGGAGCAGGGCCCCCAGGCGCTCAAGGATTTCCATCGGCCCTTTTCAGGCTTTTCCGGTTCGTGGGCGTTTATGCGGGTGCTCCGTTGGGGCAAACCCGCTTCCGTGCTCGCCGCGGTGCCTGGGTTCCTGCCCAAACTCACCATGCCTACGCTGATTTTTCATGGCACGCAGGACGTTGCGATCCCAGAAGCCTTTGCGCGCCGCGCGTCGGCGCTTATGCCAAATGCCAGCATGGTTACGCTGGAATCGGGACACTTCATCCCACTCCACCAGCCGGAGCCGGTAGCGAATGGATTGGCTGGGTTCTTCGATCTTCATTCTCCTCTTTCAGTCAAGGCTATCTGTGCCTGAACCGAGGCGGAGGAAACGGTACATACGAGAGACCCTCCTGCTGCAGTTCGGGACAGTCCATTCTCGAGCGAGCCGCCGAGGATGTTTGCCATCTCTTAAGCGCAGCCGTCAAAATGAGAGTCGAATGAATGCGCCAGCCGCCCTCCGTGCCGCAAACTCAGCCAACCGGCGATTCTCCCGTCTCCGAAGTTGCATCCTGCCCCTCATGTCGGCCGCAGTCACGCTTGTGGGTTGCCATTCCGCGAACCGGCTACCAGATAGATCTTCTAAAACATACTCGGATTTCGTTTCGGCGTTCTACGTGGGTCTAGCCGCGTTGCAGGTTGGCGACGACGTTCGCGCAGAGAGCAGCCTTGCCAGGGCCACAAATCTGGTTCCGGGCGAGCCGGCGGGCTGGGTGAATTGGGGAATCCTCGCGCTACGCCAGCGCAATTTCGATGGGGCTGTGCAGCGATTCGACCGCGCGGCGTCCCTCGACAGCAACGATGACCGCTTGCTGTACCTCGAGGGCTTGCTCGAAAGCGACCGTGGAAACTCGGCTGCCGCAGTAGGCAAGCTGCGTCAGGCAGTAAAGCAGAATCCGCGCAATCTCAGGGCGATTTATCAGCTTGCCTCAGAAGTGGAGCGGCAAGGGGATGAGCACAGCGAGGCGGATTTCCAGCAGTTGATCGAGCAACTGCTCACCGTGCAGCCCGACAACCTCGCGGCCATGCTGGAGTTGAGCCGCATCTCCGCCAAGCGAGGGGATGCCGCAACGCTGCGAGCGACCGTGAGCCGGCTTACAGGCAGATCCGCCGCCTGGCCTCCCGAAGTGCAGCAACAACTCGCCGCACTACAGGTCGCGGTCAACGGACCTGAGCCGAAAACTGCCGCGACGCGGTCGATATTCCTGAGGAATGTGCTGATGCGGGTGCCCGAATTCCGTTCGAGTCTGGCACAGTTGAAAGCGCAACCTGGCGATGAGGCTCAGCCTTTCTCCCGCTTTGTGAAACTGGAGTCGCCGGACTTTGCGCCCGCCCCTCCCGATCAGGCCTTGACCTTTGCTGCGCAACCAATCACAACCTTTTCCAATGGAAGTTGGAACTGGATCGGAGCGATCTCGCTCAGCAGCGAAGGTGCGCCGACGGTCGCCGTCGCCAACAGCCGTGAGATGCGGCTTGCGAGTGGTGCCTCGTTCTCCTTCCCCAGCGGTAAGGCTGGTGTGCAGCCAACTCCGTATGGAATTCTGCCCATCGACTTCAACTACGACTTCAAAACCGATCTCGTGCTTGCCGGCGCAGGAGGTCTCCGATTTCTACGCCAGGATTCGCCCCGCATTTTTACCGATGTCACCACGCAAACAAAGCTGCCTGTGGCTCTGCTCACTGCAGCCTATACCGGCGCATGGGCAGTAGACATCGAGGCCGACGGCGATCTGGACATTGTGGTCGGCACAGCGACCGGGCTTCCCCTGGTGCTTCGCAACAACGGCGACGGCACGTTCCTTCCCACTCACCCCTTCCTTTCCGTCTCAGGTATTCGGCAGTTTGTCTGGGCCGACTTCAACGGCGATGGAAATCCAGACGCGGCGATGATCGACGGCTCTGGCCGTCTGCATGTCTTCCTCAACCAGCGTTCAGCCAACTTTCGTGAGCTGGCCGTGCCCGCCGGATTACCCGCAATCAAGGCGATTGCCGTTGGCGATGTGGATCACTCCGGACCGATAGCTCTGTTGGCAGTTGGAGCCGATGGCTTAATCCGCAGCCTGAGCCTGCCTGAAGAGGGCGAACAATGGAAGGTCGCGCAGATCGCAGCCGTTCCCGACGCAGCCAATCGCCTGACCGGCGAGGTGCGCTTATACGCTGCGGATCTCGACAACAATGGCGCCTTCGATCTGCTACTGGCCTCTGCATCATCGCCAAACTCTCCGGCAATCTGGCTGCAAGCCTCTGCAGGAAGCTTTCAATTGCTCACCACGCCCTTGAACGCAGCCAACTATTCCGGCGTTGCCGATCTCAGGGGAGATGGCCATCTGGACTTGCTTGCCCTTTCCGCAGATGGAGAGCCGATCGAATTCGTCAACAAGAGCACTAAAGGCTATCAGTGGCAGATCATTCGTCCGCGTGCCAGACAAACCACGGGCGACCAGCGCGTGAATTCCTTCGGCATCGGTGGCGAGATCGAAATTCGCTCAGGACTCTTAGTACAAAAGCAGACGATCGCGAGCCCCGAACTCCATTTTGGGCTCGGCTTTGGCCCCGCTGTCGATGTGGCGCGAATCGTCTGGCCCAATGGTTCTGTCCGTGCAGAGTTTGCGCTCAAGCCAGACCAATCCGTCGTCACCGAGCAGCGGCTGAAAGGCTCGTGCCCGTTCCTCTTCGCTTATAACGGCACGCAGATGCAATTTGTGAAAGACGCAGTGCCGTGGGGCTCCGCCATTGGCCTGCGAATCAATGGCCTGGGAGCCGCGCGTGTCGAAGCCACTGAAGAGTGGTACAAAATCGGTCGCGATCAACTGGCCGCCCGCGATGGTTTCTACGATCTCCGTATCACTGGCGAGCTTTGGGAGACCTACTATTACGACTCGCTTCGCCTGATGGCCATCGACCACCCGGTTGGAACTGAAATCTTCACCGACGAGCGTTTTGCAGTGCCGGCGGTAAAGTTGGCCGTCACTGCTGTCGCAACGCCGCGACCGATTGCTCAAGCGATCGATGACAATGGCCAGGATGTAACCGAGATTCTTCGCGAACTGGACGGCAAGTATCTTGACACCTTTGGCCGTGGGCAGTACCAGGGAGTTACACGCGACCATTATGTTGAGATTGACCTTGGAAATAATCTACCTGCCACCGGGCCGCTCTGGTTGATCGCACAGGGCTGGCTGCATCCATCCGATTCATCCATCAACGTAGCCATGAGCCAGGGCGTACACGAACATCCGCGTCCGCTCAGCCTGGAAGTCCCCGATGGCCGCGGCGGTTGGAAAGTGGCCAAGGCAAACCTTGGCTTTCCCGCGGGTCGCAAGAAGATATGCCTGATTGATCTGAGAAGTGTATTCGTTCCCGGAACTCCGCGACGCCTGAGACTGCGCACCAATCTTGAAATCTACTGGGACCAGATCGAGTGGGCCGCGGGCAAGCCGGACACGCAACTCAATATCACAAACCTGGCGCCAGTCCAAGCCGATCTGCACTATCGCGGATACTCGGTGATTCATCAGGCAAACGCATCGTCGCCGGAGATTCCGGACTACAACCAACTCGCATCCACCACTCAGGTCTGGCGCGATCTTTCCGGCTATTACACGCGCTATGGCGATGTGCGCGAACTGTTGGCGGGCATCGACGACCGCTACGCGATCATGAATGCCGGCGACGAGTTATCGCTGCGTTTTGCTGTGCCGGCGCCCCAGCCTGCGGGATGGGTTCGCGACTATGTGATCGCGGGAGATGGATGGATCAAGGATGGAGATTACAACTCCACCTATTCCCAGACTGTGTTGCCATACCCCTATCACGCCCGCAAAGATTACAACCAGGCCCCAGGACGGCTCGAAGACGAGTGGGTATACCGGCGCCATTCTGCGGATTGGCAGAACTTTCAAACGCGCTATGTCACGCCCCGAATCTTTACTGACGCATTGAAGGGCGAAGGAATCAAATGAAAAGAGTGCCAATTGCTCGAATTCTCGTGACTTTATTTTTTGTTGGATTGCTCATGACTCCGGCAATCATGCGAAAGTATTCATCGTCCCACTCTGGTTCTTCCAGGACTACGCTCGATCGGCAAACAGCGCTGACCCGGCACGGTTTCTATCTTGAAGAAGTTTCCCATTCGGCGGGCATCGATTTCGTTCACCAGGCGCCAACTCTCGACGCACAGTTGGCTAAGATCATGCCGGAGGTCGCATCCATGGGGGCCTCCGTCTCCATTGTCGATTTCGATCGCGATGGCTGGCCCGACATCTATGTAACCAACAGCGCGGAAGGCAGCAAGAACCATCTATACCGCAATATGCACGATGGCACCTTCAAAGACGTTGCTGAAGAAATGGGCATTGCCGATGTAAACCAGCCAGGGACCGGCGTCTCCATGGGCGCGGTCTGGGGCGACTACGACAACGACGGCTATGAAGATCTCTTCCTCATAAAGTGGGGCCGCCCGGAACTGTATCACAACAACGCTGGCAAAAGCTTCACGCGCGTGAGCGAGCTTGCCGGCCTGCCACCGTGGATCAACGCCAATACTGCCGTATGGTTCGATTACGATGGCGACGGGCTGCTCGACCTGTTCGTGGGCGGTTACTACTCGGAAGACGTTGACCTCTGGCATTTGAAGTCAACACGGATGATGCCGGATAGTTTTGAGTATGCGAAAAATGGCGGGCGAAAATATCTCTTCCACAACCTTGGCGGTGGCAAGTTTGAAGAGGTGAGTGCCAAGCTGGGAATTGAGAGCCGCCGCTGGGCCCTCGCATCCGGTGCCGCCGACCTTCGCGGAACCGGTCATCAAGATCTCTTCATTGCCAACGATTATGGGGTCTCGGAGCTTTATCAATATGACGGCAAACGCTTCCATGAAGTCGGCAGCCAGGCGGGGGTAGGGTTTGCGCCGAAAAGTGGCATGAGCGTCTCTTTCGGGGATATCTTCAACCAGGGAAAGTACGCAGTCTATGTTTCGAATATCTCGGAGGATGGCGCATTGATTCAGGGAAACAATCTTTGGGTCCCCAAAGAAGGTACTGAAGGTAACGCGACTCGGTACGAGAACCTTGCTCGCGATCTTGGAGTGGAGCTTGGCGGATGGAGCTTTGGCGCCCAATTCGGAGACCTGAATAACGACGGGAATTTGGATCTCTATGTCACCAACGGCTACGTTTCCCTGGATCGAAACCGAAGCTACTGGTACGACTTCACAAAGATTGCCGGGGGCAACTCCTCAATCATCGGAGACGCCAGGGACTGGCCGGCGATTGATGGCCGAAGCCTCTCCGGCTATCAGCAGAAGCACGTCTGGTTGAACGACGGTGCAGGCAAATTCGTCGACGTGGCTCAAGCTATAGGAGCGACCGATACATACGATGGCCGCGCAGTCGTATTTGCCGACCTTTGGAACACTGGGGCATTGGATGTGATCGAGGCCAACCAGCGTGGCCCATTGCTGGTCTACAGAAACACCGTTTCGCCGGAAAATAAATGGATCGAATTTGATCTGCGCGGCACGCGCAGCAACCGCAGCGCGATCGGCGCGTCGGTAGAGTTGGATTGGAATGGCCAGAAACAGGTTCAGACTGTCTCCGGAGGCAGCGGATTCGCGGCTCAAAACGATCGCAGGCTGCATTTTGGTTTGGGCAAGAACCCCCAGGCGGAAAAGGCTGTGATCCACTGGCCATCCGGAAAAGTGCAGACTCTTGACTCGCTCATTCCTGACAAGCTTTATTCCCTTGAGGAACCACAATGATCCAACCCACGATAGAACCGCGAGTACCGCCAGCCGAGCCAGCATCGCAGGCAGCCTTCCGGGGATGGACGCCCACTTCCAGCCACCTCAACCCATACGTCCCGCCTGCTTTTATCACGCTGATTCTGGTTATCGGCCACCTCTCGTTTGGCATCCTCGAGAGCTACCAGAAAACCATGCTCGCCATCGTAGCCAGCATTGCCTGCGAGCTGGTGCTCGGGCGCCTGTTCCTGAAGCGGTGGCCAAACCTGGCTAGCGCCTACATCACCGGCATTAGCGTCGGCATCCTCCTTCGCGCCCCTGGCTATTGGCCGTTTGTTGTTTGTGCCCTTCTCAGCATCACATCCAAGTATGTGCTTCGCGTGAACGGGCGTCATATTTTCAACCCGTCGAATTTCGGCATCTGCGCAATGCTCTTTCTTGCGTCGGACGCAGTTGCAACCTTGAGCATTCAATGGGGCAACAATCTCGCTGCCATG
>CAYWMR010000231.1:0-7837 GCA_964458965.1 uncultured Occallatibacter sp. | reverse complement strand
GCCGACGTTTGCGAGTCGCTCGCTCAACGCATCCTGCGTGAGCACCGGGTTGATAGCCGCCGCAGTAATCCTTGGGATGAGATCCTGATTGATAAAGTTGATGAGCTGTTGGTGCCGGGCGGCCAGATTGGGATGTGCGTACGCAAGCAACACGTCAGCCGTGTGTGAAACTGCGGGCTGGTTCCCTTGAATCCAGGCGGCAACCTGTTGCTCGGGGCTGGCGCCTTGCGCTCCGCCAGCCGCCAATGCTGGCAACGGCTGGCTCCATTGCGCTGCGCTTCCAAACTCACCATGTACGCTGTCAGCCGGCTGCACCCCGAACAGATTCAACGCCTGGAATGCTTGCCTCAAAACTTCCTTTGCCAGGACGCGTTTTAGAATTTCCTCGCGTTCGACATCGACATAAGGCGGAGGAGGCGGATCTGCGGTGATGCGATGCGGCCTCTGAAAATAGTAGTCGTCGTGGCTGCGCCCTCTGCAAAGCGTAAGAGCAACTGAGAGGCCAGCGCCCCGGCGGCCAGCACGGCCAACCCGCTGCTGGTAGTTGAACCGCAGCGGCGGCATGTTTGCCATCATGACTGCTAACAGGCCGCCAATATCAACACCGGCCTCCATGGTCGTTGTGACGCTCAATAAATCAATGGGATCGGTGCGCAGGTTTTCTGTGTTCGGCAATACGATATTCTGGAAAAGCCTCTGGCGTTTTCTCCCTTCGGACTTATTGGTTTGTCCCGTAAGTTCCTCACAGTTAAGCCGGAATAGCCCGTCTGAATGCGTCGCGAGGTAGCTGTAATAGTCCAAGGAAAGTTGAATCGGAGTCAGCACCTGCGGATTGCCCAATGGCGTAAAGCATTCGGTACAAATTCCGCCTGCTGCGTGCAGGTGAACACGCCGGCATTGCGCGCATTCATAGAAGTGATTTCCTGCCCGCTGAAGGCACAAGGCCTGTGACTGAAGCACAGACTGGTTGAGCACTCCCGCACCCGCCAGATAATTCAGGACATCAGCCTCATGGGCAGCCGGGCTTAATCCATGCAAGTTTGCAACTTCACGGATATAGTTCCTGACGTAGACCGGCGCGTTTTGCTGCGCCGACGCGCCGTGGGATGAAAGGCGCTTCCGCGTGCCAAGAAGGCGTATCACCCCATCTGCGGTCTCTTGGATATCAATGCTTGGCGCGGGGTAAGTCAGCCGGTCTGTACTCGCGAATGCAATAAGGAGAGACTCAAGGCTACGCTGGCCAGACGCAAAAATTAGGTCCATCAACTCAGTTAACGACTCGCTTCTAATCCGATCGCGATGTAGTTGTTGATCCGCCGTCAAGTTGGCTTTGAGACTTGGAGAGGCACCCTGTGGCCAATTGTAAAGGTCACGCCACGGACCCGAGCGAGCCGCAACATCCGTCCAGAGGACATCGAGCGAGTAGCCCCCTGGATTTATTCCTTGCTCAAGCAGCTGCGATGAAACGGAAATTGCGAGCTGGGAGATCGGGTGCGGGCCCTGAGCCGCGCGAAGCTGAATCCGCTGGGCCGCTTGTTGATTTGTAAGCGAAGGTATTGCGGCCGATGGCTGATTTGCCAATGCCCCATTCGCCATAGACAAAGTTAATGCCTCTGCCGGATGATTTGCTGCGTAAGCATTCGCGATAGCCTGATCGGAAGCACTGAGAACCTGGCCGCTCAGCTGCGCAATAAACGCGAGCGGCCCTGCTCCCTGATTGTCCAAGGCGCCTGCTACGGATTGACGGACTGAATCGAGGTAATGGGCAAACCGCATTCCGGCTGACAACTTTGCTGCATCCTGCCGGCTGTCAGAAAAGACAACCAGCTTGCGTCCGTCCGGATTCTCACTTCCGACTTCGCGCAAAAGCGCGTCAGAAAGGACCTGCGCGAGTTTCTGGAAACCTGTCCGCTGCGTCCGCACTGGGGACCCGATACCGCGACGCGCCCAATTCGTGTCACACCGCGGGCAGCGGGACGGATAAACATTCGATGCGCTTGAGTCGAGCGCTTGCGGAGGAGGGTCAAGGATGTTTCCGCCCGGCCCATGCATCTGCCGGACTCGATACAAATAGCCGCGGACCGCTTGAGCATTGCTTCCATGGGCAACCCGCCCCTCGGCTGGAACGAAGTGCGCCAGCTGCCATTCGCGTTGAACGCCCTTCTGGGTCCATTGCTGCGTGACTGGTTGCATGCCGTTCGGTGCAGGCCAGAATACCGCGTAGTTGGCGTAGCCGCGGTCAAGTGAAGCTATTTCTGGCGATGCTTCCAAATCCGGATGGTCGGGACTTAGGAACCACTCATTCGGATTTTGACCTGGCGATCTGTATCCGCCGAGGAAGACTTCTCCGCATGCTTCACAATAGAGCAGCTCAACAATTCTTGACCCGCAATTGCAGGCGAAGACGGGAGTGTAATGAAGTTGGCCAATGGGACAAGGAGCCGTTCGGGGCGGAGCAGCCTGGCATTGGGGATCGGAACAGGCCCAAAGACCCTGGAGGTTTCTGAAGAATAAATGCGCACGCACCGGAAGCAACGCAACGCCATGCGCATCCCGTGCTGCGCTGATGCCGCCAACAAGCCCCTCAACGGCCTCCTCCCGTTCCATCGCCGGAAGCGACGGGAAAAGTTGGTTTCCAATTTCCTCCGGGAAACGCGGCATCGGACTTGATCCCGGCCCTGCCGGCATGCATCCAATGCGCAAACCATCCGCCGCTTGTATATGTTGAAGGCCCGCGAAGAGGACTTCCTCGGCTGCCGCTCCGGGTGCCAATGGCGGTGCCCCGACTGCAGCATTGAAGGACTGGGCCGCGGCTGGACTAATCTCCGGGGAAGCGGAGAGATTCTGCCCCAATTGACGTAAGGCTGCTGTGTGAGGCGCGAGGGCTTGTACCGCTGCCGGATTCGGATTTACGGTATTCCCGCCAATGATCCGGAACCGGTTGCGGTCCCTTCCGAAGAACGCTTCTAGATAATCGAGCCCTGATGCGTCATCTGACAACGAGGCGCTTGATGCAATAATGCGCAACTGGCCGGAGTCTGGCTGCAGGCCTAAACGGTCGAGCAGTACCCGAATTAGATAGCCCACTTCCGTTCCCGGAGTGCCGCGGTACGTATGCAGTTCGTCCACCACAAGATAAATTACGTGAGAGTGATCCGCTGCCAGCCACTGCCGGGTTAAGTCGAAAATCGGCATCTCCACGCTTCGCATCAGCATGATGTTCAACATGGAATAGTTCGTAATGAGAATGTCAGGCGGATAGTCTTGCATATCCCACCGAGACCACATCTCTCCGCCGTCAACACGTGGGAAAAAACGTTCTGCAGCTGATCCGGCTACTTGCTGCGCCTCTTGTTGAATGCTGCGAAGCTCTTCGCGAAGCCTCCTCGTCCTCGCAGAATTCCGTGCTCCTGAGACTGGCGTCCGGCTGGTATATCTACCGAAGTAAAAGCGGTTGCCGGCCCGCCTCATCTGGAGCCAATTACGCGCATTGGCACTGTCTAGCGCCGTCCGCATGCGCCCAAGCTGATCTTCGACAAGAGCATTCAGGGGGTAAAGAATGATCGCGCGCATCGCGGCAGGACGTGCAGCAGTGTTTTCGTGGATTCGCTGAGGAATACGCGGCAAGCCTTGGTTGGAGGTTGGACTTGCCTGATGATTCCACCAATCCCACTGCGGGTCGAGATTACCTGGCTGTCCCCACGCTGCTGACTCGCGCACAAGCGAAGCGAGGATCGGCAGGAAGAAGCATTCCGTCTTTCCCGAGCCAGTGCCGGTTGTGACAACGACGTCCCTTCCGTTGACGACCGATTCCTCAAATACTTGTTCTTGATGGGTATATGGAATCCGGTTCGGCGGAAATAGTTCGAGCGACACGAAATCAGCGAAGTCGGCGATCTCAGCTTGGCTCCAGGCGGGAGAAAGAAGCGAGTGAGCCAAACCATGGAAAGGCTGGCCGATCTGTTGATAGGCTGGCGTCGGCTCAATCAAAGGCGGACGAAAAATCCGGCCATCCAGGTTAAGAAGCGCGCGGCGCTCTGTCACCAGGTCTGGATACCGCAAATCGAAAGGGCTATCCAAATAGCGGAGGTACATCTCGCGAAGGTCGTCAAAAAGCGCAATCGGGTTGCTCATCTTAAATCCTGTCCCAAAACTTCGGCAGTTAGTCCGGCAACTTCTTCCGGGATGTCACGGTACGTCAACCTTGGACGCCCATACGCAACACTAAGTGAAGGAGGCATTCCAGAACAAAGGATCAAAGCCCTTTCTGTGAGTAGCGGCGGCCGGAAAAGAGCTGGTACGCTGAGACTCCGGTCTTGGCGGTTGTATCTCAGCACACGCAGCTTGTAGCGGAAAAGGATTAGGTATTTTCCTATTGCGCCGGGCAGTTTGATTGTCTCCCGGCCCTCGCGTAAGAAGTATTCTGGCGTCTGGAAGCGTGAGAACCGGAACAGTCCTTCCGCATCCGGAGCATTCGCTTCCTTGGGCGTCACTGTCCGCCACTTTATGTTCCTGCGTTCGATGATCAGATGCTTTACTTCCCAATCTTTACCGCCGGCTGGAAGGGCTTGGCGCGGCCACTTTTTCACATGACTGACTGGCGGCAACCCCGAGAGCAACGCTTCGGGCGCGTCGGGCTGGCAGAGCAGTCCCTCCCGCCGCCCTAATTCTTCGAGATCTTGCGCATTCGCCGATTCGATGCGGATGATATCCGGGCAGTCCGGGAAAGGGATCTGGTCTATTTGCATACCGCCTGCGGACGTTTCAATCCGTTTGAGGAGAGGAAGGCTGCGTGCCCCGCACAAAACCGCAGTCACAACGGCATCATGCTGACAGAGCGCCAATGCAGGCGGAACCACTCGCCATCCGTTCTCGCACTCTTCGGTATCGAATTCCACGTGCCCGAGCCGCTCCAGACCGAAACGCACCCGCTGGTGAAGAGGCAGCGAGGTATCCTCCCCTGCTTCACCGGAACTATCTTCCAAGCCGAGATTCTCGACTGCTCCGCGGAATTGCGGCCAAGACCCTTCCTTCCGCGCCGAAAGCCACATCAGAAGTTCATTCGGCGTCATCGTCTTGCCCTCTGCAGCTTCCGCGCCGCGTTCCTATATTCGCGCCAGCGAACAGAGGAGTCCGAATAATCAGATTCGATCCGAAGCCCCTTCCGCGACGCATCAAGGATAGCGTTACACCAGCTCACTGCCCGCTTCGTCTCTAGGTTCACCGGCGCGATCGGCTTGTCGGCGAATTGAATGATCCGCGCAGTTCTCTTATCACTTGTGAACGGTTGCGCTGGCAAAGCCCAAACAACATCGAATGGTACGAAGCCCCTCCATCTTCCAACGCTCCGCGCTGAGCACTGGAATATCTGTCCGGGCTCAGATCCAACAAGGACTGGGTTGGACATCGGAATTGTAATCGGCTTCGAAACTACACCTTTTGACTCCAGCTGAACGAGGGGACCGCAGACGCTGGCACGTTCGAAGCGGTATGAAGTCCACCGGTCCCAAGAGTCCGGCGGGGCCTCCACCGAGTAAGTGCGGGACCGAGACTGTCCCTCACAATAGACGGAATGATCGCCAACCTGATCGTAGCCATCCGCAATCAATGACCCTTCTGCTGAACCTTCCGCTTCCTTTCCGTCAATGAGAATTCTCCCGGCGCTGTTCGTTTGCCCATACAGTTTGATTTGCGGAGGATAACCTGCAAGCCAGATTGAGTTCCGCAAGCGAATGCCGCCTTCGAAATCAATCTCGATGTCCGGTGCAGGTTTCAGTGCGTACAGCTGATCAACCTCAGAATCCAGGGAGAGAGCTTTCGTAGGCAAAACCCCGCGAAATCCAACCCACCCTGCGGGCACGCCTAGAGACTCTCCGATCTTCGTGTATCCCTCGCATCCAGCAGCGGCCAGCACAGATTCGACCTCGGAAGCCATCTCGTTAATGCACAACACAACATCGGTGCGTCCCAAGAGTAACCGGGGCGTGGACAGGTATCCGCTGGCACGCGGATGACCTGCAAGCACGCAAAAATCACGGCCCTTCAATTGCCACCGGACAGGACGCTGATCTGCACTCATGGCCCTGAGCTCGATGCCATAACGCAACCGGTCACCCATATCTTCTGGCTGAATGTCTTGATACCAATCCTCTTGCGCCAGAAGCCGCCAAGCCTCCTTCCCGCTCATGGCATCAACTTCCTCGCCTAATTCAGGCGCCAGCTTCGGCAAGAATCCGATCGTACAGAAGGATGACCGGTCGAAGGTCAAATGCACGAATATATCGAGCGCAGATTCCGACGATCTTTTTCCGTTCGGCTCTTCACTTCGTGTCCTTGTACTTGCGGTCCGCGGTGATTTTTGGGTCGGAGGGCGGTAACGCTGAGCTGGCCTTCCAGCTTCGTTTTCAGGAGATTTCAGGAACTGTTGAGCGGCTGATTCCTCCATAGGCTCGCGGTTTGGTTCTTCAAATACATGGATTGACGAAGCCGTTGTGAGTTCCGGTTCGCCGGAGCCGGCTTCTGCGAGCACCGTGCGTGAATTGTTCGTTATTTCTACGGTGGCCGTCATTGAAGAATTGGCGGTACTTTCCGCGGAATGGACCGTGTGACTATCTGGCTGCGAGGTTTCTGTCCCAACTTGTTTGTCTGTGAAGGGACTCTCACCTGAAATCGCGAAAGTAAGTTCTGTTTGAAATGCCGGCTCAACGAGGTGCAATTGATCGCTTGCAGGAGCCTCAACACCATTCAAAGCATTGGAAATGTCACTTCCGATTTCTTCTTTTTCTAGTGGAGATCGCTGGAGTTCAATGACATTCTCCGCCTCGTCTGATGCGCGTCGCCGGGTTGCCTCCGCATCACCGTGGGCGTCCCTTTGAAGCACCTCAAGATGTGGGGACTCGATCTTGGATTGCTCGATCGCAATGAGCACGTTAGCGGTTGGCGGTGGTTTAAGAGCCTGCCGTGATGCGCGGGGCTTTGTCCTCTGCCGGTAAAGCCAATAAGCGGCCAGCACTACGAGCAAGACGATGAGAAACGGTGCCATCCCCGCCTTCTTTTCTGCTTTAACGTAGCCTGCAGCTTTATCTCGCAATCGTCTTCCTGGCGATTCCAGAAAATCCGCGGCTCACAGCGCAATTAACTCTCAAAGTGCAAGTATCACGATTTTAACCGCCTTATCAGCCGATCCTCGCTTCTCTAGAACCGGAACGGATCAAAAAATCGGTTTTCGATGAGAAAGTTCAACCGGTCCCGGTCCTCAAAGTGTTTATCCCGCTCTCCTGAATCGTTGTCCCGATGAGATCGATTTCAGAGCGGCCAAATCACGCCGCCACTTGCTTTCCATGACGCTGTTTTGGCTCCCACCTGCCCGTCACGGGCCTCAAAAGAGCTATGACAGCCGCGCTCGTTTGTGCTGTCCGAAATGCCTCTTTCACCCCCACCATCAGTGACAATTCCCAGGGAAAGAGGCGAAAAATGACGACTTCACCAGCGAAAACAATCCTGCATATGCATTGAATAGCCGACGCTAAAGCAAAGGCCGATCCGGCAATTTATTTTCGGCGCATTGCACCAGCAGCTAGAGCTGAATTCTCTTTGATCGTCGATCTTAGCTCTGGCTTCCGTTCTAAGGAATCCCGAGAAATGCTGACGCCAACCGATCCCCTTAAATCCGAACTGGAGGAAACCATGAGACTTCGCCCCAATCAACTGTGCCCAATTCACCGCTCCCAATTCTGTTGCGGCAGAGAAGCGATCCCGAGAGAAAGACGCCAGCGCCAGCTGGGAGTCCGCCGGATAGATGATCCCCATCACCCTCGAGGTTTTCGGGAGATCCGCT
>CAYWMR010000230.1:0-7902 GCA_964458965.1 uncultured Occallatibacter sp. | reverse complement strand
ACTCACCACCCCCAAACTGAAAAGCGTTTGGGGCCCCTTTCGCTCAGGATGACAGCCATTTGTGTTGCGTATTTCAGACTCAGGACACTAGCGTGACGTAAAGTGTTCATGCTGCGAGGGTGATAAGGGCTCGCGGAGGGGCTTGCAGCGTTTGCAGATTAATACAGGCTAGCGTGTGACAATTAGTGCAAAACAACACCACATAAGGCCGTTGAAACGCGACATAGGCGCAGAAACAAGCGTTTTCGATGCGCTTTTTGTGCGCGAAAACGCCTCGTGGGGCGAGGAAAGTGCATGCACTGATAGCATCTGGCCGCCTGGGTAAACCTTGAGCGGGGAATGGAGAACGTATGGGAATGCATATGAGGAAGGAAATGCGGGAGCAGCTGTTGGCGGCGCTGGAAGAGGCGACGCTGCCGCTCAGAATGGCGCACAAGACTGCGCACTTTGAGGAAGGCTGGCTGCGGAGTGTTCGGCTGACGGTGGGGATGCCGGTGGAGGAGCTGGCTCGCCGGCAAGGCGTTTCTGAACGGGAGATTTTCAGGCAGGAGAAGACTGAAAGGGAGTCTCGGATTACGTTATGGGCGCTGCGACGAGCGGCCGAGGCGATGGATTGCGAGTTGAACTACGCTCTTGTGCCGAAACGGGGAACGCTGAGCGACATGGCGGCAGTGCGGAACACGGCGAAGGAAAAGGTGCTGGTAAGAAGACGGGTGAAGGCGGACGATAAAAGGAGCTGTGAGGGCAAGCCGCGCAAGCGCCGCGACCCACAGTTGGCGGCGATTCGGACGCTGCTGCTGCTGGCGGAGTTGGGGAGTGAGGACGAGGGGAACAGGGAATAGGGATTAGGGAATAGGGAATAGGGAATAGGGAATAGGGAATAGGGAGAAGTTGTGATCTTTGAACATTGATGTGTGATGAATGAACATTGATTGTTTGCAGATAGTTATGTTGGGTTAGTGTACTGTTTTGATCAGAGATAAGGAAAAGGCGATTGAGCGGAACGGAAGGCGGGAGTAGCCTTTCTGATCTTGAACAGGCCATCTCCACGGCGCGGGCGCGCAGGGGAGACGAAGCGAACCGGATATAACCCAGTGATAACGACATGATACTGACTAACCGGTGTTGGGAGGAGTAATCCCGGAGCGGGATTGCCTCACGGTCTTTTTCTGCCGGCGCACGGGCGAGTGGAGCGGCGGCCGGAAACGACGGAGAGATGGCGGAAACACTGAAGGAGTTGGCAACGGATGCGGTAACGGGAGAAAAGGGCAGTTCAACGCACCAAAGGAAGCGGCCACGGGCAGCGCCGGTAAAGAGGCCCCGAATCCGAGGCACGGAGCGGTTTCGGCGCGCAGTGGACCGGATGATGGAGCTGAAGATGGACGGTATTGTGGGGGCGCTGACGGAGAAGGCACTCAAGGGCGACCTGCCCGTCGTGAAAGCGCTGGTTGAGTTTGCGGAAGGACAGAAGGCGCAGGCAGAGCCCACCAAGAAGCAGAAGGGGCTGACGGTGGCTCAGGAGCTGATGGAGGATCTTCGACTGCATGGGGAATGGAAGGGTGAGGCGGAGGACGGCTTCGGGGGTTTGGAGGTGGAGGAAAGCTACTGAGGGAATAGGGAATAGGGAATAGCCGGGTGCGCTGGTTTCGGAAACGGGGACTGGTGCGCCCGGCGGCGGAGACGCAGGTCCTTCGGCTGCGCTCAGGATGACAGATATTTATAGGGAGCCAGGGATTTGTAGAGAGCCAGGGATTTGTAACGAACTGTAAAAAACTAAAGAACTGTAGTAACGCAGGTCCTTCGACTGCGCTCAGGATGACAGATATTTATAAGGAACTGTAAAAAGCTAAAGAACTGTAGTAACGCAGGTCCTTCGACTGCGCTCAGGATGACAGATATTTATAAAGAGCCATATCTGTAACGAACTGTGAAAAGCTAAAGAACTGTAGTAACGCGGGTCCTTCGGCTGCGCTCAGGATGACAAATATTTATAAGGATTATGGAAGCAACTTGACATCTTCGAGAGCGCATACTGCTTGCTCATCTCCGTGAAGGATGCCGAGTGTCACATGTTGGCCATCCGAAACCTCAGCTTGGACTACAGAAACCGGAGTTCCGACGGGCCATTCATTGCCGTCTGATTTCACAATTTTAGCTCTATTCAGTAGGTCGCGCCCAAACGAATACGGTGCGCTCCGGCCTTCTGGTATGTAGAAGACTGCCGCGCCGCTATGAAAGTCAGCTTCTGTTGCAACGCGGCCTTGAATCAAAGGTGCTCTCATTTTGGTTCTGTCCGAAGTTCGAGCGTTGTGATGCTCCAATCCGCCGCTGCCTATTCGGAACCAAACAAAGCTCAAGCCGCCAAGCAAGAGAACGCCAATTAGCACAACTCCCAAGATCATCGAATGCGAGGTCTTGACCGGCATTACAGCAGTATAGAGAGATTTGCACCGGTACCGGGCGGGCTGTCGCCAATTCGGAAGCAACTGCCATTTTGTCTCGGTTCAGGGCAAATCGCGGGGGGACGTTTCCACACCTGGATGGGTCTGATCCCAGGTCTCAGAAACGAGACCTGGGGCACCCAGCAGGCGAGGCCCGGGCCTGAAGGCCGCGAAGTTTTGCGGCTGGATTCAGGGGCATAAATGCCCCTGCTCCCTCCGTGTTGAATGCCCTGCTTCCCGCGTCTTGAATGCCCATGCTCCCTGCGTGTTGAATGCCCCTGCTCCCTCCGTAATGAACGCCCCTGCTCCCTCCGTCAGCGCAGCGCTCCGCCGCTCCGGCTCGCAGGAGGGCGAAGGGGGAGTTCGCCTCTCAGCCTGGGATTGGGGTCAGCTTACGGTGATGGAATGCGGGGCGGAGGCGGTTCTGGCGAGATTGGAAAAAGTTCCGGGGGCCGGCGCGGGCGCGCTGGTGTAACTGACTACGCCGGGGCCGGTGGGGGAATATGGACCCCACTTAGTGTTCGGCTGGTAACTGCCGTCGGGAAGAAAGCCTTTGGAGAAGGAGTTACTGGGGTCTGAATAACTCCAGTTACAAGCTTGGGTAACTTCGATTTCCAGCGTGTCGGAACTGCCCATGGCTGGGATGCTCCCGCCGCCCGGAATTTTCAGAGTGAAATTGGCCATTCGTATCTTCCTTTCGTTGCATTACGGTTGCTGCGTTGAACTTCGTATGGAGATTACATGGTGGAGTTACCGGTTGGCTAGAGCTTGTTTAAGAAAGGGCCGCAGCGGGTCAGAGGTCATCCCGCAGGGGTTAAAACCCCTCCTTATTATCGCTCGATTCGGCCCGACTGAAGTCGTGCCCTGATACAAAGCCTTTGCACATTGCGCTGGAAGAGAGTCTTCCCGCAGGCGTAAAGTCGTGTCCTGATACAAGAGATGTTTTTGAGGCACGTTCTATTTTCCCGGGGGCTTGAAACGCGGATCGGCGATCAACGATTGCAAGCCGGGCTGAATGAGTACATTGTCGAGTGCGTAACCCTTGCCGAGGGCCATCTTAATATACTTCAAAGCCTGCCCGCGATCTCCCATATATTCATAGGCATTTCCAACACCGGCGAGTACGTCGGGGTCGTCGGGCGCAAGGGCGAGCGATGCCCGAATTCTGAGCATCGCTTTGTCGTTGAGCTTGTCGATTGCATACAGGCCGGCGAGTGTCGACTGCGCTTCAGCGTCCCGGGGATTGCGCGCGACGGCCTGCTCGGCTAACTGCTCAGTCTTGCGGCGCGCAGTTTCTGCCTTATCGTTCTGCTTGGTTCCCTCATAGGCAAGGGTCAGGTTGTCCCATACGAAATAGTCGTGGCCGTCGATGCGGAGGGCTTCTTCGGTGGCCGTGGCGGCCTCGGCGTAGCGCTTCTGCTGCATGTAGAGCAGACCGAGGTTGGCGCATGCCGCGTAGCTGGGGCTGAGGGCGACGGACTTCTCCAGCGCCTGCTGTGCGAGAGATTGCTGGCCGCCTTGATCGAGATATGCGGCGGCAAGGTTGGAGAAGAGCTCCGCATTATCCGGCGTGATCTGAAGCGCCTGTTGATAGGCGGCGACGGCCTGCGGATACTTATGTTGCCGTTTGTAGAAAGCGCCGAGAGCGTTATAACCAACCCAGACATCGGGGCGCATTGCGGCGGCGTCCTGGAAGGTTTTTTCGGCGTCGGCGATGCGGCCGGAATCCTCGTAGGAGAGGGCCAGTCCGCCCAGCGCGGCGGCATTTTTGGGGTCGAGGTCGAGGGCCTGGTGAAACTCCTGAAGGGCGAGGTCATGGTTGCCGAGCAGGTCGTGAATCTGGGCGAGGGTTACGAAGACGGCGGGGATTCGGTTGTCGAGCTCGGCGGCTTTTTGGCAATTGGCCTGCGCCTGCGTTAGCCAGTCGGGATTTTTCTCGGCCTGATACTTGAGGCGGTAGGCTTCTCCGAGCTGGGCGTAGCCGAGGGCGAAGGCTGGGTCGGTCTGGACGGCTTTGCGAAGCGAGGCAATGGCGAGGTCGAGATTGCCGGGCTTGTCAAAACGCTGGGTGTAACCGAGGGCGGTTAGGTAATCCTCGTAGGCAGCGGGATTGGCGGAGCCGCCACCTTTGCTGAGGGTGTTGGCGGAGGTGGAAATCTTCATGAGGCGGGCGAGGCGGGAGACGACTTCGTCTTCGAGGGAGGAGAGATCGCCTGAGCGGTTTTCGACGTCGGCGGAGCCAAGCTGGCGCAGGTTTTTGGCGTCGATGAGATTGACGATGAGACGGATGGTGTTGCCATCGCGCTGGACCGATCCCTTGACTACGAGGTTGGCGCCGAGGGTCTTGAGGGCGTCGGCGGGGACGGTGATGTTGCGGCGGCGGACTTCGGTGGTGGGCACCACCCACAGTGTCTGGTCGCCGGTGTCGAGGTTGGAGAGGCGGCCGGCGAGGGAGACCATGAGGTCGTCTGCGAGCGCGGCATTTTGCGGATTGCCGCCGATGTTGTCGAAGGGGAGAACGGCAACGTGCTTTTCAGCGGGGGCTGCGGCGAGCAGGGTCGCAGCATGCTGACGGAGCCCGGGGACTAACAGGATAACGAGACCGATGACGAGCAGAACCGCGAATGCGGCTGCGAGCCAGTTGGTGAGGGGCGCACGCTGGCGGGCGAGCGGGCGTTGAGAGCTGGAGGCTGCGGCGAGGGCGCGGCGGATTTGATCGCTTGACTTGCTGCCGCGCAAGGGGGTGGGAGGAATTGTTTCCGCGTCGAGGGCGGACTGCTGCGAGGTTAGGGGAATTTGGCGGGAGGCGGATTCCAGGTCGGCGAGGAACTCCTGGCAGGTGGCGTGGCGGCGGGCCGCATCTTTGGCGAGCGCGCGATAGAGGACCGGCTGCAACGCCGGATGCACGGAGCCAACGCCCTGCGGGGGTTCATTGAGGATGGCCAGCAGCATGGCGGGGATGGTTTCGCCGTTGAAGGGGTTGACGCTGGTGAGCATTTCGGCGAGCACGACGCCGAGCGCCCAGATGTCGGTGCGCTGGTCAATCTGCTGGCCCATGGCCTGCTCGGGAGACATGTAGCGGACGGTGCCGGAGATTCCGACCTGGGAGGCGGTTTGCTCGCTGACGACGCGGGCCAGGCCGAAGTCGACGATCTTGACCAGGCCGGAGGTGGTGAGCATGACGTTGGAGGGTTTGATGTCGCGATGAACAATGCCTCGGGAGTGGGCTTCGGCGAGGCCGGCGGCCATTTGGGAGGCGATCTGGATGGACTCGCGGGTGGTGAGCGGACCGCGGCGAATGCGCTCGGCCAGCGATGCGCCTTCATAGAATGCCATGACGATGAAGGTGAGGCCGTCGGCGGTTTCTTCCACGCCGTGAATTACGCCGATGTTGGGGTGATCGAGCGAGGAGGCGGTGCGAGCTTCGCGGAGGAAGCGCTGCTTGTCGGGTTCGCTGGAGTTCAACTCCGGGGGAAGGAATTTGAGGGCTACGGTGCGCTCGAGGCGGAGATCGAGGGCGCGATAGACTACGCCCATTCCACCGGAACCTGCGATGGAGAGGACGCGATAATTGCCGGCGACTAACTCGCCCTCGGAGAAGCTGTGTTTTTGGTCTGCCATCGAGCACTTTCACAGCGCCCCCAGGGAACTTGCCATCTGAGCCGCCAAAGGAACGATGACAAACGAGATGGGAATGGGGAAGGACGCCGTGCTGCGATGGTACGACGGGAACTGGGGGAAGGCAAGAAGAAGTGAAGGAGTGAAGGAGTGAAGGAGTGAACAAGAGCATTGATCCTCGGGCGGGGACGCGGAGTTCAAATCGGGTATCCTCCGGCGATTAGAGAACCACCGCTTGCTCCTTGTTGAGTGCGGGCATGAGCCATTGGAACAGAACAGTTGCAGCAAAGGCGCCAGCGAGCTGCGCAGCAATGAACCCGGCTGCGTCGGTGGGGCGAATGCCCGCGAACGTATTGCTCACGGAACGGGCTAGAGTGACCGCTGGATTGGCGAAGGATGTCGATGCGGTAAACCAGTACGCGGCGGTGATATAGGCCCCGACGGCGTATGGGACCGCTTGAGGCCGGGAGCGCGCGCAGCCCCAAATGACGGCCATCAATCCGAAGGTGGCGATGAACTCGCTGAAGACCTGAGCGCCTCCACTTCTGGCATGAGTGGAAACCGAGAATAATGAGAGGCCAAACATGAGGTGAGCGACGGCAACGCCGGAGTAGGCTCCTGCGACCTGCGCGAACAGGTAGGCAGGGACATATCGCCATGCGATTCCGCCAACGTATGCGTCCGCCAATGTGACAGCCGGATTGAAGTGTGCCCCCGACACGGAGCCGAACGCGAGGATGAGCGCAACGAGCGCGGCTCCGGTGGCGATGGTGTTGGCAAGCAACGCCAGCGCGACATTTCCGCCTGCAAGATGGTCGGCCATGATTCCCGAGCCAACGACGGCTGCGAGAAGCAACAGAGTACCTATGAACTCGGCGGCGAGACGCCGCGTAAGCGTGGGCTTCATGCTTTGCCGATCTTTCTGATCTCTTCCTTAATAGCAAGCTCCCCGAGTGTGGCAAGCGGAAGGGAAAGGAAGAGTCCGATGCGGCGATCGAGGACTACGAAGGCATCGCGAAATGCGCGGGCGATTTCTTCGGGCGTGCCTTTGACGGCGGCGGGGTCTGGGATGCCCCAATGGGCGGTCATGGGCTGGCCGGGCCAATATGGGCATGCTTCATTGGCGGCGTTGTCGCAGACGGTAAAGACAAAGTCTAGATGGGGCGCGCCGGGGGCCGCGAATTCGTCCCAGGATTTGCTGCGCAGGCCTTCGATGCCGATGCCGGCGGACTGAAGCTGGGCGAGCGCTTCAGGGCGCGGCGTGCCAGAGGGATGGCTGCCCGCGCTGTAGGCGGTGAAGTTGCCTTTGCTCTTGTGGTTCAGCAGCGCCTCCGCCATGATGGATCGCGCCGAGTTGCCAGTGCAGAGGAAGAGGACATTGTAGTGTTTGGACATTTGGGGTCAGCCCTTCAGGGTTGCCGCGGCGGGTGAGCAGCAGCCGGGTTGGCAGCAGGCTGTCTGGGGCTTGGAAGCGCGGATGAAGGCGCTGAGGAACTTGCCCTCGACCTGAGCGGCGATAGAGTCCACGTCGATGCCGGATGTATTCAGAAATTGGCGGGCATCCTCGACGTTGTAGACACGCGTAGGCTCGAAGGAGACATTCGTAAACCCTGCGGCGACGAGCCTGGACTCATAGTCCTGCTCGTCAAGGGCGCCGGCGATGCAGCCGACCCAGAGCATCATGCTTTGGCGGACTGCGTCCGGCACCGCTCCGCGCACCACAACATCGGAGACGGCGAAGCGACCGCCGGGCTTGAGGACGCGGAAGGCTTCGCGGAGAACGCGGTCCTTGTCTGCCGAGAGGTTGATGACGCAGTTGGAGATGACGACATCGACGGAGTTA
>CAYWMR010000229.1:0-7926 GCA_964458965.1 uncultured Occallatibacter sp. | reverse complement strand
ACGTGCTGATCTTTGGGCGGGAGTTTCGCGGCGAGGAGCTGGGCGCGGACGATCTCTTTAACGGCTCGATTACCGACGACGGGCGCTATCTGGTCATCCAAATCGACCGCGGCGTGCCCGCAAGGCGGGTGGATATCGTCTACCGCGACCTGACCAAACCTGGGACGCCGTTCGACGAGCTGGTATGGGGGCTCGACTCCCGGTTTGAAACCATCTATGCCAAAGGCGCGTGGTATGTGAAGACCGACTATAAGTCGCCCAAAGGACGAATTCTGAAAGCCGATCCGGGCATCATGCCAGACGTCTGGGCGACGATTGTGCCCGAATCACCGGATGCAATCGACTCCTGGTCAATCGTGGGAGCAAAGATCTATGTCAACCGGCTCAGAGACGTGAAGACAGAGACTGCCGTCTATTCTCTTGACGGCAAGCAGGCCGGCACGGTCAACTACGACGCCATCGGCTCGGCATCGGGGTTTGGCGGACGGACGACGGATCGTTACGCTTTTTTCACCTTTGAATCGTTCATTGCGCCACCCGCCATCTACCGACTGGACACGGCCACCGGCAAGCGTGAAGTCTTTTTTCAGCCGAAGATTCCCTTCGATTCCAGCCAATTCGAGTTGAAGCAGGTGTTCTTCAAGTCGAAAGATGGAACCCGGATCCCCATGTTCATTGCCGGCAAAAAGGGGCTGAAGCTGGACGGTACCGAGCGGCTGCTGATGACTGGTTACGGCGGATTCGACGTAAACATGGGCCCCTACTGGAACTCGACCTTTGCCTGGTGGCTCCAGCAGGGCGGCTGGTTCGCGCTTCCCAACTTGCGCGGCGGCGGCGAGTATGGCGAGACCTGGCACGAACAGGGAATGTTCGAGAAAAAGCAAAACGTGTTCGACGACTGGTTTGGCGCGGCCGAATACCTGATTGCCAACAAATACACGTCGCCGGAACACTTCGCCATTACCGGCCGATCGAACGGAGGGCTCCTGATGGGCGCATCCATTACTCAGCGGCCGGAGCTGTTTTCGGCCGTCTGGTGCGGCTATCCACTCCTCGACATGCTGCGCTATCAGAAGTTCAAAGTAGGCTCCTACTGGACGACGGAATACGGCTCATCGGAAAGCGAGAAGCAGTTCCCTTACCTGCTCAAGTACTCACCCTATCAAAACGTCAAATCCGGCACGGCCTACCCGGCAGTGCTGTTTTTCACCGGCGACAGCGATACCCGCGTAGACCCGCTGCACGCGCGCAAGATGACGGCCCTGGTGCAATCGGCCTCATCCAGCGGCAGGCCGATCCTGTTGCATTACAGCCTCTCCGGCGGCCACTCGGCCGGGGTCAGTGTAGACCAGCACATTCAGGACGATGCCGATCAACTCGCCTTCCTGTGGACTGAAACAGGGAAGGCGGGAGCGCGAAAGCAGGGTTCCGACAGTCACTGAACAGGTACTCAGGTACGCCGCCCTGGCGTAACCTCATGCCGGCGTCCCTGCTTTCCGATAAGGAAGGTGACGGGACTCAACTTGGAAGTCCTCAAGGGCAGTGTCACGCCTCGGTCACCGCCAGAATCACTCGCGGATGGAGCCTGGGAGTCGCATTCAGCCCTATTGAAAACCGCGGGACTCGCGCAGGCGCCCAGGCGCTGGGACTGTGGATTCGCGGTAAACGGAGACACGCCGCCGCTGGGGTTGTGAGCTCGGAGTGAAGATGCATCAGGCAGAGCTGGAGACAAACAGAGCCGATCAGGAGCAGGAAGCCGCCCGCCTGGCTGCGCTGAAGGCGACAGGGATTCTCGATACTCCGCCGGAACCCAGCTACGACGCCATCACCCGACTGGCTGCTGAGTACTTCCAAGCCGATCATGCAGGTCTTGCCTTTGTCGACGAGAGCAGAGTCTGGATCAAGTCCTGCTGGGGCCAGAACATCCGCGAATTACCACGGAAGAACTCCATCTTTGAGATGATGCTTGCCGGGAATAGCTCTATTATGGTGTCCGACTCTTCCATGGAACTCGGAGTCGAGATGAAGGCGCTTATCCTCAAGCGACTCAACGCAGCTATGTTCGCCAGCGCCCCGGTGCGCTCTATCGATGGCCAAATACTGGGAAATCTGACAGTGTTCTGGCAGACGCCGCGCCAGGGAATCACCCCCGACGAGCTTTACATGCTGGAAAGTCTTGCCGATATGGTCTCCAGCCAGTTGGAGCTTCGCAGAATGCGGAATGTATTCCCCGGGCAGGGGGTGCGGCAGCCCCGCGCCGCTGCCGGCGCAACCGGGAATTGGCCAACCGGACACGACCTTCGTCACGCCCTCGACAAGCGCGAATTTGTGCTGTACTACCAGCCCGAGGTCGATCTTTCCACGCGCAAAATCGTCGGCGTTGAGGCGCTGATCCGCTGGGTCCACCCCGAAAGAGGGCTAGTTCCCCCCATGGATTTTATTCCGCTGGCCGAAGAGAATGGACTGATTCTCCCCATCGGCGACTGGGGACTCACCGAGGCTTGCACGCAAATCCAGAAATGGTGCAGGGAAGATCCCCGAAATGGATCGCTGCGTGTCGGCGTCAACCTCTCCGCCCGCCAGTTTTCCCGCGCAGGCCTGGCCGACCACGTCGAAGCATTGCTCATTCAATTCGGCATCTCAAGCCGACAACTCGGCCTCGAAATGACCGAGTCAAGCCTCATTCCCAACATGCGCATCGCCATGGAGGTGTTGGGCAGCCTGCGCAAGCTCGGCGTTTCCCTGCTCATGGACGACTTCGGCACCGGCTACAGTTCGCTCAATAACCTGCACTCTTTCCCGTTCGATGTACTCAAAATCGACCGCTCGTTTGTGGATCGCATGACCGAAGGCGACCAGCCGCTCCAGATCGTGCGCACCATCATTGAACTCGCGCGAGTCATGGGCATGGATGTGGTTGCTGAGGGCATCGAGACCCGCGAGCAATACCGCCTGTTGCGCCAACTGGGCTGCCGATTCGGCCAGGGCTTCCTCTTCGCCCGCCCCTTGAGCGCTGAGGCCGTAACCGAACTGCTGCGCCTTCCCGGACGCATACTCCCCGATCCCGAAGCGCGCCAATTCTGCGGCATCTGACCACCGGGCATTTTGCATGAACTTTGCAAGGCGTAGTTTCATTTTGAAATCCGCGACTCGCGATTCCTTATACGGAACACCCAACCCGCCATATGGGAGATTTCTCACTCGACTCACCGGCCGTCGGGCTATGCTCCAAAGCATGCAACAACCAGCCGCTCCCGTGCCCTCACCCAACTCCGCCAGCTTTGCCGGTTTGCTGGCCTCGCTTACCGCGCCCGCGCAAAAGCGAGCGGCCCTCTGGAGCGACGAGGACCTGGAAGCCGACTTTGCGACCATAAGTTACGAGAGCGCCTTGCGCGCCCACACGCGCACACGCAATCCCGACCCCGCCGATCATGCGCCCATACAGGCCGCAATCCTGGCAGCCCGCATCCCCAATGCATCCCAGGGTGTTGCATCTCCGGCCTCTGAAGCCCCAATCCCGCCACAGGCTCTCGCAATCTTCGACGACGCCGACTCCGAGGTTCCTCACAATGAGTCCACGCCGCTCCAGCGGAATCTGAAATGCTCCAGCATAACCATTCGGCTCAGTAAAACGGAATGCGAGCAACTACGCAAACGTGCCGCGGAAGCCGGCCTCACCGTGTCTGCCTACCTGCGCTCCTGTACCTTTGAGGCCGAAACTCTGCGGGCGCAAGTGAAGGAAGCTTTGGCGGAATTACGCCTGGCCGGCACCAGAGGAGAACAGTCCAGTTCTGCGCAACCAAGGCAATCCTGGTCCCAGTCCTGGCCCCGGGGGATCATGCGAATCTTTCCGCCTTGGCACAGCAGCCAGAGCAGCGCCCAAGCCTGAATCAGGCTGGATCTACTCCACCTCCAGCACCAGGCACTTCAGATACTCGGTCTCAGGCAGGTTCAACACCACGGGGTGGTCGGGAGCAGCGCCGCGTCGCTCCAGCAGTCGAACCCGGCGCCCGGCATCGGCCGCCGCCGATGCCAGGCAGCCTTCAAGATCTGTCCACCCCACATGGTGTGAGCACGAACAGGTCACCAGCAGGCCGCCGGAGCGCACCATCCGCAGCGCGCGCAGGTTCAGTTCCTTGTAGCCGCGCAAGGCGCCTTCCACGGCGCGCTTGGTCTTTGCGAAGGCAGGCGGGTCCAGCACGATGGTGTCGAACTGCTCGTGGGCGTCGGACCAGTCGCGAAGAATCTGAAAGGCGTCGGCCTCCACCCAGTCCACTGCCCCAGTCAGTTGCGCCCGGTTCGCTTCCAGGTTGCGTTCGGCCACTTCCAGCGATGATCGCGACGCGTCGATGCCGGTCACGTTTTTTGTCACCCTAGCCAGGTGCAGCGCAAAGCCGCCCTGGTAGGTACACACGTCGAGTGCCCGGCCGCCAGGGGCCAGCAACCCCGCCCACTGCTGTGCGGCGTTGTAGTTTTCCCGCTGGTCAAGGAACGCTCCGGTCTTTTGCCCGGCGTTGGCATCGTAGTGGAAGAGCAGGCCGTTGAGCTTGAACTGCGTCCTCGTGATAGCGTTGGCGGCGTCGGCTGCCCAAAGCGGCGTCCCATCGGGCGCACCCATTCCCTCAAGCTCGCGCATGCGCGGGTCCGGGCGTTCAAAAATGGCCTTAGGATTCAGCGCCTCCCGAAGAACGCGGACGCAGGTTTCGCGAACAGCCGGATTGTCGAGACCCTTGGTCAGCAGTTGCAGAATAATGAGGTCGCCGTATTTGTCGGCCACCAGCCCCGGAATCTCATCAGCTTCGCTGAAGCAGAGACGACAGGAGTCAGTTTCGCCGCTTAGCTGAGTCGTGCGGCGACCGATGGATTTGCGGAGGCGAGCCTCAAGCAATTCCAGCCAGCCAGCCTCATCGATGGCCTCGCGGGATACCATCCGCAGCGCAATCTGCGATTGAGCGCTGTAAAGCGCCGTACCCAGCAACAGGCCTCGGTTGTCGGCTACCGGCAGCAGCGCAATGTGGTCCACTCCGCCCTCTATGGGCAGTTCCAGAAATTCAATATCCGAGGCGTAAACCCAAAGATAGCCGCTCCTCAGCCGGTCAGCGGCGCGGCGGCTCACCATGACGCCAACCTGGGGACGTTCGGCAGGGGAAGAATGCTCTCGACTTCGATCAAAAGGCGCCCCACGCTTCGCAGCATTGGGCGCCTTTTGGGTTACTTGAGTTCGTGGGTTGTGCGGCTTAACCATGTGCTCCCTTTCGCCGGGAGCAATTGGGCCGCCGGCCCTACTTAACCTGTATGGAATCCAGGTACCGGCTCAAATTGCTGATTCTGAGCATCCTGTCCTGGGAGTTGGACACGTTCATCTTACCAAGAATCGGTCCCCACACGGGCATATCGGGTGTTCCATGCGACTTTATCTCGGCGCCGTATGTCAACACGGTGACGATATGGGCGTCAGGGAATTTCCCATGGTTGTTCCTGCTCAAGACCGTCAGGTTTGTAGGCGATGCCTTCAATTCGGAGGCTACCGGGCCTGCTCCCTGGCCGTCCACTCCATGGCACGGCGCGCAATAGTTCACATACATCACCTTGCCATTGACGGGCGTGGTCTTGCTAATCGGAATAACGACCTTCGCATTGGTTTGGTCTGCATAGCTCAGGCTTACTGCAAGTGAAGCTGCCAGGGCTGTAAGTAAGAGGCGTTTCATCATAAGTTCCTCGGTTCTGGACCTCTAGTCCGAATGGGACTTTACTCCTCCTTCGATATACTCGCGATGTGACGGCCAGCACACTACTCATAGCTATCAAGCACCGACGAACCAATAAGGGAAATGTCATTATTTACCGGCATAAACCCCGTTTTCGGATATAAAGTAAATGCGCAGATTTGAATGAGTCTCTGGAGTTATTCTCAGCCGGAAAAAGGGATTGGTCGGGCAGGCCGGGAGTATGTGCAAATTTGTACATGGAATCCAGAAATTCGACCCCCATGTAACCCGCATATCGATATACAAGTTTTTGTAGGTGAGTTATGGCCAATTGTGTGACTTATGTGATTAAAGAAGCAATCGGAATCTAACTGAACCGTAACCCGCCGGAGTTTCTTTTGAGGGCGCGCGGGCTTGGCCGTTTCTCCCCTTGCCGTCGCCCGTTGCCATTGCCCTTCATGCAACTCAAGCAGTTGCGGCCTATAATGAAGCATGGCGACTGTCCGGCAAGCCATCCCGGCAGATTTCCCCGGCGAGCCACCCGCTCTCCCTGGGGATTTGCAGCCTGCCGTGCCCGGCACCGAAATGCAGCCGTCTGATCAGCGCACCATCGCGCAGCGTTTTGAATCTCTGATCCAGCACGTTCAAGCCAACCGTCCCAGCGAAGACACCTCTCTCATCCGCAAGGCCTGGGAGTTCTGCGTCAAGCATCACGATCGCCAGATGCGGGCCTCCGGCGAGCCCTACATCATCCACCCGCTCGAAGTCGCCGAGGTGCTGGCCGAGATGAAGCTTGACGCAACGGCCATCGCCGCCGGCCTGTTGCACGATTCGGTTGAGGACACGCCCGCAACCAATGAAGAAATTGAAGCCGAATTTGGCGATCAGGTCGCCCACATCGTCGAGGGCGTCACCAAAATCGACAAGATCCAGTTTGCCAATCGCGAAGATCGCCAGGCCGAAAATGTGCGCAAAATGCTGCTCGCGATGGTGTCGGACGTCCGCGTGGTGCTCATCAAGCTGGCCGACCGCCTGCACAATATGCGCACCCTTGAGCACCTGCAGCCCGACCGCCAGGAAGCCATCGCCCGCGAAACACAGGAAATCTACGCTCCACTTGCGCACCGGCTGGGTATGGGCAAAGTGCGCGGCGAACTCGAGGATCTGGCCTTCCGCTACACCGATCCGGTGAGCTACGAACAGGTGTCGGCTGCAGTCGAGTCGCGAAGAATCGAGGGCGAGCAGTTCCTCCGCGGCGTTGAGGACACGCTGGTGGAACAACTGCGCGAAAACAACATCGAAGCCAAGGTCGAATGGCGCATCAAGCGCATTTATTCCATCTTCCAGAAGATCGAGCGCGCAAAAATCTCGTTCGATCAGGTCTACGATCTGCTTGCTATCCGCGTCATCACCCAGGACGTGGCTGCCTGCTACGCCGTCTTCGGGCTCATCCACACGCTTTGGCGGCCGGTTCCGGGACGTATCAAGGACTTCATCGCCATTCCCCGCGCCAACCGCTACCAGTCGCTGCACACCACGGTAATGGGCGCCGGCGGCCATCAGTTCGAGGTACAGATTCGCACCGAAGAGATGCACCGCATCGCCGAAGAAGGCATTGCCGCACACTGGAAATATAAGGCGGGCGCAGGCGTCGTGACTTCCCGCGACGAAGACCGGCTTAACTGGATCCGCCAGCTCGTCGAGTGGCAAAAGGAAATGACCGACCCCAACGAGTTTCTCTCCAGCCTGAAGATGGACCTCTACCCCGACGAGGTCTATACCTTCACGCCAAAGGGAAAAGTGGTCGTGGTTCCGGCCGATGGCACCCCCGTCGATTTCGCATATACCATTCACACTGAGGTGGGCCACACTTGCGTGGGCGCCAAGGTCAATGGCCGTATGGTGCCCTTGCGCACCAAACTCCGGACTGGGGATATTGTAGAAATAGTCACCCAGAAGGATCACAAGCCGAGCCGCGACTGGCTCACCTTTGTCAAAAGCCCACGCGCTCGCAACAAAATCAAGCATTGGCTCAACGAGGACCAGCGCATCCGGGCGGTGGAGATCGGCCGCAAGCTCCTGGAGCGCGAGGCAAGGAAATTCAAAGTCCCGCTAAGCCAGATCTCCGACCAGGATCTGAGCCGCATCGCCAACGATTATGGGGTGGCCACGGCCGCCGACCTGCTGGCCACGCTGGGCCAGGGAAAGCACTCCGCGC
>CAYWMR010000228.1:0-7932 GCA_964458965.1 uncultured Occallatibacter sp. | reverse complement strand
TGACTGACTGGTAACTCGATGAGCGATTTGAAGGAACCTACCGAGGTTTTTGCCGACCCACCTGCGTTGCCGGGGCGCTGGACGGTCTGCGCGATGCTGTTTGTGGCCACTTCGATCAACTATATGGACCGGCAGGTGATTGCAATATTGAAGCCTGTGCTGGCACAGACAACCATTCACCTTGCGCCGCTTTTGCCGGGATGGCCAACGGTTGAGACTTCCATCGGTATGACCGAACAGCAGTTCGGCTATATTGTCAGCGCGTTTTCGACCGCCTATATGCTGGGCGTGATTTTTGCGGGGCGCCTGGTGGACAGGCTAGGGTGCAGACGCGGATATCCGATTGTGACTGGCCTTTGGAGTTTGTCGGCGATGGGGCACTCGCTGGTGAACTCGGTGTTCGGGTTCGGCGTGGCGCGTTTCTTTCTGGGCCTGGGCGAGAGTGGCAATTTTCCCGCGGCGATTAAAGCGACGGCGGAGTGGTTCCCGCCCAAGGAGCGTTCGCTTGCCACCGGCATTTTCAACTCCGGCGCCTCGGTGGGAGCGATTCTGGCTCCGGCGATTGTGCCTTGGGTGGCGTGGCATTTTGGCTGGCGTGCATCGTTCCTTACCACCGGAGTGTTCAGCGCAACCTGGATTGTCTGGTGGTCTGTGAAGTATCGGACCCCGGCGCAGTCGATGGACTGGTCGCGCGGCGCGGCGATTGCGCCGGCGCCGCAAATGGCCTGGTGGAAGCTGCTGGGCTTTCGGCAGACGTGGGGATTTGCGTGCGCCAAGTTTCTCACGGATCCGGTCTGGTGGTTTTTTCTATTCTGGCTGCCGGGGTATTTCAGCGATCGGTTCAGCCTGAACCTGTCGCACCTGGGCGCGCCGTTGATTGTGATTTACTGCCTTTCCACTGTAGGGAGTGTTTGCGGGGGTTGGCTGCCCCGTGGCTACGAGCGGCTGGGCATGGGGTTAAAGCCGGCGCGGCTGGCTGCCATGCTCACCTGTGCGTGCCTTATTTTGCCCATCGGCCTGGCAGGGGGGCTGCAAACTGAATGGGGAGCGGTGGCGTTGATGAGCCTGGCAACGAGTGCGCACCAGGGATGGTCCGCAAACCTTTTTACAACGGTTCCGGATATGTTTCCGCGTGCGTATGTGGGAACAGTGGTGAGTTTTGGACAGGTGGCCGGGGCGCTGGGGTTGGCGATTTTCTCGCCTGTGGCCGGTCATGTCTTGCAGGCGAAGCACGGGCATTATGCGCCGCTGTTCATGTTTTGTGCTACGGCCTACCTGATTGCTTTGTTGCTGCTGCGGACGCTGGCGCCGGGATTGAAGCGGGCCATGCCGCAGGGATGAGTCCGGCCCGGCTGCGTAGATTCCCAGGTCTCAGGTGCGAGACCCGGGGCACCCGGCATAGAGGAGATCATGACAGAGTCACGTAAGTTGCGGATGGGGATGGTGGGCGGTGGGCCCGGCGCTTTTATTGGCCCGGTGCATAAGATGGCGGCGGAGCTGGACGGGACGATCGAGCTGGTTGCGGGGGCGTTTTCGCAATCGGCGGAGCGGTCGCGGGCGGCGGGGGAGGGATTCGGGATCGATCCGGCGCGGGCCTATGGCGATTACCACGAGATGTTCAAGGCGGAGCGTGAGCGGGCGGATGGGATCGACTTTGTGGTGATTGCGACGCCTAACCACTTGCACCTGCCGGTGGCGGTTGCGGCGCTTGAGGCGGGGATTCCGGTGATGAGCGACAAGCCGGCTACGGCTACTTATGACGAGGCGCTGGAGCTGGAGGCCGAGGTAAAGAAGGCGGGGCTGCCTTATGGACTGACGCATACCTATGCGGGGTATGCGCTGGTGCGGGAGGCGCGCGACCTTTGTGCCAGAGGTGTGCTTGGTGGGATTCGCAAAATAGCCGTCGAGTATTTGCAGGGCTGGCTGAGCAGGCCCATTGAGACGGCGGGACAGAAGCAGGCAGCGTGGCGCTCCGATCCGGCGTTGAGCGGGCCGGGGGGCTGCATTGGCGATATCGGTACCCATGCTTTTCATCTTGTGGAATATGTGACCGGGCTTGAAGTGACCGGCTTGAATGCAACGCTGCGCTCGGTGGTTGAGGGACGGCGGCTGGACGACGATTGCAATGCGGTTCTGCGGTTGAACAACGGCGCAAGCGGCGTGCTGATGGCGTCGCAGATTGCCGCGGGAGAGGGGAACGGGCTGCGGTTGAGGGTGTATGGCGAGAATGGATCGCTCGACTGGCGGCAGGAGGATCCTAACCGGCTGCATGTGAGATGGCTGGATGGGCCGGATGAGATTCGCCATGCGTCCGGAGGCTATTTGAGCAAGTCTGCGCTGAGGGTGACGCGGCTGCCGGGAGGGCATCCGGAGGGCTATATAGAGGCGTTTGCGGTGCTGTATCGCGAGTTTGTTGAGGCGTTTTGGGGGTGGAAGGGCGGAGAGGCGAATGCGTTGCCGGCTACGCTGCCGGGTATTTTGGCTGGAGTGCGCGGGATGCGGTTTATTGAGCGGGCGATTGAGAGCAATCGGACGGAGAGCTGGGTGGAGTTTTAGCTGATTGGACGAGGTGGGTCGGTTTGGGTTCACGCTATCCCAGGTCTCAAAATCGAGACCTGGGGCACCCGGCGAGTTAGTAAGTAGATGAGTTAAGGAGTTAGTTCGAGCGGTACTCGCGTTTATAGGAGAGGGAAGATGAAGACGATTAAGGGGCCGGGAATTTTTCTGGCGCAGTTTGCGGGGAATGACGTGCCGTTCAATACGCTGGGCGGGATGGCTGACTGGGCTTCGGAGCTGGGCTTTACCGGGGTGCAGATTCCGACCTGGGACGCACGGCTGTTCGATTTGAAGCTGGCGGCCGAAAGCCAGAGCTATTGCGACGATGTTCTCGGCGTGGTTGGCCAGTCGGGGCTGGCAGTCACCGAGCTCTCAACGCATTTGCAAGGGCAACTTGTGGCGACCAATGCGGCTTATGACGAGCTGTTTGCGGGGTTTGCGCCGGCGAGTCTTGCGGGGGACTTGAAGGGCCGGCAGGCGTGGGCTGTGGAGCAGTTGGAGTTCGCGGCGAAGGCCAGCCGCCGGTTGGGGTTGAATGCGCACGCCACTTTCAGTGGCGCGCTGGCTTGGCCGTTTTTTTATCCTTGGCCGCAGCGGCCTGCGGGGCTGATCGATGAGGCGTTTGAGGAGTTGGGTCGCCGTTGGTTGCCCATTCTCAACGTCTTCGATGAACAAGGCGTGGATATTTGCTACGAACTGCATCCTGGCGAGGACCTGCACGATGGCGCCACCTTCGACCGGTTTCTGGACGTAGTGGGCTGCCACGACCGGGCAAACATTCTCTATGACCCGAGCCACATGATCCTGCAGCAGTTGGATTACCTGAGCTTCCTGGATATCTATCACGAGAGAGTGCGCGCATTTCATGTGAAGGATGCGGAGTTTCGGCCGAGCGGGCGAAGCGGCGTGTATGGCGGTTATCAGAATTGGATCGACAGACCGGGAAGGTTCCGATCGCTGGGGGACGGGCAGATCGATTTCCATTCCATTTTTTCGAAGATGGCGCAGTACGACTATCCGGGTTGGGCGGTGCTGGAGTGGGAGTGCTGCATCAAGCATCCGGAGGACGGTGCGGCGGAAGGCGCGAAGTTTATCAAGGAGAGGATTATTCGCGTTACGGAAAAGGCGTTTGACGATTTTGCGGGCGGCGGCGCGGACCGGGAGGCGAATCGGCGGATATTGGGGTTGAGTTGAGGGGGCGAGTTATCAAGTTACGATCATTAAGTTATCGAGTTAGTTAGCGAACGACAAGATTTGTGTCCGGATAACCTACCGCTTTGGGATTTCAGAGTTCCCAGGTCTCAGAAGCGAGACCTGGGGCACCCGCGTGCTGGGCTCGCAGGTCAAATTCGAATCCCCGCTGAGCGGTAAATCTCGGTGATGTAACGCATGTCGCGGAGGCCTTCTTCGCCGCTGGCCTTGGGTTCCGTTCCGTCTTGAATGTTGCTGGAGAAGGCGGCGGTTTCCGCGGTAAAGTGGGATGGATCTTTGGCGGGGTTTAGCTCGTCAAGTTGCGTTCCGGAGTAGTCGGCGCGCAGGTGCAGGCCCTCGTAGACAAATGCATGCTCCACTTCAAGCCAGCCTTTGGAGCCGTGGACGCGGAAGCAGCCGTCCATGGGCGCGCCGTAGGTGGTGTTGCAACTGGCCACGATGCCGGAGGGAAAGCGCATGGTCCACGACATGTTCTCTTCGACCTCGTTGAAGCGGCCGTCATGGTCGATGGTGGAGGCATAGGCGGAGATTTTTTCGGGCTCTTCGCCGGTTAGGTAGCGGCAGGCGTTGAGGGAGTAGATGCCGACGTCGAAGACCGGGCCACCGCCGGCGAGTTTCTTGTTGGTGCGCCATTCGTTGGGGCCCATGTTGAATCCGAAAGAGCTTTCGATGGCCTGCACCTGGCCTAGCGCGCCCGAGCGAATGAGTTTGACCGCGCGCAGGTTGGTGGGCTCGTAGTGGCAGCGGTAGGCGATCATGAGCTTGACGTTGGCAGCCTTGCAGGCAGCGATCATGGCCTCGGCTTCGGCCACGTTGGTTGACATGGGCTTCTCGCAGAGAACGTGCTTGCCGGCCTTGGCGGCGCGGATAGTGTACTCGGCATGCATGGAGTTGGGGAGCGCAACGTAGACTGCGTCGACCGCCGGATTGTGCACGATCTCATCGAAGTTTTCGTAGTTGTAGATAGAGCTTGAAGGGACGTTGTACTGCGCCGCGATGCGGTCAGCCTTGTCGCGATGGCCGCTGACCAGGGCGGTGGTCTGCGAGTTGGTGGTGAGCAGGGCGCCGCGCATGAAGTGATCGGCGATGCGGCCCAGGCCGATGACGGCATAGCCGATCTTTTTGGCTGGCTGCTGGGCTTTGAGGGTGGGCGCGAACTGAGCGGCGAGGCCGAGGGCGGTTAGCTTGGCGAATTCTCTGCGGGAGATGGTCATCATGGTGTGGGGTCCTTGGCGATCGAATGTAAGGATAGTCGAGTTGCATGAGGCTGCCAAGCATTTGCCCCAAAGCCGCCTGTACTGTGGGGAACCTGGCGGCCTAGAATCTGACTCATGGAATGCGTAGTTCTGGACGGCCAGCCGCTGAGTCTTGCCGAGATTGAAGCTGTTTCGTTGTGTGGTTGTTCGGTGAAGATCGCCGAGGCTGCAATTGGCCGCATGGCCGAAAGCCGGGAGCTTATTGAACAAATACTGGCCGATGGGGAGACGGTATACGGGGTGAACACCGGGTTCGGCAGGCTGGCCGATATGCTTGTGCCCGCCGGGAGCCTCGAGCAGTTGCAGACTAACCTGGTTCGCAGCCACGCAGGCGGGCTGGGGCAGCCTCTCTCGGAGGCCGAGTCGCGCGGCATGCTTCTGCTTCGGGCCAATGTGCTGGCCAAGGGGTTCAGCGGCTGCCGAGCGGCGCTGGTGGAATTGCTGGTAGGGATGTTGAACGGCGGAGTTCATCCGGTGATTCCGGAGAAGGGATCGGTGGGCGCCAGCGGCGATCTTGCACCGCTGGCTCATCTCGCGCTGGTGGTTATCGGCGAAGGCGAGGCGTTTGTGAAGGGTGAGCGAATGCCGGGCGGCGAGGCTCTGCGGCGAGTAGGATTGGCGCCCCTGGTTTTGGCTGCCAAAGAGGGGCTGGCGCTGCTGAACGGGACACAGGCAATGACTGCAGTAGGCGCACTGGCCGTTGCCCGAGCCTGCCGTGTGGCGCAGCTAGCCGACCTTGCGGGCGCCATGTCGCTGGAGGCGCTGATGGGGACGCCCGCGGCCTTCGACGCGCGGATTCACGAGGCGCGTCCGCACAAGGGGCAAATTGCCGCCGCGTCGCATTTGATGCGGCTCATGGAGAACTCCGAGATTCGCGAGGCTCATCGGGAACACGATTCCAGGGTGCAGGACGCCTATTGCCTGCGCTGCATGCCGCAGGTTCACGGGGCGGTGCGGGATGTGCTGGCGCACGTCCGCGGAGTGCTGGAGGTTGAGGCCGGGTCGGCGACGGATAACCCGCTGGTCTTTCCGAAGAATAGCTCCGGGATGAAAGAAGCTGCGGTGCTTTCCGGAGGAAACTTTCATGGCGCGCCGCTGGCCTACGCCTTTGACTACGCGGCTATTGCGTTGACCGATTTAGCCAGCATTGCGGAGCGGAGGATCGACCGGCTGCTCAATCCCGATATCAACGAAGGGCTACCTGCGTTTCTCTCACCCGATCCGGGGTTATCGTCGGGATTCATGATCGCTCAAATTGTGGCCGCGGCGCTAATTAACGAGTGCCAGGTGCTTGCGCATCCAGCATCGACTGGGAGCATTCCCACCAGCGGGGGCAAGGAGGACCATGTGTCGATGGGGATGAACGGGGCGCTGAAGCTGCGGCAGATTGTGGAGCATTGTGAGCGAATTGTGGCTATTGAACTGATGTGCGCGGCGCAAGGCGTGGAGTTCCGCAGGCCGCTGCGCCCCGCTTTGGAGATTGAGCTGGCGCACGGCGCGGTGCGGGCTGTGGTGCCGGCGCTCAATCAGGATCGCTCGCTGGCCAAGGATATTGATGCGCTGGCCGCGGCGGTACGGGGCGGGGCGTTTAACGCCTGGTTCGGATAGTCGCGGGCAGGCTGGCGGCGTTGGCGGGAGGCGTCACTTGATGCTGATGCTGGCATCCACGTCGACGATGAGTTTGTCGCCCTGGGTTTGGATGGAGTGAATCTTGAGGTTATCCAGGGTGACTTTGTAGCCGGAGGAGGCGGTGGAGCCCTCGAGGGCTTTGCGAAGGAGATCGGCGGCGTTAACCTTCATGCCGGACGGGATCTGATGGCTGAGGAAGGGAGTGAGGATGAAATTGAGCTCCTGACGGTCGCTGACGCGGTCGACGCGGGCGTCGCGAAAGCCGATGGTTTCGCCTTCTCCATCGGGGGCGAGCGAGACCTCGGCGGGGAGGGTGAGCGCGATGCCGAGGCATGCGCCGCCGACTGCCCGGCCCAGGCGCGCATGGGTTTTGACCTGGACAACGATGCGGTCTTGCTGAAAGCTGAGCTTTGGGTCTTCGGCATAGACCGAGCAGGCGGATTGCGCATTGCCCTTGATGTAGTAGCGGCCATCGGGGCCGTTGAATAGCTGCTGCTTGAGGGTGCGCTCGATGGCATCGCGGCTCACGGAGAGTTCGACGGCGCGGGCGTTTGCGGCGGCGCAGGCAAGGAGCACCGCGGCAAGCATTCTTGTGGATATTGTCATAAGAGTATCGTGACACCGAAGGGTTGCGAGTTGCCAGTGGACGCGGTGGAAAGAACGTTTGCAAGAGCGATGCGGTTGGGGAGGGGTTTCGCTATTCCTTTTAAGGACAGGTACATACGGACAGCCAGGGCGTGTAACATAGTATTTGTAGATGGTTTGGATTAAATACCATTTTCCTATTGATTTTTAGAGAAAAAATACGTAAAATAAGACACTAGAGATTCCTACGGAGTGACCGGGGCCCCCCACCCGATTCCGAGGATGTCGCAGCAAGAAACCCTCCTTTAAGGACAAGAAATCGATGGCAAAGCGTCGTGGAAATCCGAATTGGGGCAAACCAGAGCCCATAGGCCCTGTTGTGCCCACAGTGACCTCTTTCGAGCAGATTGTGAAAGAGTTCAAGTTGAGCCCGGATCAGTACATCCGGTCTACTCGTTTGCGCGAGTGGGCTCGCCGGAACAAGAACTCGAAGTACATTCCTGAGGCGCTCCTTGAGGCCTGGGGATTTGAGATCGAATCGACGTTGTAGTTGTATTGTGGATTTAACTTTCGCAAAAGCGCCGCCTTCAGGCGGCGCTTTTGCTGTTTGGGGGGAGCGGCCCAGGGACTAAGGGACTAAGGGAATAGGTGTGTAGTGTCAACAGGTTGTTCCTGTCCGAGGTGGCCCGGGAAG
>CAYWMR010000227.1:0-7938 GCA_964458965.1 uncultured Occallatibacter sp. | reverse complement strand
GCGGAGCGCATGGCCGCGTCGATCGATCGTGCTTTAGGCTCGGCCCGCGCGCACGCCATTGACAGCCGACGGGTGGAGATTGCAACCGTGCCGGACGAAGATATTGCCTCGCTTCTCGACCGGGTAGAGGAGGTTGAAGTGGAGGTCTATCCGAGAGCTCGCGTGGTGGTGAACGAGCGGACCGGGACAGTGGTGATCGGTGGCACGGTTCGGTTGCAGCCGGTCTCGATTCTGCACGGAGGCCTGTCTGTGAATGTGATCACCCAGCCCCTGGTGTCGCAGCCGAATGCGCTCTCCTCGGGAACCACCCAGGTGGTCGAACAAACCACAGTGCAGGCCCAGGACAAGCCGGTAAATCGCATCGACCTGAAAGAAGGAGCGACGGTGGAGGATTTGGTCCAGGAATTGCAACGAACTGGTGCAGGGGCGCGGGACGTGATCTCGATTCTGCAGGCGATGAAGGAGGCCGGCGCACTGGAGGCCGACCTGGAGGTCATCTGATGAGCGGCGCAAGGTTGCAATCGCTGTTGGCGGCGGGGTCGCTGGAAAGCACAAACCCCACGGGGCCGCAGCCCAGGCTGGTGCATGCGGCGCATGAGTTCGAGGCGCAGATGATGAAGGAGCTGATCAAGCCCATGACTAGCGGGTGTTCTCTTACAGGAGAGGACACGGACTCCGATCCGGAGTCAGGGTCGGGAGGCGCGCTGACGGAATTTGCATCGGAGGCTCTGGGAAAGGCATTGAGCGAACGGGGAGGGTTCGGGATAGCAAAGAGCATTGTGCAGGATCTTTCCCATTCCGGTAAGCAGGCCGGAACGGTACCGGTAACCAGCAGGTTGCACGGCAATACCGTAATCAAGGCCCTCAAATGACTAGAGTGATTAGTAGCTGTGCCGATAGGCCCAGTAAGGAGCAATCTACATGGACATCCGCAGCAGTCTTGATGGTTTGAAGTCTCTTCTTGGCGTAACAACCCCGACGCCGCCGGCGCCGCAGGCCAGGAGCGGAACCGCGGCCAGTGCGAGCGCGCTGGGCAGTGATCTTGCTACATTCTCGAGCGCGGGGAGCGAAGTCTCGCTGACTGCCTCCGATCCCGGCGTGCGGACGGACAAGGTCGCCGAGATACAGGCAGCGTTGGCCGCGGGAACCTACAATGTGCCGGCATCGGCGGTTGCGTCGAAAGTAGTGGACTCGATGCTGGGCCCCGAGCAGTAAGCGGCGGGTCAGGACCAGACGCGGTCGGGCTGGGACGGAACGAAGTCGCACGGAAGGTGTATGCCTTGAGTGCGGTTGCCGGAAAAGCAAGCGCGAAGACGACCGGAAGCAATTTGGGACGAAAGGAACGCGGAAAATGCTGGAGTTTGGTTGGAGCCGGGAGCATCCGGAGTTGAGCAAGCTGGTAGCAGAGGCTTCGCGCGCTCTGGCCTGCCTGGATGCGGCGCGGTTAGAGGAACTTGCGCTCTGCTGCGAATTGCTGGTTCGCGATCTAGGGCCCGCCGATGCTCGGCGAAGGGCGGACGTCGCTCGCCAGAGCCGAGAGGCTGCCCAGGACCTGGCCGTGTTCGCCAGAGTTCTGGAAGCTACCCGGGCCAACCTGGATGTATTGCACCGCCTGCGGGAGGTGCGCACCGGCCGCAGGGAGTATGGTGAGCAGCAAGCTCAGGGATGGACGCGGATGGAGAGCGGGCATGGGGACCATTAGTTCCGCATTCAGCTTGATTTCCGGCGCGCTGAACGCCGATCAGGCGGCCTTGAGTATTACCGCCAACAACGTGGCCAACGCCAACACGCCTGGCTACACCCAGGAAGTTCCCAACTGGCAGCAGAACGATCCGCTCACCATCAACGGCGTCTCTTATGGGAATGGGGTTACGGAGACGGGCGCCAAATCGCTACGGGACAGTGTGCTCGAGGAACGGCTGGACCAGCAGCAGCAGTTAGCCTCCTCATCGAGCGCGCGGCTGACGGCGCTCGACGGAGTTCAGGCCCTCTTCACGCCCGACTCGGGTTCAACCAGCTCGAAGGCTGGAGACATCGGCAGCGACATTACGAGCTTTTTCAGCTCCATTTCGCAATTGGAGGCCCAACCCACGGATAACGCGCTGCGCCAGGGAGTGCTCTCTTCGGCGACAACGCTGGCCGGCGATGTGTCGAATGCGGCCAACAGCCTGAACACCCAGCGATCGGGTCTGGATCAGGAAGCGGCCGGCGTCACCAGCCAGGTGAACTCGCTTACCGGCGCGATTTCACAGTTGAACCTGCAGATTCAGTCGACCTCGCCCAATGCGGATGCGGGAACTCTGGAAGACCAGCGCGACCAGGATGTGAGTCAGCTTTCGCAGCTGATCGGGATCAACCAGGTTAAGACCCAGGACAACGGCCTTTCGATTACCACAACATCCGGGCAATTGCTGGTCTCGGAAGGCTCGAACTTCCAGTTGACGACCGGAGCGGTGGGAGGAGTGACCGATTTCTATCTGGGCGGGTCGAACATTACTTCTCAACTGGCCGGCGGAGGAGGTCAACTCGGAGGGTATCTGACCGCGCGCGACGGTGACATTCCGAGCGCGCTGGCATCGCTCGATCAACTGGCCTACAACGTCTCCACGAATGTGAATGCTCTTAATAACGCCGGCAAAGACCTCGACGGGAATGCCGGCAGCGCCCTGAATCCGCTCTACATATTCAATCAGCCCACGGCTGTCGCGGGCAGCGCGGCCAATATGAGCGTTATCATGACCGATCCGAACCAGATTGCAGCCGCCGCAGCGGGTGCGGGAACCGGTGACAATTCCAATGCGACAGCGATCGCGGCTCTTGCGAGCACATCGTCCGCGGGCTTGAACAACCAGACCCCCATTGACTTCTACTCCAATTTTGTCAGCACGCTGGGTGCGACCGTCTCCGGTGTCGAGGCCGAGAATACGGCCCAGAATGCTTCGGTAACCCAGTTGCAGACGCAGAACAACGCGCTATCGAGCGTGAATCTGAATGATGAAGCTTCGGCATTATCCACCTTGCAGACAAGCTATCAGGCAGCTTCGCAGGTTTTTTCAATGCTCAACACAATCATGGCCGCGGCTTTGAATCTGGGCGATCAGACGACGGTCTCGTAAGGACCGAGCGGGTGCTCAACCAGAGGATTGCAAGGCGCTGGAAATGAAACATTCCGTCCGGCGGAGGATTTGAATGCGAGTTGATCCCAGTTATGTTTCGAACCTGGTGGGTTCGCTGGACCAGGCCCAGGCAAACGAGCAGCAATTGACGTCGGAGTTGTCGAGCGGCGTGAGCGTCACTTCGCTGAGCCAGAATCCGGTCGCATCCGGAGAGAATGTCCTTCTGCTGAACCAGATTCAGCAGGACGACTCGTTTACACAGAGCTCGAACCTGGTAACGGGGCAGTTGCAGGTGGCAGATTCAACGCTGGGCAGCGTGGTTTCCGAGCTTACCTCGGCCATTTCTCTGGCTACCAGCGCCAACAACGGAACCATGAACTCCAGCGACATCCAATCGGTCTCGCAACAAATCTCCGGCATTCTCGATGAGGTGCAGTCGCTGGCCAACACCAGCTATCAGGGCCAATACATCTTCGCCGGCGGCCAGACGTCCACGACTCCGTTCACGACCTCGACTGCCACATCGCCGGCTGTAACCACCTACAATGGCGATGCCAATATCAACTATCTCGGGACGCCCAATGGCCAGAAGATTCAGCTGAATGTTCCCGGAAGTCAAATATTCCTGGGCGCCGGATCCAACAGCGTCTTTGCCGCGCTCAATAGCCTTGTGAACGACTATTCCAGCGGCAAAGTCAACACTGCGCAGGCTGTCGGTGACACAGAAGCTTTGGGTACCGCAATGAATTATGTTTCCCAGCAGCGCGTAACCATCGATAACTCCATTACACAAGTAACAACGGCTTCTGAAGCCGTGACCAGCGACGAGACGCAGCTGACCAGCGCGCAGAGCAACCTTATGCAGGCCGATGTAGCAACGGTCTCCTCGCAGCTTTCGCTGTCAGAGACGCAGCAGACGGCCCTCGAAGATGTGATTGCTCAATTGAATTCCACTTCCAACAGCCTGTTCAGCAAGCTGCCCTTGTAACCCCACTCACGGGCCAGGGCCGCGACGCTAGCCGGTATACTCCTAGGCAGGGGATTCACGGTGCTGGCTTCGCTCCGTTTTATCTGGAATGCGACTCGCGGCCATCGGCTCACGCCATGGCGGAGCGAGTATCTGCGCTGGCGGGTTGAAACCTATTCCGGGCAGCGTGCCGACACGTTGACGTTCGGCAAAGTGCTAAATTTTGTATGGAACTCGCGGTGGGAGCTTTTGAGTTTTCTGGCATGGACAGGGCGCCTGGATCGCGAAGTGCGTAAACGGGTGTGAACCATCGTGCGCCGCTCGGAAATCGGATGTCGAAAGCGATTTGGCGAATCGCATATATTGATTTTGGGGGAACAGATGAGCCAGCACAGTAGTTTCTATTCAACGCGGAGGAACTTCTGCGGAACCGCGGCAGCATTCGGTGCACTTTCTGTTTGGCCTGGCAGGGCCTGGGCATTCGATATACCCGCCGCCATCAACACTTCGGGTGCCGACTCCTTACGTTCCCATGCGGCTCAAAGGGGACTCTTGTATGGGACGGCGGTGGTTCCAGCCCTGCTCGATGTTGAAGGGGTTGCCGCGGGCAAGACGACTGATCCTTATACCTCGGTAGTTGCCGCGCAAGCCAACATCCTGGTGGCTGAAAACGACATGAAATGGGGCGGACTGCGGCCCACGGCCGATACCTTCAACTTTACCCAGGGAGACCGATTGCTCCGCTTTGCCGGTTTGGCGGGTCAGCGAGTGCGCGGGCACAACCTTTGCTGGCACGAAAGCATTCCAGGATGGCTGAAGACGACGGCGACCAAAGACAACGCGCGGCAGATTCTCACACATCACATAGAAGTTGTGGCGGGACATTTTCGCGGACAGTTGCACAGCTGGGATGTAGTGAACGAGGCGCTTCTTCCCTCGGACGGCCTGCCCGGCGGACTGCGAAAGACGCTTTGGCTTGATTTGATCGGCCCTGACTACATTGAGCTCGCGTTCCGCACCGCGGCCGCGGCCGATCCCGCGGCGAAGCTGACTTATAACGACTACAACATCGAACTCGATACACCGGAGCACACGGAAAAGCGCGCGCGTCTGCTTGAGTTATTGCGGCAGTTCAAGTCCAAAGGAGTACCCATTCACGCAGTGGGATTGCAGAGCCACCTGAACGCGACCGGACCCCAGCCGGGCGAAGGACTACGGGAGTTCATCCGCGAGGCCGCGAAGATGGATCTCGAGGTCTACGTGACCGAGATGGATGTGAATACTCATGCCGTTGTGGGCGGACCGGAGGCACAGGATGCCGCCGTGGCCGCAGTTTTCCGCGACTATCTTCGGTTGGTGCTCGCGGAGCCGAATGTGCCGATTGCCCTTACCTGGGGATTCACAAGTGCGCATAGCTGGTTGAATCAGGGGCACGGGGGGCAGAGCCGGAGGCCTGACGGGACGCGGGAGCGGCCCTTGCCGTTTGACGACGACCTGCAGCCGACGCCGGCATTTCTGGCATTGCGCGAGGCCATCGATGCTTCGCGCGCGGCCCGGCCGGTTAACGTGCGACTCGGTCAGTTATCGCCAAAGAAAGATTGATCCGAGAAGGCTGAGGGGTTCCTCTGGGCATTGATCTTGTGCTTTGCGAGCCCTGGAGTTGTTTTGCGCATGAAACGTGGATTATCCCGCCTGGCGTATTCGATGATGTTCTCGGCGGCGGCTGCAGTTGCAGTTGCGCAGCAGTTGCCTCCCGCGGAACCGCCGCTGCCCTTGCCGAAACCAACCGCTGACGCTCCGACACTGCGCGTGACGACGCAGGAGGTTCTGGTGCCGACACTGGTCGAAAAGCGCGGCGGCGGGATTATCTATGGCCTGAAACAGGGCGATTTTGTGCTGGAAGACAACGGTGTGCCGCAGAAGATTCGAGTCCAGGAGGAGATGGATACGGCGCCGGTCTCGCTGGTGGTTGCAGTGGAGCAGGGAGGCGTGAGCGCACTGGAATTCGACAAGGTGGCCAAGCTGGGCCCATTGCTCGATCTCTTTCTCTCCGACCCCAGGAGCCAGGTCGCGCTGGTTGGCTTCGATTCCAAACCCCATCTGATTCGCGACTACACGAACTCCAGCGAAGACCTCAATGGAGCGCTCAAGAATTTGGAATCGGGCAACGGCGGCGATGCGATTCTGGATACGGTGAGTTATGCCGTGGATCTGCTTCAGACGCAGCCGAAAGAGTACAGGCGGGTTTTGCTGCTTATAAGCGAAGAACGCGATCACGGTAGCAGACACACCAAGCCGGAGCAACTGATCCGCAAGATCGGCCAATCCGATGTACTGGTGCTGAGTGTGTCGTTCTCCCCTTCGCGTGCTGAATTGATCCATGACACCACGGACGCAGACAACGAGCGGACTATGAACCTGCTCTCGCCGTTCATTATGGCCGTGCAGGGATTCAAGAAGAATATTGCGAAGGAAGTTGCGCAAATGAGCGGCGGGGAATACACCACCTTTACCGGCGACAAGCGCTTCGAGCAGCGCGTGGTGGATGCGGCCAAGGACACACGGAACCGGTACCTCATTACCTTCAGTCCCTCGAATCCCACCCCGGGGCTGCACTCCATCCGGGTTCGTACCGCACAGGATTACGGAGCGCGGATCGTGGCTCGGGCGAATTATTGGGTAGCGGCGGAGCAGTAAAGAGAGCTTCCACCTTCTAGCTATTAGCGTTCAGCTTTCCCTGATGCGAGGGAGTCGCGCCCTTGCCCACCGGAGAATTTGCCTCGACAGGACAAGATGCCGCGAAATGTGTGGCATAATGTCCTTATGAGCCAAGCCGCTGCAATTCCCGCCGCTTCTCCGCCGCCATTCACCTTTGATTGGAGAGAGATTGAGCGTGGGCTTCCGCTCTCCACGCTGGAGGAGTTCTCCGCCTACTCCGGCATTGCCGTCAAGGATCTGCTGGAGGTGGTGATTCCTGCCCGCACACTGAAGCACCGCCGCCAGAAGAAGGAGCCTTTCAGCGTGATCGAAGCAGACCGGTTGGCGCGTGTGGCGCGGATGTACGAACTGGCTGTAAAGGTCTACGGGGATCGCGAGGACGGCCGGAAGTGGTTGTGTGGCCGCAAGCGTCGCTTTGACGGCAGGACTGCGCTGGCCATGCTGGATACACAGATTGGAGAACACGCCGTGGCGGAGGCCCTGATCCAGCTTGACGAGGGGATGTTCATTTAAATGAGCGGCCGCGAGCATGACCCTTCATGACGACTCTCTGGCGCATCAGCGGCTACGCTGATTTGAATGGGGAAGGCGGTCTTGGCGCGTCCGGGCGCTGGCACACCGAGGGAAGGCTGATTGTCTATTTGGCGGATTGTCCGGCTGGCGCGCTTCTGGAGCGCATTGTTCACATGACGGATATGGTTGAGGATGCGAATCTTCCGCGCTTCTACCAATTGCTCAAGGTCTCGGTTCCCGATGAATTGGCGATTAATCCGCTGAACGCGCTCGCCTCTGTCGACTGGACGGAGCGTGTTGAATTGACGCGCGCGATTGGCGACGCGTGGCTGGCCTCCTTGGAATCCCCGTTGGCGCGCGTGCCGTCCGCCATCGCGCAACGTACCTGGAACTGTCTGCTGAATCCGGCGCATTCCGACGCGAAACAGGTCGAAGTCGTTGAAGTCATCCGGGAGCGATTCGACAATCGGCTCTTCAGCCTGGGCAGACGCTGACTGTGGAGGGATTCCAGCTTGGTTCCAAATCTCCGCCGCATGGCGCTCACCCGCCCATTCATGGTAATCTCACTGTAGACACTTGAGAGTGGACCTGAGAAGACAAGAGGAGTAACACACGCCGTGCTGG
>CAYWMR010000226.1:0-7956 GCA_964458965.1 uncultured Occallatibacter sp. | reverse complement strand
AACTTCGTACTTTATAACGCTGTCTTTGGGAATGCCGATACTCACCAGGCCGGCTCCGACGGCACTGACTCCACCAACCACTGCGGCCCCTTCAAGTCCCGCGACAATCCAGGAGACCAGGGGTCCAGCCACGAGGATCGGCCCCAGTCCGGGAATGGCGAAAGCCGCCGAGCCGAACAAGAGGCCCCAGAATCCTCCCCAGAATGCTCCTACCTTTCCCCAGTACTGCATGCGATCGCCGGTGCTGTAATACCCAACGACGTGCTCATCGGTGTGTGTGTTTCTGGCAGCGATGGAGAGGCTTTTCATATCGACGCCGCCTTCCTGCAGTTCCTTGACGGCTTGTTCGGCCTGTTCGTGTGTGTCATAGATGGCTACTACGGAATTTGTACTGATCACAAGAGTTCTCCATGTTCATGGGTTGATTGACTGCTTTAGGAAGTGTTGCCGAAGAACGGAAATCAGGCGGCAACCACTGCTTTTCGAGAAGCGATTGAGATTCCGGATGGGATGTTGACAGCCCGCAGTGGAAGTTCAATTCGCTTGCGGATCGATTGTTTCACTTTGAAGGCGCAGGTCCTGAGCAATCGGGCACATCGAGAAAGATGGAAGCGAGTTGCTTTGAATATGTCCAAAAGAGCACAGCCTTTGTTGCGAAGACAAGGAAGAATGAGCGATTAGTCCCACTCATGCTTTCAAGAGGAGATCGCCGTGCCCGAAGCTATCGCATTCCCTTCCATTCCTACGCGGATTCTGCTGCCCATTGATTTCAGCGCGTCATCGCAGGCGGCGCTGGAGATGGCGGCCGACCTTGCCCGGCACTTTCATGCGGAACTGTGGCTTGTAAACGTGATTCCGATGTTTCCGACCACGTCGCTTCCCGACTTGATTCCGGAGGCAACCTTCATTCAAGAAGCCAGGACATACGCAGAAGGCCATCTTGCGAAGTGCAATGCGGTATTGCTGGCGAAGGGAGTCAAGTCAATTTCCAGCGTCGAAATTGGAAATGACGTGTCCAGCGCGATTCTGGAAGTGGTGGAACGCGAGCATATAGACATGGTGGTGATCTCCACGCACGGGATCTCGGGGTGGCATCCTCTGGTGTTCGGTTCCATCGCGGAGAAGGTTGTGAAGCTTGTGCAATGCCCACTTTTGCTTCTTCGCTCGGCGAAGCCTGAGGGTGGCGCGAAGGTTCCATCGGGGCGCGCGTCGGAATGCTGGTAGGGGCATCGCAGAGCACAAATTCGCAGAGCGTCAGGGTTGGAGACAGATGAAAAAGCTCATTGTGTTCGACCTGGACGGAACCCTTGCGCCGAGCAAGTCATCTCTCGATTCCGAAATGGCTTCGCTGTTGCACGATCTGCTCGGCGTGGTCAGGGCTGCGGTGATCTCCGGCGGCGCATGGCTGCAGTTTGAAAGGCAGGTACTCTCGAAACTCAAGCAGGATGAACGCCTGGCAAATCTTTCCATCCTGCCAACCTGCGGAACGCAATTCTTCCAATATGCAGGGCAATGGACAAGGCTGTATGCGGAAGATTTCACGACGGGCGAAAAAGAGAAGATCATCGGATCTCTGAGCTCCGTAGCAATTGCGGGCTTCAAGGTGGAGAAGACCTGGGGAGAGGCGATCGAGGACCGGGGAAGCCAGATTACTTACTCCGCGCTGGGCCAGCAGGCTCCGCTGGAAGATAAGGAGAAGTGGGACGCAGACTTCGCCAAGCGGAAGAAGATCAAAGCAATCCTCGATACTCTGATTCCCGAGTTTTCAGTTCGACTCGGCGGCGCGACATCCATCGATGTTACCAAGCCTGGGAATGACAAAGCCTACGGGATTAAGAAGCTGCGAGAGATTCTGGGCATTGAAGTGAAGGAGATGATCTATGTTGGGGATGCGTTGTTTCCTGGAGGAAATGACTATCCAGCGGAAGAGGCAGGCGTGGTTTCGATTGCAGTTCGAGGCCCGGATGATACCAAGCGTGTTATCGAAACGATGATCGCGTGCCTGAACAACGCTGGATGAGGAAGTTATGCGGGTGGCTGCTGAAGCAGAGCAACAATCATCCGGTTCAGTGGGGTGTCGATGCCGTGTTTCTGGCCCTTGCGGACGATGACGCCGTTGCGAGCATCTATCTCCAAGGGACGACCGGCAAGCCTGTCGGCAAGCATGGAGTTGATGGAATCTTCAGGCTGCGCGCGGTATCCGTCGAGAACCTGCTGGCCGACGTTTTGATCGAGCCGCGCGCCCTCGGCACGGGCAACCGCGGCACACTCCGCCACGATGTCTTTGGCGACCTGGCCGAAAGCGTCACCGCGCAGCACGCCTGCAGGCTTCAAGGTGAGCGCGCTGATTGCGCCGGCTGAGTTAACGCATAGTTTTCGCCAGGCCGCGGAGACGAAGTCGTGAGTCAGTTCGACGTTCGCATTTGTTCCCTCGAGGAGTTGCGCAAACATTTCTGCGAGCGGGCCGGCTTCGACTTGCATTTTGGCTACGCCGCGCTGATGAACTGTGCCATCGGTCAGGCGTTCCACGGGACAATCGATGATCACGGGCAGGGTCAGATCCTGGGTCACAAAATCTTTAAAGCGTTCCCGATGCTCGACGCCGTTCTGGACTACGGCAACCGGGGTATTGGCGGCGCATAGAACGCGAAGCCACGCCGCGGCACCCTGTGAGTCGTAGGTTTTTGTCGCCACAAAGACCCAATCCACGGGCGCGGCCTGCGACGGATCGATGAGATTGGTTGCGTCCACAACGACAATGCCTTGTGGCGTTTTGACGGTGAGATTGCCGATTGGACGACGGGTACATAGCGTAATCCGGTGGCGGCCCGCGACCTGAAGCAGGGCTGCCAACACACCTCCGATTGCTCCAACACCGACAACTGCGACTCGCGCCATTTTTGTGCCTCGATGGAATTATTACAGCTTTTCGAGGCCGATGTTGACCCTGAAGAGGCCGCGCAGGCCGGCGTTGCTTCGGCGGCCGAACCTTGTGGCGATGTGCTGTTTCAGTGCGGCAAGCAGATTTGGGCGGCCGCGCTGCTGGGAGAGCCGTGCTTCAATCACTTTCCCAAGGTGTTGAATGGTGGGTGCTTCAAGGAGTTGCTGCATGGTGAGGTCGACGCGAAACGCTCTCTCGATGCTGATGATCAGTTGTATCCCGAGCGAAGAATGCCCCGCGGCGAGGAAGAAGTTGTCTTCGGGCCCGACCTCATCGCATTCAATCAACTTGCGCACGATGGCCAGCAGAGTGTCTTCGATTCGCGTGGTGGGTGCTGCGGGAGATCTGGTTTTGAGCAAGTTGGACTCTGTTGGCTGGGGAAGAAAGGAGGGATCGAGTTTTCCATTGGACCCCATCGGCAGCGCATGCAGGCGTACAAAGATGGACGGGACCATGTAGTCCGGCAAGCTGGACAGCAGATGTTTCTGGAGTTCCGGCACGGTAGGCACGGGGGCATTTTCCTGAGGCAGAATGTAGGCCACCAGCCTTTTCCATCCGGCTTGCGTGATGACATTGGCCGTGGCAAAATCGACGCCGGGATAACGAGAGAGAATGGCGGCTATCTCATCCAATTCGACCCGTTGTCCGTGAATCTTGGTCTGCCGGTCGAGGCGTCCGCGAAACTCGATCTGTCCGTCCGGCCTTCTGGTACCGCGATCGCCGGTGCGATACATGCGCGCGCCTGGTATTGCGGCGAAAGGATCGGGCAAAAAGCTCTGCCTGGTGGCATCGGGCAGGTTGCGATAGCCGCGGCCCACGCCGCTTCCTCCGATGTAAATCTCACCTGTCTTGCCATCGGGAACGGGGTTGCCGCGGTCGTCCAGCAGATAGATTTGTGTCCGGGCAATGGGACGGCCAATGGGCGGAGTTTCACTGGACCAGGTGCGGATGGCAGACGAAGTGGCGACGACGGTGCATTCGGTTGGTCCGTAGTTATTCACCACATAGAAGGGCAGGTGGATGCATGGAGTGTGGTGCAAGGTGTCACCGCCAGTGAGCAGCCGGCGCAGAGCGGTTGCCGGGGGCCATTCCATGGCCATCATAGGCGCGGCGTGGATAGTGGGAACGAAGGCAATGGTGACGTGTTCGCGAATCAGCCATTGGCGCAGCAAATCGGGTGATGAGCGCACAGCATCGTCAGCCAGGCACACCGTAGCGCCCGCGCAAAGATGCGGCCAGATCTCCCAGGCAGCGGCGTCGAATCCGAGGCCCGCCACATGGCTCGCGCGGTCGTTGGGTGTGACGCTGAAGGCATCCAGGTGCCAGCGGATGAGATGAGCCAGATTGGCGTGAGTAATCTCTACTCCTTTTGGTGCTCCGGAGGAGCCGGAGGTGTAGACGATGTAGGCCAGGCTTTCCGGCTCGATGGGCCTCGGTGGCAACAGGGGAGCGTCGGCAATGGCCGCGGCGTCCCGGGAGGGATCGATGCCGCAGGCGTACCCCTGTAGTCGATCGAGAAGCGTGGTTCGAGCCACCAGAACGGTTGCGCCCGAGTCGTTGACTGCGTATTGCAGTCGCTGGTCTGGCCAGGCGGGATCCAATGGCACATATGCTGCGCCCGCCCGCATGATGCCAAGGGCGGCGATAATCCAGTCGAACGATCGTTCGATGCAGATTGCGACAGTGCCGTTAGACTCGACGCCAAGCTGTGCCAGGCGCGACGCAAACTGGTCTGCCCTGCGATCGAGTTCTTCGTAGGTCATGCGCCGGCCGAGGTGGCTGAGAGCGATGGAATGGGGAGAATCGCGCCGCAGCCCGGAGATCTGTTCGGGGACAGGACGAGGCATCGCCTTCAAAGTGTGCATTGGGGAATGCTCCTTTGTGGTGGTCCAAGGCGAGTTGTTCATGGTGAAAAGGATTCGGGAGATGTCGTGCGGCATGTCGGCGGGGAATCTTGGATTCCAGGATCGCCTGCACCGTCTTCTGTGTGTGCGTCAGTCACTCTGCCCTTTGGCTGCAGTTTCGCTGCGTGCTGTGGCCTTTGCTTCGTTCTTCTTGTTTCAGCTCCCTGGTTGAGGAGAGCAGGGTTTCCCTGCGTGGAATGAAATATATCATCAGACACTTTTTCCGTGCCAACATTTTTTTTGATATTCCTACATTACTGGGTGTCAGCGAGTTCCTGGCGCGAAACCGCTCTTCTCTTTTTTGAATGGCCGGTAATATTTTATTCCCGCGTGTCACAATCCTTCCCCAAACATAACAACACAACAGCGCCAGTGCCAAGGCGACTCGGCGCTGCAAGGCAAAATTCGGAGGAAATCCATGAGAAGACCACATTTTCGCGCCTGCGGGCGCCGCGCACTCCTGTGCGCTCGAACGGTTCTGTCCCTGATCATGATGGGTCTTGCGGCAGTGGTTGCTGCTTGGGCCGGTCCGGTCTCGGCCACCCCCGGAACGTTCCAGGGAGTGATCACATTCACCGCCCCATTCGTGCCCACCTCAATGGAGGTTGACGCGCGGGACTCGAGCAATCAGTACACGGCAACCGCGTACGCTACGCAGGACGATGCGGTGAATTGCCCGGCCGGGTCGGCGAACTGGTGCTACAGCATCATTGTGGAATCGCAGTTGGCGAACGCGTACTACCTGCGGCCGATTGCCTACATCTCGGAAACGTCTCCGATTTACCTCACGAACCGTGTGCCATTTACGCCCTCGCCGCTGCAGAGCATCACGCCGAGCGCTACCGTTTCGTACAACATCAGCTATCAGCCGGGAGAGATATCGGGGTCGGTGAGCGGCTACGACATGAACAGCAATCCGCTTCAGGTGAGCAGTTTGTACTTCAGCTTCTTCGACCTCTCCAACACGTTTGAAGAGCCATGCGGCGGGTCCGCTGAGTTCTGCCTATTCAACTCAGTGTTTCAAGGCGGCGCGCCCGCGCTGCCGGCACCGGCCGAGTACCAGGTCTACCTGAAGCCGCCGGACAGCTACGAGTATCTGACCCGCGACGTCGGATTCCAGGAAGCAGGCGGAGCGGTAACATCGATCGCATTCAACGATAGCCAGCAATTGAGTTCGACTCCGGTGGCCGGCGCAAACGTGACCCAGAACTATACCTTGAATCAGGCGGCGACGATTACCGGGAGCCTGAGCGTGCCTGGGTACTCGATCTACGACTACTACGTAACCACGAGCGGGTCCACCACCACCAGTGGGGGAAGCTTTTACGAGGAGTTCAATTACGAACCCCAGTACATCCCCAGTACGCCGCTGGCTCAACCCCTGACCTACACGGCCCGCATCTTCGATCTTACGGACTTTACAAAGCCAATCTATGTTCAACCGGTGCTGACGCTGTCTACAGATGGACAAACCCTGCTGCAATATCCTGCCACGTCTGTCACGGGCCTGACTGCCGGAGCCACGCTGCCGGTGAACTACTCTGGCACGGCAGCCAGCATCAGCGGACGAGTTACATTCAACCCGCCTTATCCGGTCACCGACATATACCCCGGCATTCAAGCGGAGACGGCTGACGGCGGATCGGCGCAGAGCACGTTTACCCCAGATGCGCTGGGCGGCACTTACACGCTGCCCGCATTTGGAGACACCTGGCAATATTGGCGCTTTGGCTGGAACTTCAACCTTGGCAACCCGAACTTCACTTCGAATTACTTCGTTGGGCAGTTTCTGACCACGCCTGTGCTGACGGTGGCAAATGGGCAGAATGTGACCGGCAATAACTTCACCTTCCCAACGGCGCTGGTCAGAGTCTTGTTTACTGCGCCGGCGGGAACCACCATTACGAATCCAACACTTGCATTCACGACAGGTGGCTACACCGGCGGCGTCTTCGCTCCAGATTACGTTGAGACCGGAAATGCGGCGGGCCTCGGCTACACTTCGGTGTCGAACGCCGAGTCGGATGCGGTGTTGCGGGTGCACGGCGTTCCATTCCAGATCACGCCCTCGGCCATCATTAACCCAGGGGGGACCCCGGGCACAGGCCCCACCACTTTCAGCCCCATTGTGATCACGCCCAACCAGGGAGACATCATCGTCGTAGGCATTCCCGGCACGCTGAGCCTGACGGTGAGTTCGCCGCAGAATGGGGCATCTCTTAACACATGCCAGATCCCGGTCACGGGCACCTCGACGGGCGCACAGGACATCACCATCACGGTGAACGGGCAGCCCGCGCAGACCACTTTCACCAACAATCCGAACGATCTGAATCAGGTGGCGTTCACTGCAACGGTTCCATGCACCGGAAGCAGCACTCCGATTACGGTAGTGTCCAGCGCGCCGGGCAATACTTCGGTGTCGTACACACTGACGGTTACAACCACCAGCGTATCGACTACGACGACCGTGCAGTCCAACCTGAATCCATCGTTGTACGGGCAATCGGTTACTTTCACAGCTACCGTCGCATCCACTGGGTCGGGCACACCCACAGGGACGGTGACGTTCCTGGATGGAGCCACGGTGCTGGGTACAGGCATATTGAGCGGGGGAGTGGCGACATTCCCGACGAGTTTGCTCAGTGTCGGGTCGCATTCGATCACGGCAAGTTATGGTGGGAGTTCGAGCTTTGCCGCCAGCACCTCAGGGATACTTATCCAGACGGTGAATCCGGCGCCACTGGTGATTACAGCGGGCAGCGCGACCATGTCCTACGGAGGCACTGTGCCTGCCATCACGCCCGGCTTTAGTGGTTTCGTTCCCGGCGACAGCGCAGCCAACCTGACCGCGCAACCGCTGTGCACCACTACGGCGACCGGCGCGAGCAACGTGGGCAGCTATCCGACCACTTGCTCGGGCGCAGCTGATCCGAACTACAGCATCAGCTACCTGGCCGGCACACTGAAGGTCGTTCCGGCGGTGCTGACGGTGACCGCGACCAGCCAGAGCGATGTCTATGGCGCGGTGGACCAGGATCACTGCGGCAACGCAAACCAGCACCTTGCTTACACGAACACCGGCTTCGTCAACGGCCAAACCCGGAACTA
>CAYWMR010000225.1:0-7992 GCA_964458965.1 uncultured Occallatibacter sp. | reverse complement strand
GTGTTCCGAGAGCGTGATCTCGCAGCTTCCTCCGCCCAGGTCCACCAGCAGCACCCGTCCGTCCACACCGGCACTGTTCTCGCCGGCCATGACCCCGCGATGAATCAGCCGCCCTTCTTCCAGGCCCGAAATAATCTCCATATTCCAGCCGGTCTCCGCCTTCACCCAGGCTTGAAATGCCGGCCCATTGCGCGCGTCCCGCATGGCCGAGGTCGCCACCACGCGAATCTGGTCCACTCCATGCGCCTGCACAGCGCGCTGAAACCGCTTCAGCGCCCGGAGCGTGACGGTCATCGCCTCAGGCGAAACCATTCCCGACTCGAATACGCTGGCGCCCAGCCGTGTAACCTCGCGATCCTCGGCAAGCGTCTTCAACTGGTGCGCCACGACCTTGGCAATCTTCACTCTGCAGGAGTTGGAACCGATATCGATAGCGGCAAAAGTTGGCATAACGGCGGAAGGCGCACTCCGGGGAAATGGAATCTATCTTCAGGGTCAAGATACACGACCGCGCCGGGTCGCCGCTGTGGAGATAAGGACATCCATGAGGCGGAGTATGCCCGACTCGCATTGGGTCGGGGAACCAAAATGAACCGACGTCTACTTCGATGCATCATGCGCTTCAAACCACTCCACAACTCGCCGCTCAAACTCGATTGGCTCCGCGCCAGCCGCACCCGTGTGGCCCGCGTCCGTCGGCTCCCACAACTCCACCGCAGGCGTCCGCCCAGCACTCCGCTTCACAATCAGCTCTGAATGCCGTGGCGGAAGATTTGTGTCCAGCTTTCCATGGATCAACAACACCGGAACCGTGCTCTCCGCCACGGCATCTTGAGGCGAAGCCTGATCCAGATCCACTCCATACCGCAGCCGCGCGTACAGGAATCCCGCATCCACCGCTGGGCGCAACAGCGTTCGCCCCAACTCCGCTCCGCCGCCAAGCTTCGCGCCCAGCCGGTCATATGAGGCTTCCCTGAAGCTCGCAAAAGAACACTCCGCCACCACCGCGCAAAACCCCGGCGTGGTCCTCAACCCTTGCAGCAACAGAGCCGCGCCCATCGATTCTCCCAGCCCATCAACGCACCGCGGCGCGTCATTGTTCTTCACCCAGTCAAACCAGAGCCGCACATCAGCCGCCTCTTTCACGCCGTACGTCGCCAATTCCCCACCGCTGGCCCCATGGCTCCGAGCATTTGGCAGCACCACCTCATAACCCTGCCGCAGCAGCATGTCGGCGTATCCCAGCATCCCCACCCAATTGTCCGACTGCCCATGCAGCAGGATCACCGCATCGCCATTGCTTACGACGGGCCTCATGTACCATCCGCGTAGAATCACGCCGTCCTCCGCCGTCACCTGCGCATCTACGAGCGACGCGTGATCGCGCGCTACAATCGCCTTTGCGCGTTCCACATCGGCAGGTGTCGGCGCGCGCCGTATTGGGTGCAGCGCCCAATCCGCGGCCGCAATGCCGATCAGGGAGCAAACGGCCAACCAAAGCGCCACGAAACCCAAAAAACAGCCAACAAATGTGCGCAATCGCTTCATCCTTCCAAGTTTACGTTTCTCAGAACTCATGCGTTCCCATTTCCAGCGCGCATTGCATTCAAACATTCGCATCAAGCGAAATTTCATGGCGCAATCAGCAGCGGAGCCAAATAGGATAGCGGAAGGAAACTTCGCCCCATGTCAAGGAACGCCGTCTTTTCCTCTGCCCTTGCCGCAGCACTTTGCGTCGTCGCATTGTCCGCGGCCCATGCGCAATTGGTAGCTATCCAGCCCATGGGCCCGGAGCTTCAAGTCGCAATACGAATGGAGACGACCGGCGAGGAATCCATTAATGTGTGGTCCAGAACGGACGCAGTCGATCTGCATACTGTGTTGCCCCAGGTGCTGCATTGCAATGCCGGCATAAAGCCGAGCGACGCCGGTTTGAACGCAATGACCTGTGTGAGGGGGATGCGGCGCGACGGTCTTGCGCTTGAAGGGGTGGTTGACCTGGCTCCGATCGCGCGTCAGCTCGACGGACCGACCGCAATTCAACTCTACGTTGGCTATCCGCACCTCGGATTTGAATCATTGTCGCTGCCGATGGAGAAGCAGTCAGGCCCAATGCGGATCAATGCCTCGGCTCGCTTCGACGCCGGTGCTGTCCCGCCGACGATATACTTTCGATTTGGGTTCCGCCCCGATCAATTGGCAGCAGTCTATCTCCCGCTCGTCCTTCTGGCGTTTGCACTCACGGGAATGGCCGAGATGCTGGCACGAGTCGGATCGGCTGCCCTGGGCCGGCCATTAGTGCTGCTCGGAATGATCGTGTGGATGGGAACAGCTTCACAGGTTCAGCTTGCGGCATTGGTTCACATCCTGCTTTATGGCAATCCGCTGGCAAACATTGCGGCTCTCATCGTGGAAATCTGGCCGCCCTTGTTTTGCGTTGCGCTTGGAGTTGCGCTGGCAAGCAAAAGCCAGCCAGCTGAGAAGCCCCGCACAGGATTCGGCGAAGTCTTCTCGACCTTTGCAATCATTCCTCTTATCCTGACGAGCGTTGTCGGCGCGCTTCCGCATATGACGGCGCGCGAATGGCCCTCCGCATTTGCATGGATGGCTGCCGCACCTTTGTTTGCACTGCTGCGTCGCGCCTGGATCCGCGCCACCGCCGGTTCAAGCATCCGCCTGTTAAGCGATGGCGAGCTGAAAGAACGTGTCTCAGCCCTGGTTGCCAAGGCCCGACGCCCCCCGCTCAAAATCTTCGTCGCGTCCTCTGCACGGTCCCAGGTAGCCGCCGCGTTTACCCTTCCCGGAAAGAGCATCTTCTTTACAGCTCCTTTGGTGCGAACTTTAAGCAAGCGCGAACTGGATGCCGTTGCGGCTCACGAGTTGGCGCATTTCGCTCACTCCAGCCGCGGCCCGTGGTATGCGCTGATGTTGGCGATGATTTTGTTTGAGACGCCAGTGGCCGTCGCGCTGACTGACGTACCCGGTGGGCTCATTGCCGGAATCCTGATTCCATTAGCGGTGCTGTTCGGAGCGTTGCGCGTGGCGCGAAGGCGCGAGTTCGATGCCGACATGGCATCTGCATCTCTCACCGGCGATCCGCGAGCCCTGATCAGTTCGCTGGCCAGAATCTCACGCAATAACGCCACCTCGCTGGTGATGAACCCGATCGCCGAGTGGTTCTCGTCCCATCCCTCCACGCACAAGCGTATCCACGCTCTGGCCGCCGCTGCGAGACTCGGCACCAGCGACCTGGCTACCTTAACCACCATCGACGATCCGGGCGAGCCTTATCAGCTTCCTCAAGTGCCCGACGCCGGCCTGATCTTCACACCTGAGTGGCAAACGGCCAACGCTGGAATTCACGCATGGTTCGTTTTGCTGGGCGGGCCCTGCGTGAGTGTTTCGGTTGTCTGGCTATTCTGGAAGGCAGCCTGGACCGGCCCGTTTTACCTGCTCGTTGGAATTGCGCTCGCCTGCCTGGTGACGAAGACTCTGGCCGCGGCTCTGCTCGCGAGCAACTACGCCCGGATGCGCCGCAAGCTCGAAGTCAAACTCGGTGCCAGAGGACAACTCGTGGGCCTGGCCGCCGATACCCAGCCGTGCCTGTACAAAGGCCGCCGCTTTGCCGATGCCGGTCTTCTTTCGTTTGCCGGTGGCCGCCTGTGCTATCGCAGCGAACGGACTTCGGTCGCGCTGAATCCAGCAGACGTTGTCGACGTGGTAATGGTCTGCGCATCGCCAACCAACTGGGCAAGGCTGGTGCCCATGGTCAGCTTTCGCCGACCCGATTCCGCCGAGATTGAAGGCTTCTTCCTGCATCCCGTAAATTGGCTCCCAACACAGCGGCGCCTGTTCAAGGCCATTCAACGCTGGAAAGCAACGCAAACCTCCTCCGAACCTACGTCCATCACCGGTTTCGAACGAATTCCTGGGCAGCCATACCCGAAACCACCTATCGGCTCCCTAGTGTGGGCCCTCGGAATATCCGGCGGTGCAACTTTCATCGCGGCCGTTGCATTCATATCGGCATCTCACGCCCACTGGTGGTTCCTGTGGTACTCCCTTGTTATCACTTTGTGCGTTCAGGTTTTCATGTTCCTGCCGTCTCTGCTGTTTCGCCCGGCGGCGCCGCTGTCCGCGCCGCCGCAAACCAATCCAAGCTGAAGCCCGTGTTATTCCCTAGTCCCTGTTCCCGAATCCTTATTCCTCTGCTGTTATCCTTTTCCCAATGCCATTTTCCAATACAACATCTTCTGCGAATACGCACCATCGCCCCGAACAAGCCCCGTCTACGCTGGCGACGTGGCTGCTGCTGGGCATCCTTTTTGCCGCCGTGCAGTTCGCCTCTCTGTTCACCCCGCCGCTGATGGACGATGTGGATGCAGCTCACGCACAGGCCGCGCAGCACATTGCCGAGAGCGGCAACTGGATCACCTGCAAGATCAACGGCATCCGCTACATTGAAAAGCCGCCGCTGCCTTACTGGCTGGTGGCCATCAGCTACATGGTGTTCGGCGAGAACACCTTTGCCACGCATCTTCCCAATTCGCTGGCGATGCTGGGGCTTGCATGGTTGTCGTGGCTTTGGGCGCGCCGCGCCTGGGGACCGCGCGCAGGCCTCTATGCCGGTCTCGGCGTCCTCACCGGCTTTGGGCCGTTTCTGTTTACCCGCTTCATCATTCCCGAAGCCATCCTCGCACTTTTTCTGCTGATTGCACTCTACTGCCTGCTCACCGGGTTCGAGTCCGGCCGACCCACGCGCTTTTACTGGATGTGGGCTTGCGTAGCTCTTGCGCTGCTGACCAAAGGCCTGATCGCGCCCGTCTTCTTTTTTGGCGCCGCTATCCCCTACCTGATGCTCACCGGCCTGTGGCGTCGCTGGCGGATATTGAAACCAGTCTCCGGCTTCCTCCTGTTTTTGGCCATCGCCGCGCCCTGGCACATCCTTGCCGGCCTTGCCAACCCCGATCAAGGACATCCCTTCGGCAACCACCCCACCATTGGCAACGTCCACGGTTTCTTCTGGTTTTACTTCGTCAACGAGCACGTGCTGCGCTTTTTCGGCGCTCGCTACCCGCACGACTATAACCGGCTTTCCTTCCCCGCTTACTGGGCCGATCACCTAATCTGGCTTTTCCCATGGAGCCTGTTTCTTCCCGCGCTGGTGGCCGTGGCCTGGAAGACCCGCCACCATTGGCTGCAGCATCTGCGTCACGACGCGGGCCAAACCGTGGACTTCTACCTCGAGCACGCCGTTCGCGAAGATGTGGCCACATACGTCTTCAAGCTCAAATTCCGCGTGCGCACGGTGTGGCTGCTGAGCCTCTTCTCAGCCTTCACACTGCTGTTCTTCTCGCTCTCAACCAATCAGGAGTACTACACCTTCCCGGTTTGGCCGCCGCTGTTTATCCTGATCGCCGGTGTGCTGGCCGGCATCGAGGAAAGACGCGGACTGGATGGATCTCCGGATGGCGAGCCCAACAGCGCCCACCCGCTGCTTTCGACAGCCTGGCTCACCGGAGCACAGGCGGTTTTCGCCGTCGTTGGCGTGTTGGTGGCCGCGGCTCTCGGATGGGGCCTATGGGACTCGCGCAACCTGCCCTTTGTGGCCGACATCGGCACCTTGCTGGCACACCGCGGCGTGGGCGACTATACCCTCTCCATGTCTCACTTCTTCGATCTGACCGGCGCCTCGTTTGCCGCGCTTCGCCTGCCCGCAGCCCTGGCCGGCGTGGCTCTGCTCATCGGGCCCGCCGTCGGCTGGATCCTCCGCCTGAATGGCAAACACGTTGCGGCCACCATCAGCGTGGCGCTCACGTCTGCGGTGTTTCTGGTCGCGGCGCACATAGCCTTCGCCCGCTTCGATCCCATGCTGGGGTCCAAGCAACTTGCCGATGCGATCCTCCAAAATGGCTCGTCCGCCGACTCTCTGATCGTCTTTGGCGACCAGTCCGACGCCTCGTCGGTGATCTTTTACACCAATAAGTTCTTCCATGGAAGGCCTGCGCTTTTGGTGGTGCAGCGCTGCGGCCAGCACGGCGAAGGCTCAACGCTGCTTTGGGGTTCCTGCTATCCGGATGCGCCGGATATTTTCTTAAGCGAAGACCGGCTTGCGAAGATGTGGGGAACCGGAGAGCGCAAGTGGCTGTTCGCTCAGGACCAGAACCAGACCAAAGCCGAGAATCTGCTGGCGGGAAAACTCTATGCAGTCAAGTCCATCGCGGACAAGGCGCTTTGGACCGATCGGCCACTGAATTGAGTCGTCATTTTTCTGCGCGGGGATAATTTCCGTTCAGAATTCCTAGTCTGCCGCTCGCATCTTTCCTCCCGGGAGCAGCTCAAACACGCGTCCGCGCCACAGAACCTTGCTGGAAAAATAACTCGCTGCCCAGAACCCGAATCCCATCAAATCCCTCACTGGATAAAGCACCAGCAGGCCGAACCAGCTTGGGTCGCGCACCACCCAACGGCCCACGGCAACCGCCAGCGCCAGCCGCGTGGCCACGCTCCAGCCCAGCAGCGCCAATCCCCACCACGGATGCCCCAGCGCAGACGCCGCAGCCAAGGCCAGCAGCCCATACGGCAGACCAAAAGTCAGTGCCGTTCCCAGATGCCCTTTGGGCCGCGAAAACCGCGTCGACCGCATCCAGCGCGCCTGGTGCTTTAGAGACGCAACGAAGCTGGAATTGATGACCATGTGATCGATGGCATGATGACTGAGCACCACCGTCAGCCCTTGCTTCCAGGTCTCGTTCCCCAGCACAAAGTCATCCGCGCAATAGTCCGCCGTCACTTCAAAACCGCCCATTCGCCTGATCGCTTCCCGACGAAACGCCATGGTCGGCCCCAACACGAACTTCATCCCCTCCATGGCCCGCGCCACCAGCACGCCTGAAGTCATCTCGACAGACATCCCCACTGCTTCAAGCCGCGCCCACAACCTCAAGCCGCCATGACCCTGGGCCGCAGCTACGCCACGATACGGGCAGCACATTGCGCCCACATTGTCGTCGGCAAACTCGAGCGCCACAGCCCGCAGATATCCGGGCGTCACCCGCACATCGCTGTCGCTGACGACGAGAATCTCGTACGCTGCCTCAGCCTCCATCTTTTTGAGCGAAGCAACTTTGGCATTGATGTAGTCCGGCTCGCCGCCAGTGAAAAGAAACTTCGCTGGAATCGCCGGATGGCGCGCTGCTACGCGCCGAGCTGTTTCGAGACCTGCATCGTCTTTGAGGCGCGCGCAGAAAAGAATCTCGTATTGGGGATAATCCTGCCGGAAGAAACTCTCCAGGTACTCGTCGAGGCCAGGCTCCGCTCCATGCAATGGCTTCAGCAGCGTGAGCGGAGGCGTGAACCCGGGCCGCGCCTCAAGCTGCTTGAGCGCCCGGCGCCGCTCTCGCAGGTAGCCGGGAACGGCCGACAGCACCATGCCGGCAAATACCGTGGAGGTAAGCAGCCCGAAGAGTGCCAATGCAATGAGAACGTACAACATGCAGCTTCAAGCATACCCGTCCGAAGCGATTGCCGGGATCAGGATTCCGCACTCTGAAATGGAGTTCCGCTTTCCTGGATCAATTGCGGCCCGCTGGAAGGCATCCCAGGACGGGACTAAGGCTTGCGCGGCGTTATCGGCCGGGTCTGAACGGCGGTCTTGCGGATAGGAACAATTGCGCCGGAAGACCCCGGCACATTCTGCTGGAATCGCGCCAGCATCTCCGTTCGCACATACTCCACAAAGCTCTGCATCTGGCGGTTCATTTCCTCCATCCGCTCGCGCATTTGCAGGATGATGGCGATGCCGGCGATGTTCACGCCCAGGTCACGCGCAAGGTTCAGAATGAACTCGAGGCGCTCCAGGTCCTCATCGGTATAGAGGCGCGTGTTGCCTTCGGTGCGCGACGGCTTCAGCAAACCCTCGCGCTCGTAGAGGCGCAGCGTCTGCGGATGAATCTCGTACATCTCGGCGACCGCCGAGATCATGTACGCGCC
>CAYWMR010000224.1:0-7997 GCA_964458965.1 uncultured Occallatibacter sp. | reverse complement strand
GTTATCGCCGTGAAAGGGCGGTGTCCTAGGCCGGGCTAGACGACGGGGACGCTTTGGGAGGGCTTAGAGCGGCACGAGTTGGCCGAAAGCGCCCTTATGAAGGCTACCAACCTTGGGTGGGAGTGTCAAAAAATGAGCGAACCGGAAAACATGTTCTGGCCTTGAGTGCCGGCTTTGCGGCGGGCTTCGGGCCATAGCCCACGGAGCCTGCCAGGACGGCTCTTCGGCTTTGGGGCGCGGTTTGGGACGAGGCGAACTGGCGGATGAGGATAATTTGCGACGACGGACCGGCTACGGGCGTCAAATGAATAAGGCCTATAATCCCAATTCTCAGGCCGTTGGCCGGCATGCTCTCTGACAGGAATCGTCTGCGGCGGCGGAAATTGACGCGGATACTTAGGTTCTGCAACTGGGCATCCTTGCCATTCCGCAGCCGAGCAGGGTCCAGGTTGAGGCAATTGAGGCTCGAACAAACAAGTGGGAACGAATCTGGACAAAGGAAGATCAAGTGAGGAAGAACGCGTTGAACCGCATTTATATCATAGGTTCTCTGGTGCTGGCGGGGTTTGCGGCCACGGGCTGCAAGCCAAAACCCGCCGCGCCGCCAGCGGCCGCCATGCAGGGACTTCCAGTGCAAACGGCGACGGTGACAATGGCGCCGGTGGCGCAGAGCAGCGAGTATGTGGCCACCATCAAATCGCGCCGCTCGGCCACGGTAGAGCCGCAGGTGGCGGGAATGCTGACCCAGATTCGCGTCCAGTCGGGCGAAACGGTGAAGGCGGGCCAGGTGCTGATGGAGATCGATCCTCGGGTCCAGATCGCCACCTTAGAGTCGGCGCGTGCCACGGAGCGCCAGAAGAAGGCGCTCTATGACTACAACACAGTGGAGATCGAGAGGCAGCGCAAGCTGTTTGAAGCGGGCGTAACCAGCCGCGACGTTTACGACCAGGCGCAGCAGTCTCACGACAATGCCAAGGCGGATTACGAGTCGGCGGTGAGCCTGCGCAAGACACAGGAGCAGCAGTTGGCCTACTACACCATCCGCGCGCCGTTCGACGGCGTAGTGGGCGACATTCCGTTGCACGTTGGCGATTTTGTCGCACCTATGAGTTCGCCTCCGAGCGTACTCACCACGGTGGATGAGATCACCGATTTGGAAGCGTATATCTACGTACCCACGGAACGCTCCGGCCAGGTGCGGCGAGGGCTGGATGTGGACCTGATGGACAACAGCGGCAAACTGCTGGAAAAGACCAGGATCGATTTTCTTTCTCCGGAGGTGGATAGCACTTTGCAGGGGATTCTGGTGAAGGCTCCGGTCCACTTTACGCCGGAGGTGCTGCGCAACGCGCAACTGGTAAAGGCGCGGGTTATCTGGAGTACCGCACCCATGGCTGTGGTTCCGGTGCTGGCCATCACGCGCCAGGGCGGACAGAGCTTTGTGTTTGTGGCGCACCAACAGAATGGACACACTTTCGCCCTTCAGACCCCAGTGGCGCTGGGGGATACGGTGGGCAACAATTATTCCATCTCTTCGGGGCTGAATGTGGGCGACAAGGTGATTGTTTCCGGTACCCAGTTCCTGGTGAACAACATGCCGGTAATCCCGCTTCCGGAAGCTCCGAAATAGGCTATTCACTCGCCCGCGGCAGATGAGCCGGGGGCCGGCGTCACCGAGCGTTTGTGGCGCGCAAATAACAAGCGAAAAGGAAGGCAAGCTTTGTTTGTCGATTTCTTCATTCATCGGCCGGTTTTTGCGACGGTTTGCGCGCTGTTGATCATTCTGGGCGGAGCCGTGTGCATTCCCAACTTGCCCGTCTCGATGTATCCCACTCTGACGCCGCCGCAAATCGCAGTTAGCTGCAACTACGTGGGCGCGAACGCCGAAACCGTCGAAAAGGCCGTGACCATTCCGCTGGAAGAAGCCATCAACGGCGTCGAGGGGATGCGCTACATCACCTCTTCGAGCACCAACGGCGGCGTCAGTTCCATCGTCACCACGTTCCAAACAGGCTACAACCAGGACATCGCCGCGGTGGACGTGCAGAACCGGGTTGCCAGCGTGGAAGGGCGCCTGCCCGCGGCAGTGAACTCGACCGGCATCACCATTACAAAGACCAACAATAACTTCGTCTTTGCCGCCGGCGTCTTTTCGCGGGACGGGCGCTACACAAGCGAGTTCATCTCAAACTACCTTGACGTCTACGTGAAGGATGCGCTTAAGCGCGTGCCCGGCGTGGGAGACGTGTTGATATTCGGCGAGCGCAAATATGCCATGCGCGTGTGGCTCGATCCAGTACGCCTGGCCGCGCGCAGCCTCACCGCGACCGATGTGGTAAACGCGCTGGTGGAGCAGAATGTTGAGATTCCAGCCGGGCAGCTTGGCCAGCCACCCTCGGACTCGAAGCAGGTTTTTCAAGTGCCTGTGCGCGTGGTGGGCCGCCTTGCAAGCCCGGCCGAATTCGACAACATTATTGTGAAGAACAGCGCCAACGGCCTGGTGCTATTAAAGGATGTGGGCCACTCCGTGGTGGGCGCCGAGGACTACAGTTCCTCGCTGAAATACTCCGGCCACGAAGCAATGGGAATCGGCGTCCAGCTTCTTGCGAATGCCAACGCACTGGATGTCGATCGCCAGGCCAAGGCTGTGCTGGTAGAACTGCAGAAGAGCTTTCCGCCGGGCCTGGAAATCGCCATTGCGTTCGATTCGACCACCGTGGTTGGCGACTCCATAAGGGAAGTGCTGGTCACGCTGGCTGAAGCCGTTGTCATCGTCATCGCGGTCATTTTTCTGTTCCTGCTGGACTGGCGCGCCACCATCATTCCCGCCGTCACCATTCCGGTTTCGTTGATCGGAACCTTTGCGTTTATCAAGTTATTCGGTTTCTCAATCAACTCGCTCACGCTGTTTGGCATCACGCTGGCCACCGGATTGGTGGTGGACGACGCCATCGTGGTGATCGAGAACGTCCAGCGCCACATAGCAATGGAGCACTCCGATCCCCATGAGGCCACCTCGCGCGCCATGGGCGAAGTCACAAGCGCCGTCATCGCCACATCTCTCGTCCTCATCGCCGTCTTCGTCCCGGTGTCATTTTTTCCCGGCACTACCGGCATTCTTTACCGTCAGTTTTCGCTGACGATCGCTTTTGCCATCGCCATCTCGGCCTTCAACGCGCTTACGCTTTCACCCGCGCTCTCGGCCTTGTTCCTGCGCGGCGAAGAGGATCGCCCAAAGCAGTTGGATTTCCTGCGCATTGCCCCCGTCTCGCGCGCGTTTGCCGCATTCATCCACGGCGCAGACGCCTCAGTAAGCTGGCTGTCGCGCACTTATGCCAAGTCAATTCACTTTGCGCTGCAACTGCGCTACGTGTTGCTTCTCTTGTTTTTTGCGGGACTGGGCGCAACGGTCTGGGTCTACCAGCGTGTCCCCACAGCCTTCATTCCTCAGGAGGACCAGGGCTATCTTTTTGTGATTGTGCAGGCGCCGCCGGGCTCTTCGCTGGCCTACACAGGAGCGTTGGCTGACCGCGCGGAACAAATGCTCGCAGCAAATCCCGATATCAATGGAGCCTTCTCCGTGATGGGATTCGGCTTTTCCGGAGGGTCTTCCAACGCAGGCCTGATGTTTGTGAGCACTTTGCCGGCGGATCAGCGGCGCGGCAAAGGCCACTCTGCCGCCGACATTGTAGCCAGCCTCAACAAGAACTTCCAAATGCTGATGTTTTCCAAGGACGGCGGCATTGTGCAGGCCATTCAACCGCCGGCCGTGCAAGGCGTGGGCAGCTTTGGCGGGTTTCAGTTCATGCTCCAGGACTCTGGCCTGAATACATTGACGGACCTTGACCGCGTGGCGCACCAAATGGTGGCCGGCAGCAATGCGCGCAAAGACCTGGTTGGCCTTTACACCAGCTTCTCGGCCAACGATCCGCAAGTCCTGGTCACTATCGACCGAGAAAAAGCCAAGGCCATGAACATTCCGCTGTCGCAAATCACCAGCACTCTCGGGGTATTCATGGGTTCGGAGTACGTCAATGACTTCGATTACAACAACCGTACGTACCGCGTCTTCGTCCAGGCCGATCAACCCTTCCGCATGTCGGCGCGCGATCTCCACAACTTCTATGTCCGCTCCGACTCAGGCATTATGGTTCCGCTGGATAACCTGGTAACCATTGCGCAGAGTTCGGGCCCGCCGGTTATCAGCCACTACAACCTGTTTCGAGCAGTAGAGATCGATGGCAACCCCGGACCGGGTTACAGTTCCAGCCAGGGTCTGGCCGCGATGGAAGACCTGTTCAATAAGAGCAAAATGCAGGGCATGCGTTTTGAGTGGACCGGCCTGACGCTGGACGAGATCGAATCCAGCGGCAGGGCGATCATCATCTTTGGACTTGGAATCCTGGTGGTCTATCTCACTCTCTCCGCGCAATATGAGAGCTTTGCGCTTCCCTTCATTATTTTGCTGGCCGTTCCCATGGCGGTGCTGGGCGCGCTGGGATTGGTGGCGGCGCGAGGCCTGGCGAACGATGTCTATTGCCAGATCGGCCTTGTCATGCTCATCGGTCTCTCCGCAAAGAACTCGATTCTTATCGTCGAGTTTGCCGAGCAGCTCAGACGCAAGGGCCGCTCCATCGCGGAGGCCGCCATTGAAGCCGCCGAACTGCGTCTGCGCCCCATCCTGATGACCTCGTTCGCCTTCATTCTGGGCGTTCTCCCGCTGGTGTTCGCCACCGGGGCTGGCGCGTTGGGCCGCCGCTCAGTGGGCACGACGATTGTTGGCGGCATGTTGCTCTCCACGGTATTGAATCTCTTCTTCATCCCCGTGCTTTATGTGATTTTGAGTGGGCTGCTAAGGCGCAAGGGGAGTACACATCCAAAGCCGGCCGAAGCATAATGAAGTGCTGTCACTGAGCATCCCGGCGCGCAATTACGTAATCCTTGATGCGGTCGTAAACGTCGCTCGGGACCACGCCGTTCTCCAGCAGGTCAGCCTTGGTGCGGTAGGGCCGGAAGCGCACAACCCGCCCAGCCCAGGAGCGGGTCATGCCGGGAATTTTCAGCAGTTCCTCCACGGTGGCATGATTGATGTCGATCCGCAACTCTGGCCGGGGCGCCGTCGCAGATGTGGCAGGCACGCCTCTGCTGTCTCGATCCTGATTCTGCGCTTCCACTGCAAGGCACACCCATAGAGTCGCAGTCGCAAAACCCGTCCATCGAAACACAGTTCGCACCGTTCGATTCTCCACCTTGCTTGCCATAAACCGCAACTGCGCTGCTTCGTCGATCTGTGACAATGATTCTATGGCCATGTCTCCCGAGCTTCCCGCAACAAACGGCGCCGCCCCATCCAGTATCTTTGGCTGGACCAGGCTTCTTCTTCTTTTCATCTTGTTCGCGTTGTTTTCGATCTGCCTCATCTTCGCGTGGACCACGCGGGGCGCCATGGCGAATCTTCCCTTCCTGCAAGCACAAGCCAAGGGGCTGGCGCCGGTTGGAGACCAGAAAGCGCTCGTCGATCTGCGCCCCTGGCAAACAGCGCAGGCTCTGGCTCCACTCGCCGTAACGGCCGAGGAAGCCGAGTACGCGCGGGAGGCCACCCGGCTCGCAGATCATGAAGTTGAGCAGGCGTTCGACTCGGCGCTGCGCAAGGCCAACGTAGATGCGCAGCACCGTGTACTCACCGGAGACGCGCTTGCGCTCTCCCAGAAAGTCGACAGTCTTGAGCAAGTGGTGGCACAAGATCAGTCGGCGGTAAGCAGCCTCATGTCCAAATCGCAGCCGATCGCACACGGGACCAAATCCGGCTCCCCGTCTGTCGGCGCTGGAGACGACCTCGAAGTTGCCAAAGCCCAGCTCGATCTTGACTCCGATGACCTTGCCGATGCGCAACGGGATCTTAACCGCGTCTCCGGCGACGACCGCGCCCAGATTCAAAGTGAATTGGCTGCTCACAAAGCCGCAATGACCAAATATGAAAGCCAGTCGAGTGGCAATTCGCAGGTCGCGGTGGTGTCAGCCAGGCAACGCGGAACGTTGGCCAGCCGCATAAAGGCATGGTTCGATCAGCGCGACCGCACCCAGTTGATTCAGCAGGCACTGCAACAGGCGCAAGCCGATAACGCTGCTTTGACAGCGGAACACAACAAGCTTGAAGCTGTGCCTGACTCGGCATTTGTTGCGGCGACAGGCGGCGGGAGCAGGCTCGCCGGAATCATTCAGAGGCGCGAGCAGCGCCAATTGCTTAGCATATTCGACGACCGCATTCAAACCGAGCAGCAGTTAGCCACCGTTTACGGCAAGTGGTCCTCACAGGTGGCGCTGCAACACCGCATCGTTCTTCATCTCATGATGCAGTCGTTGGCGCTGATCGCACTGATTCTCATCTGCATGATTCTCTCCGACGCGCTGGTGCAGCACCTGTTGGCCCATCCATCCCTCGACTGGAAGCGCATGCAGACGCTGCGCACGGTCCTCGAGTTCGGCGTGCAGGCGCTTGGCGTTCTGCTCATTCTCTTTGTTCTCTTTGGTCCCCCGCGCCAATTGACCACAGTTCTGGGCCTGGCCACAGCCGGCCTCACCATTGCACTCCAGGACTTCATTCTTGCGTTCCTGGGCTGGTTCGTTCTTATGGGCAAGAACGGCATTCGCATCGGCGATTGGGTTGAAATCAACGGCGTGGGTGGCGAGGTCACAGAGATCGGCCTCATCTACACCACCCTCCTCGAAACTGGAAACCTGGAGGATAAAGGTCATCCCACGGGCCGGCGAATTTCGTTTATCAACGGTTACGCGATCAGAGGACCGTACTTCAACTTCTCAACAAGCGGGCAGTGGATGTGGGACGAAATCACCGTTCCCGTTCCCGCTTCAGCGAACATGCAGGCAGTCGTCGATGAGATTCAGAAGGCTGTGGAGCAGGAGACAGCCGAAAACACCCGTGTTGCGGAGCAGGAGTGGAAGCGCGGAATTCGCGGCGACGGTCTCAGCCGCTTCAGCGCTGCTCCGGTGGTAAATTTGCGCCCCTCAGGCTCGGCAATCGACGTTGAGGTGCGCTATGTGACTCGCGCATCCGACCGATTTGAGTTGAGAAACCGTTTGTACCAGCAGTTCGTTGGCCTCATCCACGCGCCTGCAGCGCCGCAGGCCGGACCGCCGCCCGCGATTGAGAAAGCCTAAGATTAAGGGTCTCTGCCAAACCCGATCCACAACGAGCATTTGACAGCACCGGGGGTTTGCCCTTACTTTGAAAACAGATGCAGAGCCTCCGCCATCCCGGCCATCACCACCATCATGGGACCCCCATGCCGGCGGACTGCCATGGCCTGAACTGAGCGGCCATCCAGATCAGAAAGATACCAGGCCCGCCGGCCACCAAGTCGGCGGGCTTTTTCACGTCCCCAACGCAGAATCTCAAACGAAACAAGGATAAGAATGAGCAACGAATCGACAACAATCGACTTTGAAAAGATGGATGGCCTCGTCGCCGGTATTGTGCAGGATGCACGTTCCGGCGAAGTGCTGATGCTGGGCTTTCTAAACCCGGTCAGCTATGCCAAGACGCTGGAAAGCGGCTATGTAACCTTCTGGAGCCGGACGCGCCAGAAGCTTTGGATGAAGGGCGAGACCAGCGGCAACCGGCTGCGAGTAATCTCAGCCGCAACCGACTGCGACAACGATACGCTGCTGTTTCGCGTTGAAGTGGAGGGTGACGGCCTGGTGTGCCACGAGGGCACCATAAGCTGCTTCACCAAGCCGCTGCCATTTGGCGCTATCAACCAGGAAACAGACGCTCAGAAAGGGGAAATTCGTGGCTAACAAGCTAAGACTCGGCATCCCCAAGGGAAGTTTGCAGGATGCCACAATTGCACTGTTCAAGCGCGCCGGATGGAACATCTACGCCGATGGCCGTTCCTACTTTCCATCGATCGACGACCCGGATATCGAGTGCATGTTGATTCGCGCGCAGGAGATGGCGCGCTACGTCGATCACGGCG
>CAYWMR010000223.1:0-8015 GCA_964458965.1 uncultured Occallatibacter sp. | reverse complement strand
TCGGCGTTTGCGCCGGAGATGGAGCTTGCGCCTCTCGCCCCGGGGATTTCGCCCGCGGCTTGCGGTGCGGTTTTTTGAAGGCTGGCGGCGATCACCTGAGTCATGCGCAGGTAGGTGTGGTCTTCAACGCCCTTGGTGGCGCTGACTACAACCTGGCCCTGATGAAGATAAGGACGAATGCGGGCGAAGGTCGAACGGAGAAACTCCGACGCGACCACCGAAAGCACGATGTCTGCGCCGGCGACCGCGGCTTCGCTGCCCGTGACAACCAGCCCGGGAGGAATAGGAAATCCCGGAAGAAACAGGACGTTCTCCCGGGGCTCGGCGATCTCGCGCGCTGCTTCGGGGCTGTGCGCCCAAAGCGTCACCTGGTGGCCTCCGCGGCGGTGAAGAGAAAGAGCAAGCGCGGTTCCCCATGCACCGGAACCAAGTACGACGATGCGGCTCATGCGGCGCCTGCCTTTCGTGAATCAGACCCGAAACGGGATTCGCTTCCGGTAAGCAACCGGCCAATGTTCTGGTGATGCTTGGCGATGATGAGGAATGCGACGGCAAACTGGACTGCGATATAGAACAGCGGCCGGTCACCCTGGACGGTGAACCACGCGAAGAGCGGAAAGCTGGCCGCGCCGAGAATCGAGCCCAGCGAGACGTAGCGGGTGATAAGAATTACCAGGAAGAAGATAGATATCGCGGCCAGCGCGGCAATAGGTGCGGCCACCAGGAAAACGCCGAATCCAGTAGACACCCCTTTGCCGCCACGGAAACGCAACCAGACCGGAAACATGTGGCCGAGGACTGCGCACAGGGCGCCCAGAGCCTGGAAATTGCGCAACGGGCCGATGGCCAGGGTGTGCGAAACCAGCAACTGGCCGAGCAACCCGCCCAGGTAGACGGCGGCGCAACCCTTCAGCACATCGAGCAGGAAGGTGGCCGCGCCCAGGCCCTTGCCGCCGGCGCGCAGCGCGTTGGTTGCGCCTATGTTACCGCTGCCCACCGAGCGGATATCCTCGTGGCGAAAGAAGCGCACCAGCAGGTATCCGATAGGGATGGAGCCAAGCAGGTAAGCGGCCAGAGCGATGAGCAGAATTGCCAGGATCACGTAGGTGAGTTTAACAGGTCAAGCTGCTCTGGAGTGGACGTTTGCGGGACGTGGCATCAGTCCGACACCATCTCCCCCGGAAGGATGGGCCGCGTCCGGCCGAGCTTCCCGTGGTAAGCCAGAAATCCCATGAACACCAGTGCACCCACATATACGCCGAGCTTGATCCAACTGGCGGTTTGGTTGGAGATCTGGGTGTGAGGCAGAATCTTCCAGAACACAAGCAGCAAAGTTTGTGCGGCGGTCGCGGCCCATACCGAGCCGTAGAAATAGCGGCGCTCAGTGCCTTCGCCCTTGGTGGATGGGCCCACGCGGGGAAGCTTGCCCAGCGCGCCCGCGAGCAGAATAACGGCGCACAGCGGAAGGTAAGCGTAGTTATAGATTTGCTTCATATACCAGACGCCGGTGATGGCGGCAACCACCAGGCCCGCGAGGTTAAGCAAAGCGAAGTTGAGCACGGCGTTCCAGGCGAAGGTGTAGCAGACGCGGCGGTAAAGAGGGTTGGGCTTGTCCTCATCGAAGCGGAGGATGTAGGGCCGGGGCTCGACTCCGGGCATTTGACCGCGAAGGCCTGCCATTCCGGTTCCAATCAGAACCACGGCCATCCAGGCCCAATTCCCCCACTGAAATCCGCCTGCGAAAAGCGAAAAAGTGAGCGGTCCGGGCGTCAGAAAGAAGACCCAAATCCAGATGGGCCAGTGGGCCAGGCGATAGAGAGGAGTGTTTCGCTCGCGGATTTTCCGCTCACGGGAATATTCAACTTTTCCGCGATATTGCATTGGGTTGAGTTTCGCAGGATGCACGGTGGTGCGTCAATCCGCTGACGTCAGGATTGAACCGTTTGCAGCGGGGCGAAACTCCGGCACTCCTTGACGCGCGGTGCGCACTTCAGCGGCCAGCACCTGTGTAACCTTGATTGCCAGCAGTGAATCTTGCTGCAGGATGGCGTCGAAATGGGCGCGGGTAATGAAGCCGAGTTGAGCGCCTGCGTTGGCGATGGCGGTGAGGGTGTAAGGCCAGTTGCTGACCAGTCCGGGGAGCCCCAGCACCGAGCCAGGCAAGACCTGAATAGACGAAAACTCCCATGTTTCAGGGGCGGTATGGCTCAGAAAGACTTCTCCCTTATGCAGGATATAAAGGCCAACCGGAGCATCTCCCTGCCGGAACAGCACCTGCTCGGCGCCACAGGAAATCTCGATGGAGTGCTTGTCAAGCGCCTGGATCAACTCCGGATCGGCAATAAATGCGGACGGCTCGAGGTTCATTGGCGATCTCCAGACGGTTTGGCAGGCTACGTACGGGCCCCTGGGTGTTTATGAAGCAATGGTGTCATTGATGACAGCCACGGGGTGTGACGCTGATCACCGGGTTCGACGCCTTCGATCAATCATCCGCCGGCTTTGCGGAACGGCACTTCTATTCCCTGTTCCCTATTCCCTATTCGCTGGCCGCTCTACCAGACGCGGCACATTGGTGCATGGACCATCGGTTGCCCGGCCTTGCAGCCAAAGGCTTTCTGGAACTGGGGCATATTCGACACTACGCCGTTGATGCGGGCAAATCCGGGCGAGTGCGGATTGGTAATCGCGCTCACACGCAGGTTCTCTGGCCGCTCGTTCTCGCAGGCCCACTGCGCCATGCCCACAAAGAATCGCTGGTCGGGCGTAAAGCCATCGGCAGGGGTCAGCATAAGGCCTTCGGTCTGCTTCTTCCATGCAATGTAAGCCAGCAGCGTTCCGCCGATATCGGCCACATCTTCTCCGCTGGTCAGGTGGGAGTTGATGTGAATGTCGTCGACGATGGTGTAGCCGGCATACTGGTCGCGCACGCAGTTGATGCGGTCTTCAAAGCCTTTCGCGTCCTCCGGCGTCCACCAGTCGCGCAAATTGCCCTTGTCGTCGAATTGCCGTCCCTGGTCGTCGAAAGCATGCGTCAGTTCGTGGCCGATGGTGGCGCCGGTGTTGCCGTAGTTGGGCGCATCGTCCTCTTTCGGATCGTAAAGCGGCGGCTGCAAGACTCCGGCGGGAAAGTTGATGTCGTTCATCTGTGAATTGAAATACGCATTCACCGTAGGTGGCGTCATGTGCCACTCGTTCAGGTCCACAGGCTTGCCAAGCTTGTTCCACTCGCGCGCATCTTCAAAGCGATATGCCCGAATTGTGTTGCCGATGTAATCGTCCGGCTTGACCTCGAGCGCCGAGTAGTCGCGCCACTTTTCAGGGTAGCCGATCTTGTTTCGAATGGCATGAAGCTTGCGCAGCGCCTCCGCCTTGGTGGCCGCACTCATCCAGTCAAGGTGCTCAATCTCCTGCTGCATGGCGGTCTCGATTTGCACCGTCATCAACTGCGTCCTGGCCTTGGTGTCGGCGCTAAAGGTGCGGCGCACAAACTCCTGGCCCAGCGCCTCGCCAAGGTTCCGATCGACGGCGCGCGTGCAGGTCTTCCAGCGCGGAGGCATAGCCGGCACTCCGCGCAGAGTCTTCGAGAAGAAGTCAAAGCTGGCCTGCTCGAACGGATGCGCGAGATAAGGCGCGGCGCCCGTCAGCAGATGAAAACGCAGATAGCCGCGCAGAGCCCCGACGTCCTCTGTAGAGAGCTCTGCCTCTACAGCTTTCATGAATTCCGGCTGCGACACGTTCAGCTTTGCCACTCCTGCAGCGCCCTGCACCCTGAAGTAGAGCGGCCAATCGATGGAAGGCGCCAGGGCGGCAAGCTCCTCAATGGTTTTCATGTGATAGGTATTGTGCGGATTGCGCCGCTCCACACGCGTCAACGATGCAGCGGCCAGCGCGGACTCGATCTTGATGGTCGCATCGGCGTCCTCTTTTGCTTGTTCGGCGGATTCGCCGGCAAGAACCAGAAGCTGCTGAATGTAAGCCACGTATTGCTGGCGGATGGTGACGCTCTTCGCATCGGTCTTGGTGTAGTAATCGCGATCTGGCAGGCCCAGTCCGCCGGCCAACAACTCCACAATCACGGTCGAGGAATCCATGGCGTCCTGCCCAGTGCCTGAGCCGAAGAAGAAGCTCCCTGCGTATTCGTGATGCAGGCTGATCAGCGCCCGGAGCACGTCTGCCCGCGTCTTAAGCGCGTCTATGCTGGCCAGTTCGTGCTCAATGGGCTTCAACCCCAGCGCATCGATGGCCGCGGTGTTCATGCAGGCAGAGAAGTAGTCGCCCACCTTCTGCTGCACGGGAGTGCGGCCGGTTGCCTTGGCATCGTCTTCAAGAATGCCCCACAGAAACTGCTGGTTATCATTGCCCAGCTTGGCGTAGACGCTCCACCCGGCCTGGTCCGCGGGAATGGGATTGCGAGTTTGCCACCCGCCGCAACTGAACTTGTAGAAGTCCACGCATGGGTCCACCGTGCGGTCCAGGCTGGTAACGTCGAGTGACGGCGAATAGGGCATGGCCTGCAGCGGTTGGGGCGTCGCCTGTTGCGCGCTAAGGCTGGCGATGCATGCGGCGAAGGTTGCCGCCAGTATGAGTGCAGACCTCGATAGCATGTGTGATTCTCCTGTGCATGAATGGTACAACGGCACAGGCCACATCAAGTCCGAAAGCGCTCTAGCCATTGTGAAAATAGAAAACGTTCCCATCCAGATCCTCTACCGTGAACTGCCGCAATCCCCATGGCATTGTTTCCAGCGGATCCACGATGTTCGCGCCTGCCGACTTCAATTCCTGATACGAAGCATCGATATCTTCAGCGAACACCCAGTGAATCGCAGGCTCGAACGGCTGCTCCCGCCTGCGAAAGAAAATTGCCACACCGTCGCGTGACACTGCCCCAATCCCTTTTCCTGGGTAGAGCCATCCAATCTCAAAGCCGAATACATCTCTGTAATGCAGTTGTGCGCGTTCCACATCGGTGACCGGCAACTCTGGCACTAGCTTGCTGATCGAAAAAACCTTCTCGGCTGTTTCCACGGCGACCTCTCTTTGATTTCCTTTATGCAACAAGACCGCCCGCGCGTCAAGTTACGTATGCTGCGCGCGCGAACCCTGACTGCCGCTCGCTGCAAAATAGAGACTCACAACAGTGATGTCGTCGTTTTGTCCGAAGCGCTTGGCGGTTTGCGCAATGTACCGCGCCGGTTCGTTGCTCACTTGCTGCGTGCGCTCAAAGCCGAAAAGCTCGCCCTGGTGATTGGTAGCCTCCACCACCCCATCGGAGAGGAAGATGAGCCGGTCGCCCTGGCTCAGCTGGAATGGGGCTTGCTCGTATTCGATGTTGGCAACGAGCCCCAGCGGCAGATTGGCAGCCAACTGCATTTCGCGCCCATCGCGATAGGGGCTCAGGTGGCCAGCGTTGGCGATCGTCATCTTGCCATCGGGATAAATTCGCGCGCACAGGCAGGTGGCGAAGCTGGTTACCGCGTTCGCGGCTTTGCCCGCGCCCATCCCCGAAGCCGAGCCAAGCATCACCTGGTTCAGATGGTTCAGGATGGTGGCCGGATCGTGGGACAGTTCATTGCGCAGCGCGCCCACCAGAGTGCTTGCATTCATGGCTGCCTGCAACCCTTTGCCGCTCACGTCCCCCACCACAATCAGGATCGATTCGTCATGAATGGGAAGGACCTGAAAGAAATCGCCACCCACGCCGTTCATGGGCAAATAGGCGCTCTCCAGCATGAAATTGCGGTTCGAGGGCAACTGCGTCGGAATCAGCAATGACTGCACGCTGCGTGCGGCTTCAATCTCGGCAGCGGAGCGCTGCTCCTCCTGGCTCACGGTAACGAATCGATAGAGAATCACGGCCATCATGCTGCCAAGAAAGACCGTGAAGGCGGCCGTGCTGGTGCTGAACTCAATGGGCCCGAGCAGAAAGCGATGCGACGCGAACTGACCGGGGAGCCAGTGCTCGTCTGCCGCGAAATCAAGAACCGTGTCGATCGAATCAGCGGTTGCCGCAAGCAGAAACGGCAGCAGCATCACGCCGGCTTCCTTGCGGCCCCGACGCCACGCCCGGAAAAGCATAACTGAGGCCAGCACCGTAAAGACCACCTGGCCTGTGACCGAGAGATATTTGTATATCTGGTCGAGGTGGGCCAAGCCGAAGATGGGAAGAATCAAGAGAAAAATCTGTACGCCGCGTACGATTTTGCGGGATTCGCCGCCAGTGAAGCGAAGAACAAATTCCAGCGCGACGGCCATGAATATGCGGCCCGTCCACAGGCTCACGAAGCTTGAGACAGACCACGGGAGAACCGCAAGAGCGGCTGCGATTTCAGTGGCGCCCATCGCCGTCACCGAGAGGCATAGCAAGCCCAGCCACAGGTATTCCGAGTGATTACGCTGTGCCAGGTAGAGCGTAAAGCCCAGCGCCGCCACCGAGAGATACAGGAAGCTGAGGATCAAGCCGGCCAGGATGTGCCGGTCCCACAGGCTGTCGTTGGCCTGCGCGAGCCTGTCTGCAATGTCGTCTTCGGCGCCCAGTTCCACCTTGCGCAGAAGACCGCCGCCGATCGAGACGCCGGAACCGGCCCACGTTTGGATGGCGACGACGATGGTCCCGTCTGCTTGTGGCGCTGAAAGATGCACAACGAACGGCGGCGATTGATACATCGTGGGCTGATCGGTCATGCCGCGCGTGTGCTCTGCTTCCAAGCCGTTAACATAGGCGGCAACCTGCCCGACAGAGTCGCCGGTTACAAGCAGTTCGAGCTGCGGGTTGCCAGGAGAATTGAATTGGGCAAGCTGCTGCGGTTGCAACCGTAGCCGGTACCAGGCGTAGCCCGCGTAGGCGTCGATTCCCTGCTCTACCAGCGACTGCCCGAGCTTCACCGTCTGCCAGGCGGAGTCATCGAACTTGGGATCGGCCCACCGCGGATCGTCGCCAATTTGAAAGCGCCATGGTCCGTCAAGGCTCATAACGCCGTGGATTCTCGCCGGCGCGGGGCCGACTGCGGCAGCGGGCGGTGGCCCAGGGCTGGCTGCAAGCCCGGGAGGCGTTGCGGAGACTGGCGCTGGAACGGGGGCAGCGCTGGGCGCCGAAGTTGGCGCTGGAGCACCTTGCGCGCTCAGCGGAACAGGCCCGATCACGAGCGCACAGAAAATCGCGAGCCACGCGGGGATGGAGCGCCGAGGTAACCTTGCCGCTGCTCGTCGTGCGATGATCATGCGCAATCTAAGTTTAGAGCACAAAGACGTATTGCGTAGTTTTTTGCCCGATTGGGAGGCGACAGAGTTACTCCTGTAGGGATGTCCGCGAAATGGCGGACGTCCATGTTTTGAGAGGGCAGGACTTCAGTCGTTCCGCCCGGGCTACAAAATCAACGTGGGCTTTAGCCTCTGGGGGAACGCCCAGCGCTGAACTGGCTCCATTCAGAAGCCCCCTTTGGGGGATTTCTTCATCTGATCCTTCCCGCTGCCCCGAGGCGGAACGTAGCGAAAGCGAATCAGATACACGTTATCCCCTTTGCCGTGTTTGGCCACTTTCAGCAGATCGAGAACGCCCAGGAACCCCGACTCGCGGGCCAGTTCCGGGGTGATATCGGGGAAGCCGATGGGCGTGATTGAGTCAATCTCAATCTCGCCCTCGCCCATGCGGTAACGGTTGCCCACCTTGACGTGCGGGCTGGTCCAGATGCGAACGCTACAGGTGATTTCCCCGCGGATCACACCCTCGCGAAGCCGCTTGGTGAAGACCATCCCGGTGAGGCTCCTTCCCTTCGAGACTCCATGGTATGCGACGAGCGGCTCAAGGTGACAGGAAAACGATCATTGAAATTGTGCTGAATTGGAGAATGGCCATGAAGAATCTTCCCGATCAGGGCAATTTCATCAAGACGGAACTTGTTGAGGTGCGAGGCGCGAACGGGGGCTGAACCAAGGCCCAGGTCTCGGAACTGAGACCTGGGGCGCCCGGGCCGTAAAGCAAGTTATGGGGCGGGCTGTGTAATTGCATTCTT
>CAYWMR010000222.1:0-8018 GCA_964458965.1 uncultured Occallatibacter sp. | reverse complement strand
AAGGGGCCCCAAACGCTTTTCAGTTTGGGGGTGGTGAGTCGAAGGATCTGCGGTTGTTCTTTCGCGAATTTCAGACTCTAGCATCACGCGCCAATTTCCATAAACTGCCACCCCTGTGACGCCGCCCACCCTCGCAGCCCATTGAACTTATAACGGCTGTGATGCAGCGCACAGCGAGTCGTTATTTGAAATGGATACCGTCGCATCCATTGGAGAAAACCAATAGGAGCCGGTTCAATCCGAACCTGGTCTTCCCGCGGTCTTCCACCGAACCTGCAAGATTGAGCGAGGGACGCATGGGTCAGTCAATTTGGAATTCAATGCAGCAGAAGGGCTACAGCCGCAGAGACTTTCTTCAGTTCTGCGCCGCGGCCGCAACGGTAGCCGGATTTGGTCAAACAGGCGTTGCCCAGGTTGTCTCGGCCTTCGAGAAAAAAGACAAACCAGCAGTGATATGGATGCACTTTCAGGAGTGTACCTGCTGCAGCGAGTCCTTTATTCGCGCCTCCCACCCAATCGTTCTCGATGTGCTGCTGGATGTGCTTAACCTGAACTACTCAGAGACTTTGATGGCCGCCTCCGGCTTCCAGGCTGAGAAAAGCCTCAACGATACCATCCAGAACAATAAAGGCAAATACATTGTGCTGGTCGAAGGCGCGGTGCCTACGGGCAACGACGGCGTCTACTGCATGATCGGCGGAAAGACTGCCGAGTCGATTCTGCAGACGGTAGCCAGGGATGCTGCCGCCGTGGTGGCCTGGGGCAGTTGCGCTTCCAATGGTTGCGTACAGGCGGCCAAGCCCAATCCCACCGGCGCAACGCCCATTCACAAGCTGATCGACAAGCCCGTAATCAACGTTCCAGGATGCCCGCCGATCGCTGACGTGATGATGGGCGTGGTCACCCACCTGCTGGTTCTGGGCAAGATGCCCGAACTCGACAGCCAGGGCCGGCCAAAGGAATTCTACGGACGCCGCGTCCACGACACATGCTACCGCCGGCCCAACTACGACGCCGGCCTCTTCGTCGAGTCGTTCGACGACGAGAACGCGCGCAAAGGCTACTGCCTCTATAAGATGGGCTGCCGCGGCCCGGTAACCTACAACGCCTGCTCCGTTATCAAGTGGAACGAGGGAACCAGTTATCCCATCCAGTCCGGCCACGGCTGCATCGGATGCAGCGAAGAGGGCTTCTGGGACAACGGTCCCTTCTACCAGCACCTCGCTTCGTTCCCCGGCTTTGGCATTGAGAGCACCGCCGACACGGTGGGCACCGTTGTGGGAGTTGCCACCCTCGCCGGTGTTGCCGCCCACGCAATCGTTACCAACATTCGCAAGCGGCCTGTAATTGCAGAAGTACACGCTGACGATCAGAAGGAGCTTTAAGAGACTATGACACGCATCGTCGTCGATCCTATCACTCGTATTGAAGGCCACCTGCGCATTGAAGCAGTGGTCGAAAATGGCGTAATCACCGACGCATTCAGCTCAGGCACCATGGTCCGTGGCCTGGAAAAAATCCTAATAGGCCGCGACCCGCGCGATGCCTGGGCCATCACTGAGCGGGTTTGCGGGGTCTGTACTACTGTGCACGCGCTCACCAGCGTGCGTGCGGTAGAAGACGCACTCGGAATTGTGATTCCACCGACAGCTGAAATCATCCGCAACATCATGATGACCACGCAATATGTGCAGGACCACGTGATCCACTTCTACCACCTGCACGCGCTGGACTGGGTGGACATCGTCAACGCGCTGAAGGCCGATCCAAAGAAGGCCTCGGAGCTGGCGCAGTCGTTCTCCAAGTGGGACAAGAACACTCCCGCCTACTTCACCGACGTGCAGAACAAGATCAAGCAATTCGCCGCGAGCGGCCTGGGCATTTTTGCCAATGGCTATTGGGGTCATCCGGCTTACCATCTGCCCCCGGAGGTGAACCTGATCGCGGTGGCTCACTATCTCGACGCGCTGGAATGGCAGAAGGAGATCGTCAAGATCCACGCGGTTTTCGGCGGCAAGAATCCGCATCCGAATTACCTGGTGGGTGGCGTACCCTGCTCCATCAACATGAATGAAGTTGCCGCCATCAACTCCGAGCGGCTGAACCTGGTGTCGCGGCTTATCAGCCAGGCCGATGAGTTCCTCAACCAGGTCTACATCCCCGATCTGCTTGCCGTGGCCTCCTTCTACAAGGATTGGGCGAAGTACGGCAGCGGCTTGAGCAACTATCTCTGCTATGGCGAGTTTCCCACCAAGGGCTACAGCCAGCCGGAGTCGTTCAAGTACCCGCGCGGCGTGGTTCTCAATCGCGACCTCAGCCATGTGTATCCGGTCAACGCAAGAGACTCCCAGGAGATCAAGGAATACATCGCGAGCTCCTGGTACAGCTACGATGGCGGAGACAACGAAGGTATCCATCCGTGGGCCGGCGAAACGAATCTGAACTACACCGGACCCAAGCCTCCCTTCGAGACGCTTGAAGGCCATCAGAAGTATTCGTTCCTGAAGACGCCGCGCTGGAAGGAACAGGCGATGGAAGTGGGCCCGCTGGCGAGGCTGATCGTAGCCTTTGCCTCAGGGCGCACCGACGTGCAGGACCTGGTAAAAGATACGCTGGGCAAGCTCAATGTCCCGGTAGGCGCATTGTTCTCCACCCTTGGTCGCACCGCAGCTCGAGGCCTGGATGCCGCATTGGCCATGACCTGGCTCAAGGAGTATTTTGGCCTGTTGATGGAGCGCGTCAAGATCAACGAAGTCTCCACGTTCAACGGCGAGTTCTGGGAACCCAAGAGCTGGCCCAAGGATGCGGAAGGCGTTGGCCTGACCGAGGCTCCCCGGGGCGCGCTTGCGCACTATATCAAGATCCATGACGGCGCCATCGCGAACTATCAACTGGTTGTGCCGACCACCTGGAACGGCTCGCCACGCGACGCCAAACAGCAGCGTTCTTCCTTTGAACAGGCGCTGATCGGCACGCCGGTGGCAAAAATCGAAGAGCCGGTTGAGATTCTGCGCACTATTCATTCCTTTGACCCGTGCCTGGCCTGCGCCGTGCATTTGTACGATCCGCAGGGTAAGCACCTTCACCAGGTTTCCTTCGAGTGATGCCCATGAGTGCTTCAGGCGTTGGCGCAAGCAGAATTGTCAAGACCGCTCCCAAGCCGGTCGAGTATCGGCGGATCTATGTGTGGGAATTGCCGGTGCGTGTCTACCATTGGATCAATGCGGTAGCCTTGGTAGCCCTGTGCATTACCGGCTACCTGATCGGCGCACCGTCGAGCCCGTTCTATGCGGCACAGGCCTATCAGCAGTATTGGTTTGGCTGGGTGCGATTCATCCATTTTCTCTGTGCATTTGTTTACGTGTTCAACTTTCTGGCGCGCCTCTACTGGGGCTTTGTCGGCAACAAGTACTCCCACTGGAATGCCTTCTTTCCACTGACAAAGGCGCAACGCAAGGAGATCGTCGACGTCATCAATGCCGATGTGTTCGAAACCAAGCTGCATGGGCCGATCTCGACCGGGCACAACGCGCTGGCCGGCTTCATTTACTTCTTCACCTTTATCGCATTTGTCTTTCAGACCATCACCGGTTTCGCTCTTTACTCCAGCATGAGCAACTCGTGGCTGCCACGGATGTTTACCTGGATCGTTCCGTTGATGGGCGGCGAATTCGGTGTACGCTTCTGGCACCATCTGTTCCTCTGGTTCTTTGTCACGTTCATCATCATCCACATCTACCTTGCCTTCTATCACGATTACATCGAAGGACGAGGCACGGTATCCTCAATCATCGGCGGATGGAAGTTCGAGCGGGATAAGGGTGACAAAACAGGGAATGGGGATTAGGGAATAGGGAATAGGAAAGCGCAAGGGAGAAGAAGAGCTTGACCAAGGAATCCCAAATGAAGACGCTGGTGCTGGGCCTCGGCAACATCCTCATGGGAGACGAGGGTATCGGCGTCTACACGGTCCGGGCTCTTGAACAGCACAAGCTCCCTCCGAATGTGGAGTGCCTGGACGGCGGCACCGGCGGCTTCACGCTGCTGGAGCCGCTCCAGAACGCCGACCGCATCATCCTGATCGACGCAGCCGCGGACGACAGCCCGCCGGGAACCGTGACCCGCACGACGCCTCGTTTCTCGCGCGATTATCCACCCACGCTCACCGCGCACGATATCGGGATGAAAGATTTGCTGGACATGTTTTATATCCAGGGCGGCGAGCACGAGATTGTTCTTTACGCCATTACGATCGATCCTCACCAGCCCATCCGAATGAGCCTGTCGCCGGAAGGCGCCGCGGCGGCGGAGGTGGCGGTGCAGGAAATCCTATTGGAACTGCGCGCCGCCGCTGTTGCCTTTACGGCTGCCTGAGAAACTGTCCAAAAAAACACTGCAGGGATGCCGAACGTGCGCCAGGAAAGGGTCCTTCGGGGTTTGTGCGGGTACGGTTAAATGCGTACGCTGCGACGGTAAAATCACACTTTTTCATGCGCATATGTGCGCACTCAAACGTGTGACAAAAGATGCAAAACAGCGCGAAATAAGGCCGTTTTGATGCGAAATGAGCGTAATAACGTGCGTTTTTGACTCGTTCTTGGGGCACAAAACCGCTTGCGGAGCGACGAAAATGCTAGCACTGCATGCAAGTTACATTGCGCAATTTCAGGCGTTTCAAGACCAATATCATGCGATTGAGTCACCGCCGTGCCTGAACTGAAATGCATACTCTGCAGGCATCTCGGAGAGCGCGCATCACACGCAGATTGCGACAGGCAAACGTGTGATAAACAGTGCGAAAAAGGTCAAGTAAGTCTGAGAATTGGCGCTATCAAGCCCCGGAGCCCCGTGGTTTCCACTGCAAGTAATCCAGCATCCATTTCCAGGTTGAATCGAAGCTCTGCGTCGTGGGCGGCGAAGGGGGAGGCGTGGTTGGAAACTTCACTGGCTTGCCGCGGTATGCCTCGGAGAGCTGCTTGAAGACCTTGCCCTGCTCTTTTACCTTGCCGTCATTGGTGAGCAGCCCCAGGCTGTATTCAAGCGAATTGAATGCGAACTTCCGATTCACGTCGTGGCTATCCCAATAGGTGAACCAACTCACTCCCGACTCCACGGCCGCGGTAACCGCTGTTTCCAGCCATTCGGCCTGTTGCTTTTCTGCCATCGATTCGATGCAGGTGTTGAACTCCCCCGCCCAAACCGGCTTTTGTTGATTGTGCGCATAGGACCGAACCAGTGCTGCAAAAGCCACTAGCAGCCGCGTGCTCGGCGGGTCCATTGGACCGCCATATTTAAGTGCACCCGACCACCAGGGATAGGCATGCATCACCGGAAAAGGATTGGAGGCCAGAGCCTGCGGAGAAAAAGTGTCCCGCTTGAACCACGGCTGATGATCGGTTCCGTTTACATGAATGCCGCCTGGATACGCCGAGTTCATCAGCGAGAACATCTTTGCCATCCATGCATCGCCCACAATCGGCTGCGCGTTCCAGCAGGTGTTCATCTCGTTTCCAAAATCGAATCCGATGATGTTGTCGTGCGCCTTCATGGTCTGCGCCAGCGCGCGAATCAACAGCTCCTGCGCTTTCCAAATCTCCTGGTCTGTGTAGAGCGCGGGATCAGGCTTGTTAAATGGCGGTAGAAAGTACCACCCGCTTAACTGCCCGGTGAACACGGTGACCAGAGCATCCAGGCCGTGCTCTCCCATGAGCGCCAGCAGTTGGCTCAACCGCTCCAGATGTGCGGTGCTGACCCAGGTCAGGTTGGGCTGGAAGTAGGGCCAGATCAGCATGATGCGCAGATGGTCGGCTCCAAGAGCCGATATCGAATCCAGGTCTCGCTTAATCGGATCCGTATTCCAATCGTTCCAACAGAACCACCAGTTGCTCGAAGGGGTGTAATTGACGCCGAAGTGATGACGGTCCAGCGCATTGCGCTCGCTCGGGGCTTCGCCCAAAATCGCCTCAAGCGCGCCGGCGCCAGCGATTCCGGGGTGAATTGGATTGCGCCCTGGCTGCCAGGACGATGCAAGGGCCGCGCTGGTTCCACTTGCCAGAAATTGCCTGCGATTCATAGGTGTCTTTCCATGAGGTTCAGTTGCGCAGCAAGGATATACCTCAGGCCTTCCGGCGTGGGATTACAAGCCTTGCTTTTGCTGATCCACGGATGGCGGGATGGGATTGGCAAAGTTGGCCAAAACGTCTACACTTTGCTTGAGGTGCCCCATGCCGACGCGCAACGTGAGCCTGACGAAGGAACTTGACCAGTTTATATCCGCCAAGGTTGAGAGCGGGCTCTATGCGAATGCCAGCGAAGTGATGCGAACTGCGTTGCGTGTGCTGGAGAGAGATGAGCGGGAATACGAGGAGAAGCTGGTTGCGCTTCGTTCGGCCATTGCAGAAGGGGACGCAGGCGAAGATGCCGAAGAGGGCGCCTTTGAGGGCCTCTTCGCGTACATAGAAGAACTAGGTGCAGGGAAGGAAGATGGTCTTGCCAAAGTTCATTCTCTCCAAGCCCGCTAGGTCCGATTTGAGGGCTATTGTCCGATATACATTTGAGCGATGGGGCGCTAGCCAGGCTGTCCGGTATGTCCAGAGTCTGCAAGTTTGTTTTGATCTTCTTGCGGCGGATTCAGGAATTGGGCGCAGGTGCGATTCAGTCAGCGCAGGGCTTCGACGGCACGAACATGGGAGGCACGTTGTGTTCTACCGATTGAACCCCGGCGGAATACGAATCGTGCGGGTTTTGCATCAGCGGATGATTCCGGTCAAGTCTCATTTCGAGCAGTGAGGGGCTTTCCCCTTTTCAGCGGGATATCGTCCGAAAGTCCACAACTCGCACAGGCGATTCAGCAAACTGAAGCCTTGTTGCCGGAGTGCGCGAGGACTAGGCTGAAATCAGCGGCGGAGACTGCTTGCGGAATCAAAGGCGCATCCAATCCCAGGACGGAATGGACCGGATGGAGGGTGAAAGCACGCGGCGGTGGCCTAGAATTTGAGCTTTCCACAGGCGATGGCCTTTGTTTAGTAAATGGGTCCTCCTAATGCGAACAAAATACAAGATATTGTGGTTTGCACTTGACATCTACCATAGAGAGCGGTAATTTTTCATCTGCGGCTGTAAACAGTTTGTAACGTGAGCCGGCGTGAAATGCCGTCGGCTGTCGCAAGAAAGCCAAGCACCAGCGGTAGTTTTCATCCCCGCGCTCAGTTGTCTTACAGAAGCTCAAGTTGTCCCTGCCAGGCTGCGATGCGCCGGTGGGACGAGGTCACTCACTTTTCCATCAGATTAAGGAGATTCCATGAACGAGGTCCACATTCCAGCTTCCACCACTTCCCAGCAGACCCAGTACACCCAACGCGGGCTGATGTTTACCCGCAGATTTTCTCGGGAGGGTGTGTCGCCCTATGACGAGGTGCAGTGGGAACGCCGCACAGCATCGATCACCGACACCAAGGGCAACACGATCTTCGAGCAGCAAGACGTGGAAGTGCCGGTGGACTGGTCGATGACTGCCACGAACATTGTGGCCTCGAAGTATCTGCACGGGCAGGTGGGGACGCCGGAGCGGGAAACCGGGGTGCGGCAACTGGTGGGGCGGGTGGTGGAGACGATCCGTGACTGGGGCATGGCAGGCGGCTACTTTGCCACGGCGAGCGACGCGACCGCGTTCCACGACGAGCTGGCATACATGTTGCTGACGCAGAAGGTGGCCTTCAACTCGCCGGTATGGTTCAACGTGGGTTGCGATCGGCTAGAGCCGGACTCCGACGGGCAGAACTGGCACTGGGATGCGGCGACCGGCGGGGTGAAGTACTCGGCTACGGGATACAGGAACCCGCAGTGCTCGGCGTGCTTTATCAATTCCGTGGACGACTCGCTGGACTCGATTCTGACGCTGGCCAAGACCGAGGGGATGCTGTTCAAGTGGGGTTCGGGAACGGGCACGAACCTGTCGTCGATACGCGGATCGATGGAGACGCTGTCGGGCGGCGGGCAGGCTTCAGGACCGCTGAGCT
>CAYWMR010000221.1:0-8026 GCA_964458965.1 uncultured Occallatibacter sp. | reverse complement strand
GCGTGCTGCGGCCCCGTCCGGTCGCCTATTTTTCCGCCGAGTTCGGCCTTCACGAATCGCTGCCCATCTATTCGGGCGGCCTCGGTGTGCTGGCGGGCGACCACATCAAAAGCGCCTCCGACCTCGATATTCCGCTCGTCGGCATCGGCTTGTTTTATGGCCAGGGATACTTTCTTCAGCGCCTCAATCAGAGTGGATGGCAGTGCGAGGAGTACCTGCAGACGGATGTGAATCAACTGCCCATGCAGCCGGCCATCGGACAAAACGGCGAGCCGGTGGTAGTCGAGATTCAAACCCGCGGCAGCGCCATTCGCGCCAAGGTGTGGCGCGTCAAGGTAGGCCGTTGCGACTTGCTGCTGCTCGACTCGAACGTGGCTGGAAATGCGCCGGAGGATCTGGAAACCACATCGCGCCTGTACGGTGGAGACGCGCGAACACGCATTCGCCAGGAGTTGCTGCTCGGAGTGGGAGGTTTTCGCGCGCTCAAGGCCATGGGCATATCTCCCGGCGTGCTTCACCTCAACGAAGGCCATAGCGGATTTGCGGTGTTCGAGGCTATTCGCAACCGCATGCAGGAAGAAGGAATAGACTTCAACACCGCCGCAAGCCAGATTCCGCGAGAGGTGCTCTTTACCACCCATACGCCTGTGCCGGCGGGGCACGACCGCTTCAACAAGGACCTGATCGAGGAGCACCTGGGACCGCTGCGCGATCAACTGGGAATCTCGCACGATAACCTTATGGGCTTTGGCCGCGAGTACCCAACCGACCATGGAGAACAATTCTGCATGACGGTGCTGGGGCTCAAGCTTTCGCGTCGCGTTAACGCGGTATCTTCGCTGCATGGCGAGGTGTCGCGGGCCATGTGGAAGTGTCTTTATCCCGGCAAGCCCGAAGACGCCGTGCCCATCGGCCACATCACAAATGGCGTACACGTTCCGTCGTGGCTGGCGCCGCAAATGGGCCGGCTTTACGATCGCCATCTGGGAGTCGGATGGCAGAACCACAGCGGTACCGCAAAGACCTGGGAGGCGATTGAAACTGTGGACGATGGCGAGCTTTGGGAGACGCACCTGAGCTTGAAATCGCAGATGCTGGAATTTGTTCGGCGGCGGGCGCGCGAGCAGGCGGAACGGCGGAAAGAGCCGCAGGAAATCCTCAGCAAACTGGGCAAGGTGCTGTCGCCAGATGCGCTTACCATCGGCTTCGCGCGGCGCTTTGCCACTTACAAGCGCGCGAATCTGGTTCTGGCGGATATCCAGAGACTCGCCGCCATGGTCAACGATCCCAAGCGGCCGGTGCAATTCGTCTTTGCGGGCAAGGCTCACCCACACGACGAACCGGGCAAAAGAGTTCTGCAGCAAATTGCTGAAATGATGCGCAATCCCAAATTCGCCGACAAGTTCGTCTTCGTGGAAGACTACGACATTAATGTTGGCCGGCATCTGGTGCAAGGCGTGGACGTGTGGCTCAACAATCCGCGCAGGCCCCTCGAGGCATCTGGAACCAGCGGACAAAAAGTCGTCCTCAATGGAGGGCTGAACCTCTCGGTCCTCGATGGCTGGTGGGCCGAAGCATACGACGGGCTGAACGGCTTCGCCATCGGCGGCGGCAGAACTCATTCGAACTTCGATATCCACGACACCCGCGACGGCGAAGACCTGTATCGCGTGCTTCGCGACGAGTTGATCCCGCTCTACTATAGCCGCGACCGGGACGGCCTGCCGAGAGGCTGGATCCGTCGCATGAAGCGGACCATCCGCACGCTGGGCTGGCGATTCAATGCCGACCGAATGGTGATGGATTACACGCTGAAGGGTTACATTCCGGCAGCCGGCGGCACGTCCAGCGAGATCAAATTGCTAAGCTGACGCGCTCACCGCTTCGCTCTGAACAATGCGGGTGCCCCAGGTCTCGACTTTGAGACCTGGGATCGGACCCGCCCACAATCACATCGCGCATGCCAGCGGGCTCAATCAATTCCCACAACCCCAGGAGCGGCAGAACTCTATTCCGATGACTGCGGCAGTGACGATCACGGCCGACCCGAAGATGGCAACACCAATGCCCACCTTCTGGCCTGTGCTCATCTTCTGGTTATGTACGGTGGCGACCTGCGCGTACTCAACGTCCACAGGCTTCTCGGCGTCCTTCTGCTTCACTGCAAAGCTTTGGTCGCCAATGCGCACAATCAGCCCCTTGACTTCAGTCTTGTCGGCCAGCGTCACGCGAATCCCCTGGCCCACTCCGCGACCCTGCACCTTTGCTCTTGTAACTACCGGATCTACGGGTTTCCTGGACGCGAATGCTTCGTTGTTACTCAACAGTGCGGGAATCAAAAGAATCGCCGCAATTCGAACTACGCTTGAAAATCTCATGACCGTTCGACCTCCTTGAATCGGGATGCGATGAGTTATGTCCAATTGAGCGAGCTTCGTGCTGCACACATACAGCGTGTTTCAAAAACCTGCTTTGTATCAGGGCACGACTTCAGTCGTGCCGAAAAGCGCCAGAATGACAAGGGGTTTTAACCCCTGCGGGACGACCCATCTTGCTGCGGCGGCCATGTTTGAAACATGCTCCAGCATCAGGAATGCGACGGTGTAACTGTGCAAGACCCGTAATCCTTGTCCAGCGTCTCCACTACAAAGCTTGGCCGTTCGGAAACGCCATCCAGCTTCTCGTGCCTCGAGCCTCTTACCTTCACGCGGTCGCCTGCCTGTATGCCGGTGGTGTCTCCCAGCAGCAGAAAGCTTCGTCCGTCGTTCGTATGCAGTTTCAGGCCGTCCGGGCTATGTTCCACGCAGCCTTGCATGGTGTGCCCATGGCGCGCGGCGAAGTAAACTCCCAGACCTATGAGAGCCACAGCGGTAACCAGCGCCGCGATGATCAGGCTGCTTTTGGCATTCGACCCGGCGCCATCGAGAAATGCGTGGGGGGTTGCCTGCGCCCTCGATGACTCCGTTGCCGTCATCAGCAATGCGCAGAGGGTAACGATTGCCAGGATGCGGCGAGTCGTTGTCGTAAGCTTTGTCATCTTCGTCATGGCTCATCTCACTTTCCAATTCGAGAATCTTTGACCGGCGGACTTACTTCGATAAGTGAGTTACCACCGATCAACTGTTGCAACTTTGCTTTGTGCTGATAGAGAAAGCAATTGTCTGGATGTGATTTAAATGTGATTTAAATCGGAATCGTCTTCGGAAAACTGGTGCGGAACAAGTGAGCGAAAACCAGGACCGTAATTACAATCGCAACCCCGGCAACCGCAACAACGATGCCAACTTTCTCGCCCGTCGATGCCTTGTCCTTGTAAACCCCGGTCAATTGCGCGTACTGAATCTCCTGCGGCTGGTCCGCGCGTTTAGTCTTCACGGAAAAGCCTTGGTCGCCAATGCTGATAATCAGTCCATTGACCTCGGTGTTATCGGCAAACGTAACCTTAACTCCGTTACCAACGCCGCGCATCTCAACCTTTGCTTTCATAGCCGCCGGATCCACCGGCTTCTTTGCCGCAAAGGCAGGGCTGTTGTAAAACACTGCCGGAATCAGCAGCATCGCCGTAACTCGAATCATGCGTGAGAATTTCATGTCCTTTGATCCTCCTGTGTGAGTTAACGAACAACGGTTGAGATTGAATACAGCCAAAGCCCAATTCCGGCCACGGCCTATGGCGTCGCGGGCGCTGCCATGCAGGAGCCATAGTCCTTTGTCACCTTGTTTACGACGAAGGATTCCCTGTCGGTGATCCCGTCCACCTTCTTCTTGCGCGAGCCGCTTACCTTCACCCGCTCGCCGGCCTTGATGCCCGCGGTGGCTCCAAGCAGCAAAATGTCCCGTCCGCTTTCCGTGTGCAGGTCAATGCCGTTGGGGCTGGAAACTGTGCACCCGGCAACAGAGTTATGGTGGCGAACTTCAAGAATGGCCACCACGGTGATTACCGCTGCGCCCGCTACTATGCCGGCCGCTATTCCTTCAACCTCGCGATCGCAACCGCACAAAGACCCTTGGGTTGCGCTGAACTGGGCTCTTGCCGCCGTGGCTGTTGATGCAAGCAATCCGCACACCGCGGCCTTGAATAGGAACCGGCGAGCGATTGCACTCATGTTCGTGTTAGCTGTCCAGTTTGTCATCGAGATGCTCACTTTCCAGATCGAGAGTTTTTCGCCGCCAGACGTTCCTGAGTTTCGGGGGAGGGCCATCTGTCAACTGTCGCAACTTTGATTTGCGCCGGCAGCAAATGCAATTGTCTAGATGTGATTTCGAGGTGATTTTCAAATTACTTCGTGGCGATCCAACCCGCTCGCTGGTGCCTCAATGTCGCCTTCAGCGATTCTTGAGAGGCACGAAACAGTGCGGGCACCACGTCCGATGTGGTATACGTTTCGGCATGACCAGGCACAGGGTTTCCTTCGCCGCTATTCTTTTCGCATCCGTATTTGCCTTCTCCGCTGGAACCGTTTTGAACGCACAGAGTCCTGCTCCAACCCCGCCGCTGGGCTGGAACAGTTGGGACGCCTACGGCCTTACCATCGATGAGGCCGACTTCCGCGCAAACGTCAAGGTGCTTGCCGGGATTGAGCAGTTCGGCTGGAAGTATGCGGTTATCGACGAGGGGTGGTACATGGCAAATCCCTTCGGCGCGAATCTGTTAGAGCGGAAATACCTTTGGGACGGGAATGGGATTCTGATTCCAGTTGTGACCAGGTTCCCCTCTTCGGCGGGTGGGGCGGGTTTCAAGCCGCTGGCAGATTGGGTTCATGCACAGGGCCTCAAGTTCGGGATTCATATTGTGCGCGGGATTCCTCGCCAGGTGGTCAAGGACAACCTGCCCATCGCCGGTTCGGCGTTTCACGCGGCAGACGCAGCGGATACCGCAGACAGTTGCCCCTGGGACGAGGGCAACTGGGGGGTAAGCGACACCCCCGCCGGTCAGGCTTATTACGATTCCATGTTGAAGGAGTATGCCGCCTGGGGACTGGATTACATCAAGGTCGACTGCATCAGCGACCATCCGTACAGGCCTACGGAAATTCGCCAGATTGCAGAGGCCATCCGGAAGACAGGACGCCCCATCGTGCTCAGCCTATCCCCTGGCCCCACCCAGCTTGAGCATGGCGCCGAAGTGGCCGAGTATGCGCAGATGTGGCGAATTGCCGACGACCATTGGGACTCGTGGACCTTCCCTCATAAGCCGCAGGACGGCGAGTTTCCGTTTGGCGTGCGGGATGCGTTTGACCGGCTGGCCAAGTGGGTCCCCTATGTCCGGCCCGGAAACTGGCCTGACCAGGACATGCTGCCCATCGGGTCGCTGACGCCCCATCCGGGATGGGGAGAGCCACGCCAGTCCCGCGAGACTCCGGATGAGGAGCGAACCGAGTTTACTCTGTGGGCAATTGCCCGGTCGCCGCTGATTCTCGGCACTAACTTGACCAGGCTCGATAAGTTTACGCGGCGCCTGATAACCAACCAGTCGATCCTTTTCATGAACCAGAATGTAACTTACAGCCATCCGGTGGATGCGGCGAGTTTGGGCGCTGGTTATGAGAATGCAAGAGTCTGGCGCGGTACCATCGACGCTCCGGGAGCAAGAAACTATGCCGAGTTCTTTGCATTCTTCAATCTCGACGATAAGCCAGTTACTCTCCACGCCACCTGGAAACAGCTTGGTCTCGATGGTGGAAAGCATCAGGCCCAGGACCTATGGAGCGATAGCAGCGGGAAGGAATCGAAAGAGATCAGCGTAACTCTGCCCGCACATGGAAGCGCGGTCTACAAGGTGAAATAGTAAGGTTGCGCGGGGGGTGCATGACTAAAGCAAAGTTCGCAAAAGCGATTTTCACGAGCCTGCTATGAGAAACTAGACTGTACGGCAGTTAAGCGCCATTCAGGACCCTGGCCGCCAGGACTCGAACATGCCCCTACTGCGCTCGGCTTTTATTGCGCTGTCGAAAAATCGCTCGTTGCGCCGCTGGTGCGAACACTCCCGAGTAGGCCGGCGCTTGAGTTCGCGCTTCGTGGCCGGCACGCATATCGGCGACGCCCTGCTCGCAACCCATTCGGTAAACAACCAGGGCATGAGCGTAACCCTCGATTCGCTTGGTGAGGATGTTACCTCAGAGCTTGAAGCGCGCGAAGCAGCCCAGACTTACCATCAGATTCTGGAAGCGGTCGCCGCCCAGAAGTTGAACGCTAACATCAGCGTCAAGCTCACCCAGATGGGCCTTCAATTGTCACCCCAGCTTGCCTACGACATAACCGAGGGTCTCGCCCGGCATGCGAAGGAGATGGGCAGCTTCCTCCGCATCGATATGGAAGATTCGTCGCTGACCCAGGTCACACTGGACATCGTGCGGCGTGTTCATGCGCTGCCGGAATTGCGCGGATCGATTGGAGTCGTAATTCAGGCATACCTTTACCGCTCCCGGTCCGACATCGAACAACTGGTCGCCGACGGTATCCGCGTGCGGCTATGCAAGGGCGCATACAACGAACCTGCCGAGGTTGCATTCCCGCGCAAGCTCGACGTGGACACGAACTTCGTCCGGCTCAGCAAAATGCTGCTCGACAGTCCCGTTTATCACGGCCTAGCCACACACGACGAAACCATGATCGCCGCAGCCAAAGCTTACGCAACCGAACATGACATCGACCGCAGCCGGTTCGAGTTCCAAATGCTTTATGGGATTCGGCGTGACCTGCAGCGGCAACTCGTGAATGAGGGATATAACGTCCGCGTCTACGTTCCGTTCGGCAGCCGGTGGTACGCCTACTTCATGCGCCGGCTCGCCGAGCGGCCAGCGAATCTGCTGTTCCTGGTCAGGAACCTGTTTCACTCTTAGCGATCGCAATCAAATCGGTCCATCACACTCTTAGAAATCTGATCAACATTGAGAAGGGCTTAATCGGCGCTCGACTCGCGCATGGAAGCGGTCCTGTGCCTGCGTTGCTGGCGAAGCAGTATTGGAATCCTGCACAGGGGACATTCCCAGGGATAGTAACCGAACAAAGTGTATATTTTCTTTTGCAGAAAGCCTTCTCGATGCAGTCTTCGCAAAGTGCACTTACATTGCGGACAAGTGGTCTTCGATCCTTCTTCCGCATCCCCCGATGAAATTTCCGGCACCGACGCCCCCTAACTTGCCTTCCCCGGCAGCCAAAACAGTCTTACATTTCTCTACGCGAGGGCCACACCCCAATGCGGCGCCCCGGCCCAATCCATCAAGCGAATTCAACTTGGCGTTTCAACCTGCAACCAGTCATCCTATATCGATTTATCGGATTCCAACTAACTCTGAAACTAACTCCGGCAGAGATTCGGCACGATGGTGACTTATTGGACAGCATGTAACTTTGCCACACCGAATCATAACACCTATCCTGTGCGCAAACCTCTCAACCCTTCAGCCTTCCCAATCCCTGTTTCGCCAGTTGCGCAATCGCCCTGGCAAGAGTGGAGGAGGCATTCAATGACTCGGGACGCTCCAATCGGATACCAAGTTTGACGGCAATTCCATGGAACAGGATGTCAACGTCGAAAAGAATTTCAACGTGGTCGCAAAGAAACCCGATGGGCTGGAGAATGACGGTTCTTTCGCCCTCGCTTGCCATGGATTCCAGGGTCTCCTCGACGCTCGGCCCTATCCACGGTCCGCCGCTCGCGCCCTGGCTCTGGAAAGCGAACCGCCAGCGCGGAATCTCCGGCACGCGCTCGGCCACCAGCTCGGCAGTATGCCGCGCTTCCTCTGCATAGGGGTCTGCGCCCTCGCCCGGCCATAGCCGTGGCTGCCCCGCGGCGCTGTCGCCGGTTGGCGGCTGCACGGTGCGTGTGGGCACGCTGTGAGCAGTGAACAGGACCGGAACCGGCGCGCCCACCTCTGCGCTGAGTTTGCTCAAAAGTGGTCGGAGTCGCTCCGCAAAGGCGTCGGCCAGCAGCGGGTGCCGTGCCCAGCCTTCCGTGAAATCGATGCGCAGTCCTGCGGCCTCTGCCTCAACCGCCCGTCGGTAAAGGCCCACGCTGGTGCGC
>CAYWMR010000220.1:0-8027 GCA_964458965.1 uncultured Occallatibacter sp. | reverse complement strand
GCTGAGTTGCGGACGATACGCATCTGCCAAGCCTGCCGGATTGCCGCCGATGCGTCCAGAGACCCCTGCCGCCGCAAGCGCTTTGTCGGGATGCCCGATGCCGGCCTCCAGCGAATGAAAAAGCGGGTCGGGCGTGCCTTCCGGGAGTGCTCGCACTGGGGCGTTGCAGCCCGGAAACATACCAGCAGCCAGCGCCTTTCCCGTCTCCCGCGTACGCTGATCCGAGTCAGCCACAATTGATATGAGCTTCGCATCGGCGCAGCCGTCGCCGCCAAACAAGCCCTCTTTGGCGAACAGCTCGCGGTCGTACGCGCCGAACAAAGTCATCAGCTTCGCGCCGTGTTGTGTGAGGTAGCCCGGCGGAACGGTCCACGCAGGCCATGGCTTGACGGAGTACTGATTCAACTGATCCGTCTTGCCGGTTGGCGAACGCACGCCGTGGCGGCTTACGATCACCACATATTTCAACTTGCTCGCGTTTCCACTCTTTGCCACAGAACTCTGCGGCAAACTCTGCGCCGTCGACAAAGTCGCCACCGCGAGAAAGAGCGACAAGCCTCCAAATCCGACGCAGTTCGCACACCAATTTGTCATTTGCCGCCCTTCGAAACTGAAGTGGAGTAGATACGAATCTCCGCGGGTTTCGAGCCAGTTGGTGGAACACCCACATAGAGCGCGCTTTGCGATGGAACGAACAAGGCTGTCTTTGCGCCTGGTGAGGTGCGCGTCACTCCGACCGCCTTGATGGTTGTCCCGTTAACATCGAATGTGTCCACCTCACCGGCTCCGCTGATCACGTACACACGGCCGAGCTTCGCGTCGTAGAACAGATCGTCTGCGCCCTCGCCCGTCGATGCGCGCGAAAGCTCCGTGCCTGAAGCGCCATCTAATTCGATCAGCGTTGCGGGAGTCCTGCAGGCCACATACAGCTTGTGGTGTCCGCCGTCATAGGCCATCGGCACATTATCCGCCGCGCCAGTCAACTTCCAGTGCGCAGCAATCGTGTTGGTTGTGCCGTCAATCACGGCGACCTCGCTTGCGTCCGCAATGTTTGCAAAGATGCGGCGTCCGCTCACATCCAGATCCAATGCCTCAGGATGAGCTGCGACAGGAAGGTTCGCAATCACAGTGAAGCTCGCAGAATCCACCACGGTCACTTTGCCGGGAGCCGCTGCGCTTGCGCCGCCGTGACCCACATAAAGCAGATGATGCGCGTCGTCGAAGACCATGTCGTCGGCATCGTCTGAAAGTTTGATCGAACCGGCCAGCTTGAGCGGAGTGCCCTTGTATACCCTGAGTTCACCAAGCGAACCATCGGCGACATACAGGCTCCTTGTATCACCAACCCAGGCGAGGCCATGCGGCTTGCCAAGCCCTGTGATACTCTGCGCAACTGTTCCCGTTTTCAAGTCGATGACTTCTACAGAGTGATTGCCGGTTGCCGCGGCGAACAGACGATGGCCAGGGAGGTCAATGGCGAAGTGATCAAACTTGCCGGTAACGCCTGGCAATGGAATCGTCGTGCTGAGCGGCAGTGAAGGTGAGGTTTGTTTGCTTGCCGCAAGAGAAACTGCAAGAAGAAAAAACACTGCAAGTGTCCGCATTGTCCCTTTTCCAAATCGAAAGCAGGATGTGCGGGCGTCGAGGGCAAGTCCTCGACGCCCGCTTTGATTTATTTCTCGCGGCTCAAGTTCCAGCGCAGGCTTGCAGAGTATGTAGGCTTGTAATACTCGCGTTGCGTCATATACTCGGGGCTCCCGTTGTAGAATCCAAAGACCTCATTGTTCAGATTTAGGCCGTTGAGTTCCAAATGAAGCCCTTGATAAAGGCGCATGCCGACCTGCGCGTCGATCTGCGTGTGCGGATAAAAGTAATTGTCGCCCCAAGGTCCGTCTATGGGTCCGGGGGAGTTTTCGCCGCTGCCCGTCGGCAAACTGTTGACGTACTGGTAAGCATAGATGTTGGCGCCGTTGTAGCTGACCCCGAGGTGGGCCGAGTAGCGCTTGTATTCGAATGAGGGTTGGACGTTGTAGGAATTCTTCGCTTGTCCCACTAGCGCGGGTGTATCGGTTCGCCCCGGAATGCCTTCTGTATTCGAGCCGGTGAAGGTGTAGTTCGCATTGATCCCCAGGCCACTAAACCCGCCCGGAAGCATGGAAAAGTGCTGCTGGTAGGCAACCTCCAAACCAGATACGTGAGCTCCAGAGCCGTTTACGTTCTGCTGTTGAATATCAACCGCGCTTCCGGAAATGCCGTAATACGGAGAGGTCGAAGGAATCGAAGTGTAATCCGCAAAGATCGGATTGCTGAGCTGCTTGTAGAAATAGCCCGCCTCAAACAGGCCCAGGGACCGGATCTGGTGTTCCAGCAAAACATCAAAGTCGTTGGCATGTGTCGGGAGCAAGTTGGGGTTGCCGACTGAAATCGCAGGGTTCCCGCCGTCGTTGATGCTTACGTAAGGAATGATGTCGTACGGGTTCGGGCGCGAGATGCCCCGCGCATAGACGGCCCGAAGGTTGGTGTCGTTAGTGAAGGCGTAGCGAGCCTGAACGCTTGGAAGCGGGTCCCAGTAGGTATTGTTGGAATTGACGGTGGTATCGGAGATCCAGTTCTGGTTTGCATCTTGATTGGGCACATATCCGAGAGTGCGCAGCGTGGTTCCCTCAATGCGGAGGCCCATCTGGAGGCGGAGCCGGTTCGAGTTAATAGTATTCATGATGTAACCTGCGCCAACGCGCTCCACCAGGTTGAAGTTCGCAGGGTCGGAGCTGAAGTGGGTGTCGTTGACATCCAGCGAAAACTGATTGGGATTGTTGTCAAAAAACTTCGTCAGAGTGTCGAAGCTGGTGGTCGGTCCCATGTGGTAGTTGCCGCTGTAGTAGTGAGGATCGACATAGCCGTCTTCGAATTGATCCGCGGTGGCATTGATATCGCTGGCCGTCTGGGGACCGTTGTAGTCCCAGCTCGGAGTATAGGCATTTTGAAACTTGTGATTGTTCCGGAACTCTCCGCCAAATTCAAGCGTCGCCGGTAGCTTCCCAAAGTGGTAGTTCGTACCCATGCTGGCCCACTCTTGCAGGTTCAACTGAACCGCTTGGCCGGTAGTGGTGATGAATTCGCTCATGGTGTAATTCGAGAGTGTGAAGGTGTCATCGGCGGCGTTGGAGTTGGGCTGCATGCAGCTCGGAGACCAGGTAGGGAGATAAACGCTCTTGGCGGCGGTACCAGTATAGTTGCAGTTCGCGGAATCGAATTTCTTCAAGGCCTTGGCGGTGGACCACTTGACTTCAGGGTTCCCTGCGGCGTTCAATTCGCGAGAGCGCGAGACTGACGAGCCCCAGGTTATCCACGCCTTATTGAGAATGTGGTTGCCGCCAATGGACAGACTCCCGATAGCGAAGTCCGGTTTGCGGCTTGACTCGTAGTACTTGGGCTTGTCGAGAGTGTTGATGCCGTAGTACCACTTGTCGCCCCAGTCCTTGAAGTCCGAAAGCAGGAAGTGCGCAGACAGGCTGGAGCGATCGCTCAGCTTGTAATCGGCGCCCATCGTCCCGCCCCAGCGCAGCCGCTGATAGCGATAATCGCGCAGCGTTACGCCGTCATAATACGGAGTAGCGCTTCCGTCGGGATTGATATCCGGAGCAGGTTCAATATCGTTGATGCCGCGCCCGTTGTAGTCGTACCCCGCGCCCATAATCACGCCCCAGCGCTTGTTTGCGCCAAAGCGCTGGCCAAGCGTCAGGCCCACCTTGCCTATGTAGCGCGTATTTGTAATTGGGGTCTCCCCCATCGTCGTCTCAATGTTGAAGGTCGGCCGTTCACCGGCCATCTTCGTCACCAGGTTGACCGATCCTCCAATTCCGTCCGCATCCTGGTTGGCCGACAGTGTCTTGTTCAATTCGATCGACTGGATCATGTCGGAGGGAATGGTGGCCAGGTTAACCTGCCGGATGGCTGCCTCGGGAGAAGGGACGGTGACACCGTCGATGGTCACATTAGTCATGCGCGGGTCCAAGCCGCGAACCTGCACGTAAACTCCTTCACCCTCGTCGCGTTGCAGCGTAACGCCCGGCATTCGCCCGATCGCGTCCGCGACGTTTGCATTGGGAAGAGATAGAATCTGCGTTTCCGGCATCACCTGGAGAATGTTCGGCGCGTTGATCACCTGGTTGATCGCCTCAACCTCATTCTTTCCGCTCTCCGCCGTGACCACTACTTCCGTGTTTCCAGGGGCAACCGTTAAAGTTACATCCGCATGCACCGTTTGCCCGGCAGCGACCGTAACGCTCTTCGTCGTGGAAGAGAAACCTGTGCTGCTAAATGTCAAACTATAGGTGCCGGGGGAAAGAATCGGAAGGATGTACTCGCCCAGCGCATCGGAGGTCGTCGACAATCCTGACGAGGTCAATTGAACGGCTGCTTTCTGAATAATAGCGCCGGATGCGTCAGTGACACGTCCGGAGATGGCACCCTTGGTTACCTGGCCTAGGACAGGCAGTGACAGGGCCAGCAGTATGGACATTAGGAATGGCAAGCGTCTCATATGGTCTCCTTGCATAGCCGGAAATCCCGCTCAACTACACGCCACGTCTCCGGCTCGCTACATTCTCGAACCTAGGCAGATTCGTTAAAGACTTGTTAACGATCCGATGAAAACTTTCTAAGGTTGGAAGACGTGTGCGCGCCATCACATGTGAATTGTGAATTTTCTCTACGTTTAGCAACCCGGTGTGGGCTGCCACACAAAGATGTGCTGAAATTAATGTATTGCGCTGCCATTCAATCGGGAGTTGGTCCGACCAAGCGCAGAGGAGGCCGGATGCGCATTCTCATCATCGAAGACGAACTGCGCATGCTGGAGTTGTTGCGCAAGGGACTCTACGAATCTGGCTACACAGTGATGACCGCGGTCGATGGCGAAGCTGGCCTGGAGATCGCGCTGGCGCACGAATTCAACGCTATTGTCCTCGATATCGGCCTGCCCCGCCGTAACGGCTATTCTGTTGCGCAGGCGCTGCGTAAACTCAACAACGCAACACCAATACTGATGCTGACAGCGCGCGACGCCGAAGACGATATCATTCGCGGACTCGAGCTTGGTGCGGACGATTACATGACCAAGCCCTTCTCATTTCCCGAATTGGTTGCGCGGCTGCAATCCATTACGCGCCCACATCGAGATCAATCGGCAATCAAAATCGAAGCCGGCGATCTGGTGGTCGACCCTATGCGCCACTCAGTCACGCGAGGCAATGCCAGCATAGATTTGACGCGCACAGAATTCGCGCTTCTCGGACGGCTGGCTCGCAGCGCTGGAGGCTGCGTCTCGCGCGAAGCGCTCAGTGAAAGTATCTGGGGCTCCGATCCCAATGTCGGCCCCGGCGCACTGGATGTTTTAGTGAGCGCTGTCCGGCGTAAGATTGACGCGCCTTTCAAGCACAAACTCATTCGCACCGTGCGCGGAGCAGGCTATGTTCTGAAGATTCAGCCAGCCGGCACAGGGAGCATATCGCAATGAAAGCTCTCCCAATTCGCGTCCGGCTCTCGCTCTGGTATTTCGCAATGTTCGCTTCCGCGGCCATTTTGCTAAGCCTCACCAGCTTTTGGATCTTGCGCCGCAGCGTGGATGCTACCGAATATCACGAACTGCAGGAACGCGCCGAGGATGTACAAGAGGTGCTGATCCATGAAGACCCTAATCAAAGCTTGGAAGCTCTGAAAAAGGATTTCACCGCCATTTATGAATTCAAAGACGATGGCAAATATTTGCAGATCCGGGATCAGGATGGGAACTGGATCTTTCGCTCCAGGCGCATGGTCCTTCAGAATCCGCAACTTCCCGCGCCCGATCGCATTCCACCTGTAGGCATTCAAGCGGAGTTTCATCAAGGCTCCCGCTATGTCCGGATTCTTGCTTACTCCATCATGCTGCGGGGGCGGCGTTATTCGGTGCAGACCGGCATTGCGCTCAACAAATCGATGGCCTTGCTCACCTCGTTTCAAGCCGATTTATTCTTGCTGACGCCGGTGGTCATTCTGCTGGCCGCGCTTGGCGGGCACCTGATGAGCCGCAAAGCCCTGAAGCCGGTGGCCGCACTTGCAGAACAGGCTCGTCTCATCAACGACCGCAATTTGGATACGCGGCTGCCAGTGCCCAATGCCGCGGACGAAATCTCCGATCTCTCGAAGACACTCAATCAGATGCTCGAACGCATTGACAAGGCATTCGCCAGCGTGCGCGCATTCACGGGAAACGCTTCTCACGAGTTGCGGACGCCCATCTCGTTGCTTCGCACCGAAATCGATGTGGCTCTTTTTCGGCCGCGAAGCGCGGACGAATATCGCGAGACACTGATGCGGCTGAATGAAGAAGCTGTGCGCATGACAAATGTGGTTGAAAACCTGCTGTCGCTGGCACGCGCCGACGGAGGCGCAGAAGCTATGAGCATGGCCCCCATTGAGGTACTTGAACTGTTCCAAAGCGTTCATCGGATTTGGGTACCGGCGATGCAGCGCGCACTGCTCGAATTTCACATTGAAACGCCCCGCGACGGACTCGCTTTGCTGGGAGATGCAAACGGACTCCAACGGCTGTTGTCTATCCTGTTGGAGAATGCAGCGAAATTCACCCCCGCGGGAGGATCGGTCACATTAGCTGCTGCTCTCTCCGGATCGCGCGTTGTATTCTCGGTTCGCGACACTGGCGTCGGAATCCCCGAGGAGGACATGCCCCGGATCTTTGACCGCTTCTATCGCGCCGCACAAACCTCGAATTTGGCTCCGCGCGGTTCCGGCCTCGGCCTGGCGTTGGCGAAGTGGATTGCTGAGCGCCATGGAACGCAGTTGACCGTCGAGAGCAGGCCGGGACAGGGTAGCTGCTTCTCATTCTCACTCGAATGTGCCGCCATTTCCCATTTACTGAAGAGTGCGCCTTGTGTCGCAACGGCAGATTAGACGGCCCGCTTTGACCTCTTCTTTCTTCAGAAATTTAGTGTTCGATTAGGGTGCTGAAGCCTCATTTTGGGTGCTTTTGTACGCTTTCTGAGCCATCAGTGCGCTTTAGAATCAACGGGTTGCGATTCCTCTTCCATTTGACACGGAAGAGGTCGCTGGTTCGAGTCCAGTCGTGCCTACCATATTTATCAATAGCCTACAGAGATTTCACTGATTGCTCCAACCCGAGATTCAACCCGGGATCACAGTGTGCGCCGCATCGAGACCCGGTCAGCAACTGCTCATTGGCACAACCGCGACCTGTGTAATTACGATTCGTTGCCGATTGCATTGGACTGGAGCGGCTGATTTCATTCGAGTGAATCGCACCGGAATCCGGGAAACTGCCGATGAGCGGAATTTCACAACTCTAAAGTGGGAAATCGGTTGGGAACCGACGGAGGGGCGGTCGATGGGAGAATTCTTTACTTCGGAGAGATTCTACGCATATCTCTTCGCGTCCCCGAAGTCTTCGCCGCTAAAGCTGGTGCGTCCAGGTTTCCCTGACCGAGTTGCGTCAGACCTCCAATGAACAGGAGTTCCAATCTCCAAAGAACTTCACGCAACTTGCATTAGTAATTGAATCGTGGTATTTAATAAGTGAAGGATTGAAACCAATGCGTGTCATGTTACTCAACTCGGATCGTCTCTCATCGTTCAGCTATCTGCTGGAGCGGGGAGGCTTCGTGCGCTGACGCCATTGGATTGGTCAGATTCGAAGCCCTCCGAGAAATCGGGGGGCTTTTAGTTTTTGCGGGATTGGCGAAATGGAAGCCGCGCTCGACTTAAGATCGAGTGTCTTCGGACGTGTAGGTTCGAGTCCTACATCCCGCACCACGAGCTTATAACTATGAGCTCGAAGCGGCGACATGCAAAGTCGTCATAGGCGAGTTATGCCTTCAGGAGTTATACCCGGATGGTGGAATGGGAGACACGCAGCGTTGAGGTCGCTGTGCTCATTTGAGCGTGAGGGTTCGAATCCCTCTTCGGGTACCACGCGGATGTGGTGGAACGGAAGACACGCATGGCTCAGA
>CAYWMR010000219.1:0-8041 GCA_964458965.1 uncultured Occallatibacter sp. | reverse complement strand
CGTGAGGATGAATAGCCTGCCGTGGCCACAATATACGTTGCAGCGGCGGATGACACAGAGGGAGGCGCTGAATACGTGACTGAACACGATGTAAAGACCTGCGCGCTGCGCTGGCAGTTAATGGGGCCCAGCGAGCCCTGACCGCCCGATGAGCCCGTAGCGGAGCTCGCCAGTGAGAAGGCGATGCCTTGGTCGCCGCCCGCCTCAGCCAGAAATCCGGTGATGGTAACCTGGCCATCGGCGCCCAGGGCCAAATTCTCGGGGTTAAGGGGCTGCAGAAATCCCGGCGTTACCGTAAATACCGCGGTCGCCTTTGTTTGATCGCCGGTGAGGGAGTTCAGCGTCGCCGTAACCACGACATCCACATGGTCGGCGGTGAGATAGGTGGGCGGAGTGTACTCGCCAGTGGAGGTAATGGTGCCCGGCCCGCTATTGGCGTCACCGCCGGAAACCGACCAGGTGACGTTTGCCGCGCCTCCTATGGTGAGTGTGGCTTTAAGCTGCTCTACGGTTGCGCCCTGCGCATTCGTCGCATTGCAACCGGTGCAGTTGGTGTCGATGACACCGGTTCCGGGGGAGATGTAGAAGGTAGCGTTGGAGGGGTTGGCGGTCACACGTCCGCCGCCGCAACCCGCGATTAGCAGCAGGGCTGGCGCAGCGATCGACGCGAGAATCCGGAAGGGCAGGCTCCGCATGGAGAAAATCCCTGAATCCATTCTATCGACTGTGCCCGGAAGAAAACAGAAGCGGGCGCTACGAAAGCACTCTTCCCAGAAAGCCCTTCAGGCCCCAGCGGCCCAGCGCGGCGGTGAAAAACGTCAGCGCTATCAGAATTCCCCACCACGGCATGTGCGGAACCTGGGGCGTGACGGAGGCGCGCAGACCCTCACTCATGTAGACGATGGGGTTGAAAAGCACCCCATATTGCAGCCAGGGAATCTTTCCCAGGTTGGCCCAGGGGTAGTAGACGCAGCCCAGGAAGGTGATAGGCACCACGATGATGGAAAAGACCAGGCCGATCTGTTTCGGATTGACGGTGGATCCGATAACCAGGCCGAGCGACCCGGCCAGCAAGCAGGACATTACAAGCACCAGCGGAAACAGAAACCAGTTGTGTATGTCCGCCTTTACCGGAACGGCTGGTATGTAGTAGGCCATGGGAATGACCAGCAGGGCGGCCACCATGCTTTGCATCGCGCTGAAGCATACTTTTTCAAGCGCCACGGCCCACAATGGGAGCGGACACATGACGCGGTCGTCAATTTCGCGAGTGATGCCGAACTCGGAAGAAAGGGGCAGGGCGACGGCGGCGATCCCCGAGAACATGATGGCTACGGCCATCAATCCGGGAAGAATGATGGTGCCGAAGTTCGCACCCGCGCCGGATGCAAGGGGGTTTCCGCCGGCCATGCGAGGCAGGATAAAGGTGAATACAAAGAGGAAAAGCAGCGGCTGCATGCCAACGCGGAGCATAAAAGGAGCAATCTCGCGAGAAAGCACGCGCATGTCGCGCAGGAACAAGCCTAGAAACGACTTCAGAAAGATCCCCGAACCGAATCGGGCTGAGTCCTTATTCCCTATTCCCTGTTCCCTATTCCCTGCTTCTAAGCTACTCACGTAAGTCCCTCCCTGTGAGTTGAATGAAGACCGTTTCGAGGCTCGGCTCGGTGATTTCGAGGTCGCGAAGGCCAAAGCGCGCGGCGGCCTGGACGAGATCGGGCAGCAGGCCCTCGGAACTGGCCGCCACTACGCGGAGGCCCGCGGGTGTGATCTCGACGCTGCTGACGTCTCCGCGCCCCTTCAGCGTGGCGATCAAAGACTCCAAATCGTTCAAAGATTTCAACTTGAGGTCGAAGATGGTGTGTGCGCCGAAGGTGGATTTGAGCTTTTCTGGCGACCCGAGAGCCAAAACACGGCCGTAGTCGATGATCGCCAGTCGGTCGGAAAGCGAGTCGGCCTCTTCCATGTAGTGGGTGGTAAGAAGCACCGTAATCCCTTCCTTGCGCAGGCCTTCGACGGCCGTCCACATGGCCATGCGGCTTTGCGGATCGAGGCCGGCCGATGGTTCGTCGAGGAACAAAACAGTGGGCCTGTGTGCGATGGCGCGAGCGATTTGTACGCGCTGGGCGAGACCTCCTGAGAGCTGAGCCGGGTAGACGCTTTTGCGCTCGGTCAGGAGGAACTGGGCCAGCAGTTCATTCGCCCGGGATTTGGCGTTGGAGTGAGAGAAGCCGAAGTAGCGGCAGTGGTAGTAGAGGTTCTCAAATACAGTGAGCGAGCGATCGAGGGTGTTGAATTGTGGGACGACGCCGATGTGGCGGCGGGCATGGGCCGGGTGCTGGACGACGTCGATTCCGGCGATACGGACTGTGCCGCTGGTGGGCAGGGTCCTCGTGGTGGATATGCTGATAAGAGTGGTTTTACCTGCGCCGTTGGGGCCGAGTAGACCAAAGATCTCTCCTTGTTTCAACTCCAGATCGATACCGTCCACGGCCACTACTCGGAGCTTGGACTCGTAGATCTTGGTCAGCGCTTCAATTTCAACGATCAAGAGACTCTCCTGGCAGGGAGCGGGAAATGCATGCGTACTCTAGACTAATGCATCGAAGCGAGCGGACGGGACCGTGATGTCCGGCAAACGAGGGTAGACCGGCCGCGTTATTATGGATTCGAAATGCCGTTTCCGATCAAAACTTGCGTCGTTTGCTCAGAAGAGTTCGAGCTGAGGCCGGATAAGCCCGGCTTCGCCAATCGTTGTCCCGCGTGCAGCGCTCCCGAGGCCGAGGAACCGGTTGCCAACCGCCACCTTAGCGAGGAAGAGCGCAAGGCGGAGCATGAAGCGAACGAGGCCCGACGGCGCGCGATCCGCGATCTGCTTTATCGCAAAGACAGCTGACGGGCTACTTGGTTCATACCTGGATTTTGACCGGCCAGGTCTTCCAGATATCCGAGCAATAGTCGCGGATGGAGCGGTCGGAGGAGAATTTGCCGATCCGCGCTACGTTCAGAATGGACATTCGAGTCCAGCCTTCCTGATCCTTGTAGGCCTCCCCGACGCGATCCTGGCAGTCGATGTATGACTGATAATCGGCAAGAAGCATGTAGTCGTCGTGGTTGAGCAGGCTGCTGACCAGCGGCTCAAAGAGATTGCGATCGCCGTGCGAGAACTCGCCGCTTGAAAGAGAATCGAGAACCTCGCGGAGATTGGAGTTAGTGTCGTAGAAGGCGCGCGGATTGTAACCCTCGCGCTTGCGGGCCTCGACTTCGGGCGTGGTAAGTCCGAAGAGAAAGAAGTTATCCGCTCCGACTTCTTCCCGTATCTCGACGTTAGCGCCGTCGAGCGTTCCAATGGTAAGTGCCCCGTTCATGGCAAACTTCATGTTACCGGTTCCGGAAGCTTCCTTGCCGGCCAGAGATATCTGCTCCGATAAGTCGGCTGCCGGATAAACGCGCTGGCCGAGCTTGACGCTGAAATCGGGAAGGAAGACGACCTTCAGGCGGCCGCGGACCAGCGGGTCGGAATTGATAGCTTCCCCGACGGAATGGATAAGTTTGATGATTAGCTTTGCCATGCGATAGCCGGGCGCGGCCTTGCCACCGAATAGAAAGGTGCGGGGGACAATCTCCGCCTCAGGATGGCGCTGGATGCGCTTATAGAGGGTAAGGATGTGCAGGACTTGCAGGTGCTGGCGCTTGTACTCATGAAGCCGCTTGACGAGGACGTCGAAGATAGATTCGGGATCGGCGGCGATGGCCAGGCTCGAGTGAATGTAGGCCGAGAGCTGAAGTTTGTTTTGGCGTTTGATGGCGCGCCACTCATCGCAAAAACCGGCATCGTCTATCAGCGGCTCGATTCGCCTGAGCTTTTCGAGATCGCGAATCCATCCAGGGCCGAGGCGCGAAGTGAGCAACTGGGCGAGGTGAGGGTTGGCCAGGACCATCCAGCGGCGAGGGGTCACGCCATTGGTCTTGTTGGAGAATTTCTCCGGCGTAAGAGCATAGAAATCAGAGAGAACACTGGTCTTGAGCAGCTCGGTATGGAGCGCGGCGACGCCGTTGACGGCATGACTTCCGAGAACGGCGAGGTGAGCCATGCGCACAAACTTCCCTCCGCCTTCATCGATGAGCGAAAGGCGCTGAACGCGTTCGGGGTCGTTGGGAAATCTCTTGCGGACATTGTCGAGATGGCGGGCGTTGATCTCGTCGACGATCTCAAGGTGCCGCGGAAGCAGGGAACCAAACAGACCCTGCGGCCATTGTTCGAGTGCTTCGGGCAGCAGAGTGTGATTGGTATACGAAAGGGCGTGGCATGTCACATGCCATGCTGCATCCCACTCCATGGAATGCTCGTCGATGAGCAGGCGCATGAGCTCGGCCACGGCGATGGCGGGATGGGTGTCGTTCATCTGGATCGCGAAATTGCGATGAAGCTCGGTGAGCGGCCGATGCTCTTTGGCCTGAATATTCAGAATGTGCTGCAGGCTGCATGAGACGAAGAAGAATTGCTGCGCCAGCCGCAGTTGCTTGCCCTGCATGGCTTCATCGTTGGGATAAAGAATCTTGGAGATATTTTCAGAAGAGACTTTATCGGCAACGGCGCCGACATAGTCTCCATGGTTAAACGTCTCGAAATCGAAACTCTCGACAGCTTGTGCGGACCATAGGCGCATGGTGTTTGCGGTGTTGGTGCGATAACCGAGAATTGGCGTATCATGAGGGACCCCTCGGATAACTTTCTGCGGTATCCACGTTACCCGGACGCGGCCTTTTTCGTCAGTGTGGGACTCAGTGCGGCCGCCCAGTTTAACTTCGAACGCATCTTCGGGGCGCTCAAGGGCCCAGGGGTTGCCCAGGCGCAGCCAATGGTCGGTGGATTCCACCTGCCAGCCGTCGCGAATCTGCTGGTCGAAGATTCCATATTCATATCGAATGCCATAACCAATGGCGGGAATGTCGAGAGTGGCGAGCGAATCCATGAAGCAGGAGGCGAGACGGCCCAGGCCGCCATTGCCGAGGCCCGGTTCCTCTTCCTGTTCGATGAGGACGTTGAGATCGATTCCGAGCTTGTGCATGGCTTGCTCGGCCTCGTCGAAGATGCCGAGATTGATGAGGTTGTTGGCGAGGTGAGGTCCAGTGAGAAACTCGGCTGACAGATAGCAGACGACGCGGACATCCTGGGCCTGGTAGTTGCTGACAGTCGAGATCCAGCGCTCCACAAGGCGGTCGCGCACCGTGTGCGCCAGCGCCATGTAAAGGTCGTTAACGGTGGCGCGTTCCCGGGAACGGCCTTGAACGAAGAGCAGGTTATCGAGGAACGATTGTGCGAGTGCGTCTGCACCCGGGGCGGTTCTCTGGCTCTTTTGCGATCCGGGCTGCGATGGCTGAACGGCTGGTGCGTCTGGCATTGGTTCCTCGATCTGTGCGCGAGAGCGAAGCTCCCACTGCTGTATAGATGTTACCAAGGATAAGACTGTGCGGCCGGGAGCGCTGTGACGAAGCTGTTAAATGAGCGGTGCGCAATTGGCTGGGACCGTTTTGGGCCTGATAAAGCTGTATTGGGTCGCGCATCCACAAATCCTTGAGTTCCTCAAATAAAGTCTGTTTCCGGCTCCCAATCTACCCTGTGTGCATCGATTCCGAATTATTGGGAGCGGCTTGGATGGACAACGGAGGCCGGAAGTGGAGTTACAACTTGAACCTTGGAATAGATGGTCAATTATGCTCACTTTCCCACGGGTCACACTTTGTGAATTCCTTTTCAAAGTGAGCAGTATGGTACGGAAAGTGGCCCTCGCTCCTTGTTATGTTGGAAGGGTTGCGTCCTGCGGGGGACTTATGCAGGACCGACGGATCGATGAGCGTTGAAGACCGCACCATCCACAGTTGAACAATTTGGACAAGAGGAATCTCATGCGCAAATTCAGGTTTGGTTTCACGTATTGGCTGGCGGCTTTGTCGCTCGTTTTTGTCGCCGGATGCGGCCAGGAAGTTGTCGTCGTTCCATCCGTGGTGTCCACAGTTCCCGCGAACGGCGCCACCAATGTTGCCATCAATACACCCATCAGCGCGACCTTCAGCATGGCGATGAATCCAGCCACCATCAATGGAACAACGTTTACAGTGACAGGGCCGGGCGGAACGGCGGTTGCGGGTGCAGTTTCCTACAGCGGAGTAACTGCCACGTTTACTCCGGCTGCCGCTCTGGCTTATAGCACTGCCTACACGGCCACCATCTCCAGCGCGGCTACTGACCCCGGCGGCACTTCGCTGAATGGGAGTACGGTGTGGAGCTTTACCACTATAACTCCGCCGCCTGCCGTAACCGGGTCCATCCCGGCGAATGGGGCCGTCAATGTGCCCGTCGGCCAGTTGTTGGCCGCCACCTTCAGCGAGGCGATGGCGCCAGCCTCAATCAGCACTTCGACCTTTACACTGACCGGACCGGGCGGAGCCTCCGTGGCTGGAACAGTCTCGTACTCTGGCGTAATTGCCCAGTTCACGACGAATGCGCCTCTGGCCTACAGCACCGTTTACACGGCCACCATCACCACGGGAGCTACAGACCTGGCGGGCACATCGCTGCCTGCAAACTATGTCTGGACGTTTACGACCATCACGCCGCCTCCCACGGTAACATCTGTTGCACCTGCGAATGGAGCGACCAATGTGGCTATCGGAGGTGCGCTGACCGCGACGTTCAGCGAGGCCATGACTCCGGCATCGATAAGCGCGGCCACCTTTACGGTGACTGGGCCGGGCGGAACAGCCGTTGCTGGAACCGTTGCGTACAGCGGTACGGTTGCGACCTTTACTCCCACGGCGAGTCTTGCTTACAGCACCCTCTACACGGCTACGATCACAACAGGGGCCACGGATTTGGCCGGCACTCCACTGGCGGCCAACTACGTGTGGACGTTTACGACGATTACGCCCCTGCCTGCCGTGGTATCCACGGTGCCTGCAAACGGTGCCACCAGCGTGCCCATCGGCCAGGTACTCACCGCGACCTTCAACGAACCCATGACCCCGGACACGCTCGACGCGGCATCCTTCACGGTTACCTCTGGCGGAGTTACCATACCGGGTGCTGTCTCGTATTCCGGCCTGGTTGCAAAGTTTACTCCGACTTCCAACCTGGACTACAGCACCGTCTATACAGCCACTATTACCACTGGGGTTTATAACCCGCAGGGTCAGGAGCTGCCAGCCAAATATGTGTGGACCTTTACAACGGCTTCCCCGACGCCTGCAGTGGTTTCCACGATACCTGTCAATGGAGCCACAGGCGTGCTTCTCAGCCAGATCCTCAGCGCCACCTTCGACGAGGCGATGAAGTGCGCGACGCTCGCATCTCCTGCTACTACTTTCACGCTCGCAGGCCCGGGCGCGACTCCCGTTGCGGGAACAGTGGCTTGCTCGGGCAGCGTCGCGACATTTACTCCAGCCGCTCCACTTACCGTTAATACCCTGTATACGGCAACCATCGGCACCGGAGCCCAGGACTTGGCTGGCACGGCAATGGCCAGCAATTACGTATGGACCTTTTTGACGCTTCCAGCCCCCACTCCGCCCACAGTCATCTCGACAGTGCCTGCAAATCTGGCGACAGGCGTTGCGATCAACAAGGCCTTGAGCGCCACCTTCAGTGTGGCAATGAACGCAGCGACGATTGACTCCGCAACATTCACATTGACAGGGCCGGGCAATGTTGCAGTAACGGGAGTCGTGACCTATGTCGCGGCAGGTTCAGTAGCGACGTTTACACCGGACGCCAATTTAGCGTCGAGCGCTGCCTACACGGCTACAATCACCACGGGCGCTCAGGATCTGGCGGGCACAGCACTGGCCACCAATTATTCCTGGACCTTCATCACCGCTGCCGCGCCAGTGATCATAACTCCGACTGTACTTTCGACGATCCCCACTGAAGGAGCAATTGACGTACCGCTCAACCAGACCGTAAGCGCCACTTTCAGCACGGCTATGAATCCCGCCACGATTAACTCGACAACCTTTACGCTGACTGGGCCCGGCGCGACTC
>CAYWMR010000218.1:0-8082 GCA_964458965.1 uncultured Occallatibacter sp. | reverse complement strand
GCTCTATGAGGCGGCGGGGAATTTTCTTGACCGTGCTGCAGACGACGCGAGCCTGGCTGGGCAATTGGCGGAGTTCGAGTTGTTTTGCCGGCAAGAGGCGGGATGGCTGGTCGACTACGCGCTCTACGCCGTGTTGCGCAGGGAGTTCAATACCGGAGCGTGGACGGTGTGGCCCGAGCCGGTGCGCAAGCGGCAGCCGGAGGCGTTGGCGAAGATTGCGGCGCAGCATGGGCGGGCGCTCAAGCAGGAGCAGGTACTGCAGTATGCTTTCTCGAAGCAGTGGAACGCGCTGCGCAGGGCGGCTGCCGCTCACGGCATTCGGATTCTGGGTGATGTGGCTATCTTCGTCAACATGGATTCGGCCGATGTGTGGGTACATCCTGACCTTTTTGAACTGGACGAAGACCTGAATCCGATCCGTATTGCGGGTGTCCCACCGGACTACTTTTCTCCCACTGGCCAACGCTGGGGCAATCCACTTTACCGCTGGGACGTGCTTGAGGCGCATGGGTTTGACTGGTGGATTGCGCGGATTCGCCGGGCGTGCCAGATTTACGACGTGGTGCGGCTCGACCACTTTCGCGGGTTCGAGGCCTATTGGGCCATCATGGCCGAGCAGGAGACGGCCATCAACGGCGAATGGGTAAACGCTCCGGGGCTCAAGCTGTTCCGCGCGCTTGAGGCTGCCCTGGGGCCGCTGCCGCTGGTAGCCGAGGATCTGGGAATCATTACCGATGAAGTGGAGGCGCTGCGGCTGGAGCTGGGATTGCCGGGTATGAAGGTGCTGCAGTTCGGTTTCAGCGACAAGGGAGCGCACATCCACTTGCCGCACCGGTTTACGCCGGAGACGGTGGCCTATACCGGCACCCATGACAACGACACCACGCAGGGGTGGTGGAATACAGCCGGCAAGGTGGAGCGGAGCGCCGTGGAGGCGTACGTGGGTCCGCCTCCGATGGGCAACGGAGTCGCCATGCCGGTTTGGCAGCTCATCCGGGCCGCGGAGGCGAGCGTGGCACAAATGGCGGTGATTCCCGCGCAGGATTTGCTTCAGTTGGGCTCCGAGGCCCGGATGAATACGCCTTCGGTGCCTGCCGGCAACTGGAGCTGGCGGGTGGCTGAGGAAAGCTGGAAGCCGAAGCTGGCCGAGCGGCTGGCTGCGTTGGTGGAAGTGACGGACCGCGATAATGATCCGCTGGGTTAAGCGGAGGAAACCTTTGAGGCGAGGCAGGAATAGAGCGTACTTATAGCTGAATTCCAATGTACTCGGGGCGCAATTCCTGAGGAACGCGCGAGAATCCAGCACGCGGCCGATAAGTGCGAGTGTTTCGATTTCTAAAATGCCGGATCAAGGCGCTCAGGCCAGGCACTTTAAATCCCAGGCCGAGGAGAGCAGGTCCATGCACTTGGGGTTATGTGCACATCTCTCCCGGGAAAGAGCGACGGTGTTGGGTTGCAGTGTCGCGAAAATGTTCGGTGAGGAATTAGCCTACGAGGTTAATGAAGGTGGCGGTGATGTGACTGAACGCGGTGTTGATTCCGCCAGACAGGGCCTTCATGCCTGCGGTAGCGCCGAAAGCGATCAGGGCAACCACCATTGCATACTCAACCAGGTCCTGACCTTCCTCGCGGTTCTTCAGTTCCTGGAACTTCACATAAAGCTTCAGAAGCATGTTGTTCATTTTGTCCTTTCCGGTGTTTAACTTCTCCCCAGGATGCGGGGTTACTACCAAATGCAGCATTTAGTGCGCCGTTCTAGATTCTCTTTTGTTTTTCGTTAAGAGTCAGTCACTTAGAGAAGCATCGAATGGTCGAATCATGCAGGAAGGCGTAACTGCCCGTAACCTGCGCCCGCCGCACATATCGGCCATGTATGCAGGAAACAAAGCTTTGATACTGGAAGATGGTAAATAGATACAAGAATTGTAGATAAGTGTAACAATGGTAAATAAGTAGATGAAAGTGGTAAATAAGTACCTATTGTCTTACTTAAAGTTATTCCCTGCCCGTCGCTTCTTGACCGTCCTCACCAAATCCACTTCGTTCCTTCAAACCGATGGATCTCCATCATTCTTAGCATCAGCGCGGATGCCTCGGACTCCGTTACGCCTTCAGCGAAGCTGTGCGTAATGTTATGGCTTTGGAACTGGATTTTGCTTGTTATGGGATCCTTTTCATTCTCGTTGGCCCACCACCTGGAGGGATGGACAAATTTCAGGTTCTTAACCTCTTCGAGCTGATAACTCCGAGTTGAGAGTGCTATTCCCAGAGCCCGGCGCTGAATCGTAAACTCGGCTGAATTTACTGTCAGGATGGTCTCATTTGTGAACGCCCAGACGAGCCAGCATATGGCGAAACAAAACCCCAGGGCATAAATTGTAATCGCGAAAAACTGAAGCGGGATACCATTGCCCTGCTCACGGGGCGCATCCATCCAGTACCGGTAGTGGATGGCGGCGCCGAGCAGCCAAATTCCCACGACCGGGCCATAAAGAATGGTCGTCAGGCTCCGGCGCGATGGAATGACCACGAGAAACCCATCTCGCGATTTCTCCCACAGGAGCCTGCCCGTCAGCGTTGTCAACTTCACCGCATCTCCGTGGTCCCTTTTCAAGGCGCGGGATGAGCGCCGTGACTTTCAAGGTAATTCGGGAATTTGTAAATGCCTTGCATCCCTGCGATCAGGGCTTTTGCTTCCGCCTCGGTAACCCCGGAGGCGAACGTGCGCGTCAGGAAGCCGGCCTGGAACTGGATCTTGCTGGTCTTTGGATCGGTATCGTCCTGGCTGGCCCATGAGCGTGTGGGAGGGACATAGTTCACGTTGCGCACACTCATGGTGGGGTAACTCTCGGTAAATAACTCGATACCCATGGCACGGCGCTGAAGTTTCAACTCGGCTGCATCGAGCGTCAGGATGGTCTCATTGGTGAAGGTCCAGATCAGCCAGCATATGGCGAAGCAGAAGCCCAGTGCGTAAACTGCGACGGCCATCAACTGGAGCATGAATTCGTGGCTGTCTCCGCGGGGCATCTCAAGCGCGTGCCAGTAGTGGATGGACACAGCGACGAGCCAGATGCCGACCACCGGGCCATAGAGAACAGTGACCGCGCCCCGCCGGGTTGGAATGGCGACCCGAATGCCGCCGGGCGTCCTCTCCCACATGAGCCTGCCTGCCAATTGCTGCAACATGAATCTTCCTCTGGCATAGGATGCTACTGCTTCCCACGGCGCCGTGACTACATTTCCTGTGGTCTGCGATCCTGCTCTAGCGTACACGCTCTCGCGGCGCGATTTGACAGGGTATTTTGGTCAGGGTAACGGCATGATTACGGCTGTGGAACGAATTGTTCGACATGGACTTTCGTTGAGATACGTCATTCTGCATCCTTGTCAATCGCAGGGGATGTGCTTGCGGTCACTATGCCTGCCCCGCGATTGGGCAGCCATTTTATTCAGCTTGGAATCCTGCTATGCTGAGCCCACATGGAAACCGCGGCGATTCAAACCCACGGACTCACCAGGCGCTTCGGCGCGCTGACTGCCGTGGAGGAAGTCACACTCAGCGTGGCTCCGGGACAGTTCTTCGGCTTTCTGGGGCCGAACGGAGCGGGAAAGTCCACCACCATCAAGATGCTTACCGGCTTGCTGGAGCCGAGCGCTGGAACCATTGAAATTCTGGGTTTGCCGTTCGGAGCCGGCGCGCTGGAGCTGAAGCGGCAGATCGGCGTGGTGCCCGAAGGGATGGCGCTGTTGGGCCGCCTGACTGCGCCGGAGTACCTGCGCTTCGTAGGCCGCATGTACGGGCTGGATGGCGCCACCACCAACCGGCGAACCACGGAGCTGCTGGACTTTATGCAGCTTGCCAATGAGAGCCGCAAGCTGGTGGTCGACTTCTCGCACGGCATGCAGAAGAAGCTGGCGATGGCCGCGGCGGTCATTCACGGACCCAAGGTGCTGTTTCTCGATGAACCGTTCGAGGGCGTAGACGCCATTGCGGCGGGAATGCTGAAAGCCATGCTGACGGGGATGATCAACCGCGGCGCGACCATCTTTCTCACCACCCACGTGCTGGAGATTGTGGAGCGGTTGTGCAGCCACGTGGCCATTATCAGCAAGGGACGGCTGGTGGCCAATGGGTCGCTGCAGGAGCTGCGCGCGGGTGTGGCTTCCACGCTGCCGGGGACGGAACAGGAGCAGCGCCTGACGCTGGAAGAGATCTTCCTGTCGATTGTGGGAGCGGACGGTAGTCATGAGCCGGCTCAGGAGCTGACATGGCTGGCATAGACTTGGCCGGCATCAACGGAATGGTAAGCGCCGGCGGTGTGTTTGGCCGAGGAGCACGGGCGCAGTATGCCGCGATGGCCCAATTGCGGTGGAGCATGTTTTCGCATAGCCTCCGTTCCAGCAAGGGCGCGTTGGAGCTGGGCGCGCGTACGGTCGCAAATCTGCTCTATGCCGCCATGGGCGTGGCCATCGGGCTTGGCGCGGGCGCGGGCTCTTACCTGATCGCTTCGAATAATGACTGGCAGTATGTGCCCATCGTGTTCTGGGCCATGTGCTTCCTGTGGCAGATGGTTCCCATTATGCTGGCCTCGTTTCAGGAGCAGTTTGACCTGGGAATTCTGTTGCGGTTTCCGGTGCTTTTCGGGTCCTATTTCCTGCTCTACGTGGTGTCGGGGCTGGTGGATATCTCAACCATTCTCGGCGGGCTGTGCTCCATTGGCATTTTGGTGGGAGTGACTTTGGCGCGGCCAGATATGTTTGGCTGGACGTTGCTGGGCCTGGCTGTGTTTGCGGCGTTCAACGTGCTGCTGGTAAGGGCGATTTTTGCGTGGATCGACCGCTGGCTGGCGCAGAGACGGACGCGCGAGATACTCGGCGCAATCTTTATGGTCATGATTCTGAGCGTGCAGTTGCTCAATCCGGCGCTGCACCAGCGCAGGCATGCCGGGCACAACGGTCAACCAGCCCAGCGTCAGTCGGTTGAGCAGCAGACAGAGGAATTGAAGGCCAGGTATGGGCCGTGGCTGCATGCCGCAAATCAGGTTCAATCGTGGCTTCCGCCGGGACTGGCGGCGAGGGCATTGCGGCAGGCCGCCGCCGTCCGGCAGCCCGGCGAGCAATCTGGATATGGCGCGGTTCCGGCGCTGGGGTCGCTGGGCGTGCTGGGGATATATGCGCTGGCCGCTGGTGGAGCGCTGGCGGCACGGCTCAAGTCAGAGTATCGCGGCGAAAACCTGGGCCAGGCTCCGAGCCGGAAAAAGGCTGACACCCGTGACAGCGGATGGCTGCCGAACGCAGCGGGCCCGATCGCCGCGGTGATTGAGAAGGAGTTGCGTTCGCTGCTTCGCACCATGCCTGTGCTCTATGCGCTCGGAATGCCCGTGGTGCTGGTGTTTTTCTTCGCGGCCATGTTTCACAGTCGGGCTTCTTCGCACGACTTTCATCCACAAATGCAAATTGCCCTGCCGATAGGAGTCGCGTACGCGCTGTTGGGGTTTACCCAGTTGTTTTACAACAACCTGGGGGCCGAGGGAGCGGGGATTCAGTTGTACTTTCTTTCGCCAACTCCCATTCGATCGGTGATGCTGGCCAAGAACCTGTTTCACTCCGCGCTATTCCTTTTCGACGCTGTGGTTGCAGGTGTCATTATCGGTTTTCGGATCGGCGCTCCAACCAAAGAGGTGATTGCGGCTACAGCGGCATGGCTGCTGTTTGCGCTGCCTTCGAACCTGGCAGTCGGCAACATTTTTTCGGTCACCATGCCTTACCGCGTGAACCCGGGGAGGATGGCGCGCCAGCGCGGCTCGCAGGCCAATGCCCTGCTCAGCCTGCTGGTGCAATTGGGGATTTTGGGAACTGGAGTTGCGGTATTTCTGCTGTGCATACTTGCCCAGGCGCTGTGGCTGGCTGTGCCCATCTTTTTGGCGCTGGGTGCGGGTGCGGTCTTCGCCTGGTTGCGCGTGCTAGGCAACATAGACGGAATGGCCAACCAGCGCAGAGATTCCCTGATGGCCACGCTGATGAAGATGGGGTGAGAAACGAAGTTGTCAGTTGTAAGTTATCAGTTGTAAGTCGCGGTACATTGACAATTCGTCATAGTGACAAACGCGATCGCTGCAGCCCAAAATACCCTTTTCCAGTGGTGTTGAATTGGGACTGACAACTTACAACTGACAACTTACAACTGGCTACCGCTCTTAGAACGGTATATCGTCGTCGGAAATCTCGGCCTGATGGGTGTAGTCGTCTGCACCGGCCGGCGCCCGCTGGTCGAAGCTGGCTGACGAATTGGAGGAACTCGCTGCGCGACTGGATCCTCCAGGGGCGGCTCCGGAACCCTCTTCGCGCCCGGTGAGCAGGACCAGTTCATTGACCAGGATTTCGGTCTTGTATCGCTTCTGGCCAGACTCCTTGTCGTCCCAACTGCGGTTCGTGATTTTGCCCTCGATATAGAGCTTGGAACCTTTCTTCACATAGTCGCGGACAATTTCAGCGGTGCGCTTGAAGGCCACTAGGTTGTGCCATTCAGTACGCTCCTGCCAGTTGCCTTGCGCGTCTTTCTGGTTATCGCTGGTGGCCAGGGTAAAGTTGGCTACTATGTTGCCTCCGGCGGTGGAACGAATCTCAGGGTCTTTCCCTACGTTGCCCAAAAGGGTGACTTTGTTCACGCTTCTTGCCATGTTCGTTTACTCCAGTAAGTGAAAAGAATAGCAGAGGATCAGCGGTTGCGTGCGAGATTGCGGTTTCGGATCCATTTGGCCACGCCCAGCGCCAGCAGCAGGCCGCCGAATGGGATGCACATCAGCGCCACGATGAGCGCAAACCAGCCGGTGTTGGTGCTTGCGCCAGTGGGCGAAAAACCGCCCAGCAGGGTTTGGAGCAGCAGAGCGGCCAGCAGGCCCGCACCCACCATGGACGCGCCCCATTGCAGCAGTTGACGGGTGCCATCGTCTGGCGAGACGGGTGTGGGCATCGGTCCTTTCGATTCAATCATGAAGCAGAGGCCTTGGCAGCGGCCAGCATGGCGTAAACAATCACTCCGGTTACCGAGACGTAGAGCCAGATGGGGAAGGTCCAGCGGGCCACCTTGCGATGCGTGGGGATGCGCCCCGTGAGCGAAAAGAAGAATGTTACCAGTACCAGCGGCAGGGCGATAACCGAGAGTAGAACGTGGCTGGTGAGGATGATCAGGTAGACAGTGCGCACCACGCTGTGGCCGGGGTAGTGGCTCTCGCCGTGCAGGGTGTAGTTGACGATGTAGCTGACCAGGAACAGCGAGGAAAACGCGAAAGCGGTGAGCATGGCGGCGCGATGAGACTTGATGCGGTTCGGATTGCTGCGCCGCGACCGGATGAAAGTGTAGCCGATGAGCAGCGCAGTGGCGCTTAGGCCGTTGAGCAGGGCATTTACCGCGGGCAAAAAGGTCAGCTTCAGGCTGGCGGCGTCTGTCGCGGGATGCACGTAAATAAGCCAGAAGAGAAACAGTGTGGCCGCGGCGCTAACCCCCAGAATGGCGGCGATGGCGGCTCGGGTGCTGGACGGGGGCGCGACGGACGTCGGCATGTTTCTCTCTTCCTTTAGTGCTTTTGGGTGGCGCAAAGCATGAGCGTGGTAAATAGGAGGGGCAGATAAATGACGCTGACTTTGAGTAGGTCGCGAGCTAAACTGCGGCTCTCGGTCTCGCTGGGGGCTCTCAGGATTCCGGCGAACCGGATGGTATAGGCCAGATACAAGAGGCCCAATGCAGTGGCCAGTCCTGCATACGCGATATTGGTCATGCCCAGCAGCCACGGCGTCAGGCTGACCGGAATCATGACGACCGCGAAGAACAGCGCCTGGGCTGCGGTGGACCAGCCGTCGGGTTGGACTACCGGCAACATGCGGATGTTCGCACGGGAGTAGTCTTCGCGATAGAGCCAGGCGATTGCGTTGAAGTGCGGGAATTGCCATACGAAAAGTATGGCGAACAGGGCGACTCCCTGCCACTCGATGCGGCCGCGGGCGGCGGTCCATCCGAGCAGGGGACCCATGGCGCCGGGGAAAGCGCCGATGAAGGTGGCCATGGGGGTTACGCGCTTG
>CAYWMR010000217.1:0-8109 GCA_964458965.1 uncultured Occallatibacter sp. | reverse complement strand
GAAGCCGCGGCTAACCTGCTGAGTTTGTTCGACCGGATTTCCTGTTCATAGGGAGGGAAGCCGAAGGACCCGCGTTCCCATAGTCTCTTACAAACAACTATCATCCGCACCAAAGCCAAAGAAACGAACTCGATCACCGAGTCTGCTACCGGCAACTTGCGCCAGAAACCTCACTCCCACCCGCCCGATCCCACAAAGCCCGCCCAGTACCATGGGTGAGTGCTCTTGCCTTCTGCGCGGCGTTCGAGCAGCAGCCTACGCGACGAATTCCATACCGCATCGGCAGTCGTCGAGTGACGCCCGAGCCGCTCCGCGTAAAGCTGGTGCATGAACTGGCGAGCCGCATCGTCGTCCACCGGCCAAAGGGTCATGATCACGCTGCGCGCTCCGGCTACGCGGAAGGCGCGCTGAAGGCCGAGCACGCCCTCGCCGTCGCGAAGTTCGCCGTTGCCTGTGTTGCATGCCGAAAGCACCGCCCAATCCACGCCGCTCAGGTCGAGCGATGCGATCTGCTGCGCGGTCAGAATCGACTGCGGCGCTCCGTGGATGCCGCCTGCGAATACCAAACCCGAGTGCAGCAGAGGATTGCCGTTGCCGCAACTCTTATCCAGCAGGAACGCGTGCGTTGCCACATGCAGAACCCGGCTGTGTCCTGAGGCTTCCAGGAATTTTGCCAGCGTGGCCTCGTCCCCGGTCAGCAATTGGGAGGACTCCGTCGAGTTCCATTGCCGCCACGTTGACCCTATGTCGGAGACTTCTACCGCTGTGCCCGGCAATGGCTGAAACTGGATCTTGCTGAACTCCTCGCAGCTCGGTTCCCCGCCGCGCAGAGGCGATGGCGGCAGCTTGTTTTCAGCCAGCTCAAACGTCGGGCTGCCGATCGCCAGCAGGCCCTCCTTCTTCTGCCCTTGAACCGCCGGCACCAGGTCGCGTTCACTGGTGAGCATGTGGATCACCGGCCCATGCTCCACCAGATAACCGGCGCCATCGGGCAGACTGGCAAATGGAATCAACTTCAGATTGCCATCGGCCACCACCAGCGCGAGCTTCGAGTCGCCGATCTCCTTCTTCAGTGGATCCCAGATTCGCTGGCGGACCGCAAGCGCAGCTTCGCGATAACTGCGCTCATTGCGGGTGGATCCCAGCCCACCGCTGCGTGCTTCCGCGTCGGCTGCGGCGCGCGCCTTCAGAATCAGGGCATCCAGCGATGCGGCATCGCCCAGGTCGAACACGCCGATACGATCGGTGCCGGAGCGCAGCACAAACGCCATATAGGATTGCGTTGAGATGCGTGCCGGGTCCACCTTCTCCACGACACCGCGCCGGTAGGTTACATACGAGATCAAAGCGGCATGGGGAGGCAGGTTGTTGCGCAAGTCTTCCAGGCGCACCGCCTGCACGCGCTCATCGTTGCGAATGTCCGCGCTGCGTTCCGCCAGGTCGCGCTCGATCTTCTCCATGCGGCTGGTCGCTTCGGCAACCGCGGCACTCGGATGCTGTTTGCTTGGCACTTGTTCCTGAGCCAGCAGATCGGCCCGCGCCTTATCCATCTCGGCAAGCAGGTGCGCTATCTCCGGGTCGTTTTTCGCGTTCAGATTCTTTTGCCGGCGCGCCATCTCGTCGGCCACCAGGGCGCGCGAGCGAACCACTTCCTGATAGATGACGGCTGGCGGAATATCGGGATGATGTTCCAGAACCGAGAGTGCAACATCCAGACCCTTGGCTCGTTTGTCGTTGTAGGCCAGCGCCTGACGTTCCGGAAGGCTGCGGGCTTGCAATACAAAGCGCTCGCGGCCCGCCTGAGCAGATTTGAGACCCTCTTCGATCGCCCGCTGCAACTCTCCTCCCGATGCCAGCGAGCGCGCGAAGGAAACATGGTAGCCAATTCGTTCGTCGACGGTGAGGCGCGGGCTATCGTCGGTGTCCTCGAATATCTTCCAGGCCGATGAAAACTCCCCTGTGCGGCTGTAGACTCCGGCCATTTGAACAAGGATCGCTTCGTGGAGCGGACTGTCGGGTCCATAGATTTGGTTCACGAGTTCTGAAGCGCGGTTGAAATGGGACTTGGCCTTCTCGAACTTCTGAGAGGCGACGCAGTACGAGCCGGCATTGATTTCGAGAATTGGCACCCGCTCGTCGTTGGGGTAATTGCGCTCCGCAATCGCAAGCGACTCCTCAAGCAGCGAGTCGGCGTCGGCCCGGTAGCCTTGTGCCTCCTTCACGTTGGCGCTGGCCAGATTGCCTTGCGCCTCCCGCACGTCGGCAAGGCTCGACAGACTTGTGATCAGCCCCCATTTATCGTCCGATTCAAGCTTCCGCGCCACAGCAAGCGCCGCTTCGTCGGCGTGGGCTGCGCAGGCCAGGTCGCCCAGGGTTCCACAAGCGTATGCCAGGATGCGGGCTACAGAAATGAACTCTTCGGTCTGGGGAAACTCCTGCTCCGCTATCTCGAAACCACGCCTCGCATTATTGAGGGCATCAATGGGCTTGCTGAGCACTACCTCCACAAAAGCGATATTCCCCAGAGCCGTGGCGTAGAGCTTGCTGCGAGGGCCGGCTGCGGCCTCCGCTACTGTCAGCTCCCGCTTGGCCAGTTCCAGGGACTCTTCGGGATTTGTCCGCTCTCCGATCTCGATACCTACCAGTTTGTCCAGCGCATTGGCCACTTCCTCAGTGTTGCCCGGATGCGCGGCCTCGGCTGCACGCAGTTCCTCGCGCGCCCCGGCAACAGGGTCGATTGCGGTCTTCGCCTCTTCCGGCGCAGGCGTGGCCGGCTTGGCGGAAGAGGACGGCTGCTGGGCTACGCTGCGAGCAACCAGCGAACCCAGAAGGCAAAGGAATATCGAATAAACTGCCGATCGTTTCACTGCTTCAGCTCCAAAGAAATAACTCCGCGGGCGAATGCCGCTGCGTAGCGATCTCATTCCGTTTACATATTCGGCCGGGTCGCTCCCGACCGCCTAATTCACTGCACCTTATTCAACTCCAGGTGCGCCTGCCGCTCGAAGTCTCCATGCAGCGATATGGTACGTGCCAGGTAATGCCGCGCCGAGGTGGAGTCCTGGCGAGCCAGCGCAACCTGCGCCAGATAGTAGAGGGCTGCTTCCTGCTGCGGCGAGTCGCCGGCCGCGTCCACCTTGCGCAAGGTCGCCTGCGCCGCTGCCAGTTCCCCGCCGTGCATCTGGCAAACTCCGGTGTAGAACTGTGCGGCAAGCGCTTCTTCATCTTGCGCCGGAACCTGGGAGAGCGCTTTCTCCGCTCCCTGGCAGTCATGGGCCAGGTAGGCCTTCATCCCGTTCTCGAAATGAAGATTCTCGCTCTGACCGCGCAGGCTGGGCGCGTGAAAAGCAGGCAGCGTCAGGTCGGCTAGCTGCGAAAGCGAATTTGAGGCAGAAGCGGGCGAAGACGCATGCGTGGAAGAGGGCGGCTGCGGAGAGACTGGGCTCTGCTTGGGACTGACTGCCACCTCAGGCTGCGCCGGCTTCGGCTGGAAGGTCCGGTAGCTCAGGATTCCAATCAGAAGCATGGCCGCAATGGCCACCAGCGCTCCGGCGCGGGCCGGCCACGGAATGGGCGCCTTGGCAACCTTCACCGGATGACGGACTAGCCCGGCCGTCATCGCCTGCATCGCCTCCACCTGGGCCAGGCACTCTGGGCAGTCGAAGAAATGTTCTTCAAACTCGCGAGCTTCACGCTCCGGCAAGTTCCCCTGGATGTAACGCTCAAGGCATCGATCAGCAAGTGTTCCATTACAGTTGGTCATGTTACTCTTCCTACAACACTGTGGTCGGCGGGCTCCGTTTGTGACAGACGGCGCACAAAGTCGGTGACGCGGCGCGTGGCGCGCAGTTTCCGCTGCCTTACAACGTCGGGATTCATGCGCAGGCGATCGGCAATAACGCCTGGCTTAAGTCCATCTATAAGTGTCAGTTGCAAAATCTCCCGATCCACTTTGTCCAGCGAGGAAATGGCGTTCATCGCCAACGTCTCCCGCTCCCGTTCCTCAACGTCCTCCGAACCGGAGCTGAGATCCGGCAGATCGTCGGGAAGCTCCAGAGCCTCCGTTCGCTTGTTGGATCGGTAATAGTTATTCAGCTGGTTGCGGGCGACGCCAATCACAAACGCAGACAGTTTTGAAGCTTCGCGGAGCTGGCCGCGGCGCAGAGCGCAAATTGCCTCGATCAGCACTTCCTGCTGCAAGTCGGCTGTCAGGTCGGGATTGCGGGTCCGCGCCAGCAGCATGGCCTTGACCGGCTTCTGGTAGCGCAAAACAAAGTCCCGCTCGGCATCCCGATCGCCCTGGGCAATGGCTACGACCAGACGCTCAGCTTCCTGTGCTGCTTTTTGGGCCACAAGCCCCGGTCCGTCGCTTTGCTCGCCGTTCATGGGCTCTCCCGGTTCGACCCCGGTAACTAGCGCCATTTTCTCATAAGCACAATAGGAGCGTAGGCTTTGTTTTGGTTACCGGAGTAAGGGGCTGACCTCTCCGGAATCTCGGCGCTCGCCAGGCGCGGATTCTTGAGCTTCGGAGAATTCGCCCGCTCTGATACCGGAAGCCGCGGCGGCGCAGGGAGGTTCGCCGCAGTTACCCACAGGGCAGGATTGGAAGCTTACCCTTTGGCAGTCGCGTATCTTCGCCAGAGCTTTCCAATGGCTCGGCCAACCATCCAGAGAAAAATCGCCGCCGCACACAGGAGGCCGAGGAGTTGCCACCCCAACTGGTCCAAACATTGGCGGACGATTCTTAACATGTCAAATTCGGTCCACTCCTCGCGGATCCTTCCATCCACGATGCGCCACACCGTGATGCCGCGCAGTTCCAGCTTCACCCCGGTCGGGGGCAAAGGGCTTGCCGCGGCGGTGTTGGTTCCACGCAGCCTCCACGCCACCGTCACCAGATCGCCCTCGGCCACCATCAGGACCACCGTCATTTTCAGGTCGGGAAGAGCCTGTTTCTCCCAATGAACCGCAGCCTGGTCCTCTTGCAAACTGTGGTCTTTGCTCAACCCATGATTCACGAAATCCGGAGCGTAAATCTCATCTGCAACCTGGAACTTCCCCTGATTGAAAATCTCTTCAAAGACCCGCCCTGCGACTGCCTTGTTCATCTCCTGCTGAGTGACCGCGGCGGGAACCGGGTTCGCACGCGCAGAGGCGCTCGCCGCGAATAACAGCGCGCAGGCCAGAGTCACGAAAATCAATGCGCTCTTCAGCGGCTTTCTCCCAGACGGAATCCTCGACGGAAACGGACCCCAGGCCGCGAACCGCTATTATGCTTCCACTCTAGAACGCCGCCACCGTCTGTCTCAGGCTATACGAACTGAGCGTCTTGATGTAGTTGCCGCGATCGAAAGGCGAAGTGTCCGGCACGGAGCGCCGGCTGAGGCAGCCGCGCGTCTCCCACAGTGAGTTGAACTCGCGCTTCTGCAGCCAGTAGCGCAAGTCTGCCAGCACCCTGCCAATATGCTCGATGCCGTGAATATGAAGCGCCGAAGCCATCATGGTGACGCTGGCCCCGGCCATCATGCTCTTCATCACATCCTCTGCCGAGTGAACCCCGCCGGTAATCGCCAGGTCGATGTTCATGTGCCCGAAGAGAATGGCAGCCCAATGCAGCCGGGGCAGCAACTCCGAAGGCGTTGAGAAGTGCAGCGTCGGCCGCACTTCCAGCGTCTCGATGTCGAAGTCCGGCTGATAAAACCGGTTGAACAGAACCACTGCGCTGGCGCCCACGTCCTCAAGCCGCGCCACCAGGTGCGGCACGCTGGTGAAAGACTGCGACAGCTTTACCGCCACCGGGATTTTGACGGCTCCCACAACCGCGGCCACCAGGTCCAGCAGTTGCAGCTCCAGCTCGATCGACGTCTGCGCCCGGCTGGTGGCCAAAGCATAGGTGTTCAATTCGATCGCGGAAGCACCGGCCTGCTCCATATCCCTGGCATACCGGATCCACCCACCGGTGGTTGCCCCGTTCAGGCTGGCCAGGATGGGAATCTCAACTGCCTCGCGGGCGCGCCGCAGGTGCTCAAGGTAGACATCCTGCGTCATGCGGTAATCGTCCAGATCGGGCAGATAAGCAAGCGATTCGGCGAATGACTCCGTGCCCCGCGTGAGGTCTTCGTCCAGCGTCTTCGATTCAAGGTCCAACTGCTCCTCGAACAGCGACGTCAGCACCACCGCCGCGGCGCCGGAATCCTCCATGCGGCGAATATTGTCGATCGACTCCGAAAGCGGAGTGGACGACACCACGATGGGACCTTTCAGCTTAAGTCCCATATACTTCGTTGAAAAATCGATCATTTCGTGCCTCCGTCAACTGCGGCTGCCAAGCTCTCTTCCTTCTTTTCTTCCGGCGCAATATGCGGCGTTTCTGACCGCCCGGCCATGGCCGCCCGCGCCGAGTAAACGCGCCATTGCCGCTCCACATCGTCCTGTGCCTCGGTCAGCAGCGTTGCGGCCAGCTCAGGATTACTGCGCGCCAGCATGGTGTATCGCGCTTCGCGATACGAGTATTCCTTCAAGCGGATCGAAGGCGCTTTCGAGTCGAGCTGGAATGGATTCTTGCCTTCCTCGCGCAGCGCGGGGTTGTAGCGCATCAATGGCCAGTAACCCGATTGCACCGCAAGCTTCTGCTGCTCCAATCCATGCACCAGGTCGTAGCCGTGCGCAATGCAACTGGAGTAGGCGATGATGATCGACGGCCCATCGTGCGCTTCCGCCTCCTGGAACGCCTTCACCACATGCGTGTCGTTGCCGCCCAGCGCAACCTGGGCCACATATACCGAGCCGTAGCTCACGGCTTCCATGGCCAGGTCCTTCCGACTGTTACTCTTGCCGCTTGCCGCAAACTTGGCCACCGCGCCCCTCGGCGTGGCCTTCGACATCTGGCCTCCGGTATTCGAGTAGACCTCGGTATCCAGCACCAGCACATTCACGTTCTTGCCGGAGCCAAGCACATGATCCAACCCGCCAAAGCCAATGTCGAATGCCCATCCGTCGCCGCCCAGTATCCACACGCTCTTGCGCACCAGCGCATCGGCAATGGCCAGCAGGTTCTTCGCGTCGGAAGTCTCGTTGCCGGCGAGGTTGCTGCGCAGCCGGAGTACCCGCTCCCGCTGCACGTTGATCTCCGCTTCGGTCTTCTGCGAAGCATGAAGAATCTCCGCAACCAGCTCAACGCCAATCTCCGCAGCCAGGCGTGTTACCAGCGTTTCAGCAAATATCTTCTGCTGATCCAGCGCGGTTCTCATGCCAAACCCGAACTCCGCGTTGTCTTCGAAGAGCGAGTTGGCCCATGTCGGTCCGCGGCCCTGCGCGTTGCTGGTGTAAGGCGTGGTGGGCAGGTTGCCGCCATAAATCGACGAGCACCCGGTGGCGTTGGCGATATACAGCCGGTCGCCGAACAACTGCGTCAGCAGCTTGATGTAAGCCGTTTCCCCGCAGCCCGCACATGCGCCTGAAAATTCAAACAGCGGCTGCAGCAGTTGAATATCCTTCACCTGCGTGTGCGACAGCTTGTCGCGATTCACTTCCGGCAAGCTCTGGAAGAACTCCCAGTTGTCGCGCTCGGCCTCGCGCAGCGGCGCCTGAGGCGCCATGTTGATGGCCTTGTGGCTGGCATCGCTCTTGCTCTTCACCGGGCATATTTCCACGCAAACTGCGCAGCCGGTACAATCCTCGGGAGCCACCTGCAGCGTATAGTGGTCCTGCTCCATCGCTTTCCACTTCGGCTTGGCCCACTGGAACGTCGCGGGCGCCTTGTCAGCAAGCTCCGGCGAGTAAACCTTGGCGCGAATCACCGCGTGCGGGCAAACCATCACGCATTTGCCGCACTGGATGCACAGGTCTTTATCCCACACCGGAATAAACTGTGCGATGTTCCGCTTCTCCCACTGCGCCGTGCCTGTTGGGAAGGCCCCGCCGGCCGGAATCGCGCTGACCGGAAGCAGATCGCCATGACCTGCCGCAATCTGCCCCAGCACGCCGCGCACAAACTCCGGCGCACGGCCGTCGATGGAAGGAATCAGGTCAAAGTCAGATGAAACCTGCGCGGGAAGCTCAACCTTTTCAAGATGCGCCAGCGCGTGATCCACGGCGGCATAGTTCTTC
>CAYWMR010000216.1:0-8138 GCA_964458965.1 uncultured Occallatibacter sp. | reverse complement strand
GGTGACATTCTCCTCTTCATTGTGAAAGGGGACGACGATGGAGTATTTCACCATATATGAAAGCTCAGATGTACAAAAATGGGAAAAAGTTTACACACATGCGCAGAATTAGGGTGTTTTTCTATTGGTGTAGGGTTTGGGGCGTGGACCGGGAGGTCCACGCGACAGCCGGCCGGGAGGCCAGCGCTACTCTAACGGATGGGTTGTGAGAAATGCCGGCTACTTCGGGAAGGCTTGAATTTCGGCGGCTACCCTGTCGTGGATGTACATGACGCTGGTTGGGGTGGTCACGGTTAGCGGCGCTTGCTGTCCGGGCGAGTGGATCATCAGCAGTGGCCGCGGATCGAAGTGGCCAGCGTGGGAGATGCGCTCGTCCTCGGCGCTCCAACCCGGCAAGGGTCTCCACATCTGCGTGCGCCAGGAGTGATCTCCGTGAACGATCAGGGTTGTTTCAGCCCAGCGGGGCTGCGCTTGAAGCTCGTCGAGAAGCTTGCCAAGGATTCGATCGGAGAGATCCAGCGAATCCAGATAAGAACCGCCAAGCGCGTACTTGCCAGATCGCCGGTCCCACACAGCAGGAGGATGCGGCACGGGCAGATGCAGATAAACGATATCGGCCTGGCTGTTGGCAACTGTTTCGAGCGCATGCTGTTCGAGATCCCTGACGGCGTCCGCGTGGCCCTTCGCGTTCCATTCGGCTACGTCGGCCCAGGCACGGCTCGGCGTGAAAACCTGCTCGGCCATGATGCGCAACGGGAACCAGACATTCTGGGCATAAGTTGCGCCGGTGGAGGTGGGCCCGCGATCCTGCGCATCTTCATTGGCCCAGTAGCAGTCTGTGGCAATTCCAACCAGCACGGGGCAGTATGCGATATACCAACCCACTACGGAGGTGGTGAGGCCTTGCCTGGCGGCCATTCCAAACAGCGTGTCCCTGGCATCGAAGAGTTGCCATTCCGGGGCTTGCTCAATCTTGACCAGGTAGTTGTTGTTCGCGGTATAGGTAACGTCAGTGACGGGACGCCCGAGCAGCAGACTGGGGACCGCGCGCGTGGTTCGATATGCAATCGGCGTCATATCGGTATAGAGCGTGCTTTGGCTGCGCAGGCGGTCGAAGTTGGAAAGCTGAAGTCCGGGATCGCGCGCTTCAAAGGTGGGCTGGTAGGCGAGCTCGTCAAAGAGAATCCAGACCAGCCTGGGCCTGGAAGTGGAATGTGCGGCGACTGGAGTTTTGAAGGCCTGAGGACCTGGGCGCCATAGCGTTGCGCGGGCAAGCTGGAAGGTGATGACCAGGGCAAAGACCGCGAAGCCTGCCAGGAGGGTACTGCCGGCATTGCTTAGCTTTGCGGCAAACCTGGGGAAGTTGAGGATGAGAACGATCAACAATCCGGCCCACGAGAGGTATATGGCGCAGACGACGGTATGGGGCACATCGAAGGGCATTACGTCGAGATTGCGCGCGAAGAGCAGCGGCGGCAGCAGCGCCATCAGCACCCAGCGGATTCTGGGCCATGCGGAGAGGCTGCGCAGCAAGGCCATCAGGCCGAAGAAAGTGAGCGCAAGCAGCAGCAGGTCAGTGATTTGCGCAAGCGCAATGCCCGTTAGCGGCACCGGGGAGCGCATGCGCGCGTCTCCAGCGCCAGAGGTGAGGTCGGCATAGTTGGGCAACAGCAAAATGGAGGCAAAGGCCCAGGCCTGGGCCAGTTGTTTCATCATGCTCGGGCTGCTCTCCGCTGCGATGGGTCCTCGTCGCTGCGCTCCAAAAGGAGCAAAACCCGTCGATTTGCAAGCTCCGTTCGATCGACGACGCGGAAGAACGGAGCATATGCCTTGTTCAGGTCGTCCTCCGACAAATGTCCGTAGAGGTGGTCGCGGCCGCGCAGCCACTGCTGAAACATGGGGTCCGAAGGTGGAACCCATTCCAGAATGAGCCACCGTCGAGTCAGGCTGGCGGAGAGGCCGGCGATGTGCGCAAGCGGAAGTTGCTCGCGAAGAATGAGGTGATGAATAACCGCCAGCATCAGCACCAGGTCAAATTGATCTTCGAGACGATGGAGCAGTGACAGCTGTTCGCAGTTTTTCCATCCCACGGCGGGTGTGGGGCGGGCAATGTTGGCGACCAGAGCCGTGATTGGCTGCCTCTCACGCTCGGCCGCGCGCCACAGCGCCTGGATGGCAGACGCATCGCTGTCGAGCGCAACCACTTTTGCGCCGGCCGCGGCGGCCATCTGCGAATAGGTTCCCGTATTGGCGCCGATATCGAGAACGCGCGCGGGGCGGGTGCGCTGAAGCGCTGTGCTTACAAACCGCTGTTTTTCGTCAGTATCCGCAGGCCGATAGTGGGTTGCGGATTGGGGATACTCGCTCCATTCGCTTTTTCGCACACGGCTCGCGGCGCGGCGAATCTGCTTGCCCAGGCGGGCAATGCGCTTGTGCAGGATGTGTTTTGCAAGTTCGGGATCGGAGATGGAAGGGAGCCTTGGCGGCCCGGACTTGTTTGCTGACGGGCGCTCGAAAAGCGTGGCCAGCGTTACAACATCCAACAGATCGGGATAGAGGCGCTGCCAGGGCCTGAGAGCGTCATAAATTGTTCGCGGTTCATACCCATCGCGGGAGAACAGGGTTGCCTGCAAAGGCCAGTGGAGGTATTTCCCGGCCATCAAGGGAAGCAGAAAGGTGCGGACGAATTGCCCGTAAGCCAGCCAGTAGCTGGAATGGGGATCGCGGCGTTCGAACGAGAGCACATCGACAAGAATGGGACGCGCGCCAACGAACAGGATATTCAGCGGTGTGGCATCCTTGAGCATCCAACCGGCGTCAATGGCCTGTCCTGCGAGCCGCAGGGTAAGCTCGGCGGCGGAACGCCACTGCGCGGTCGTCCACTCCCAGGGATAGGAAATGGGATCGATGCGCGGATGCCGCAGCCAGAGCTCGCCGGCGAATGTGGATGAATTGGCTTCCGATTGCAGAATCTCGGATGGAACCAGATCGCCGGCGCGCTCGAGGGCCGTCCGCAGGCCGGAAGCAAGAAAGGCGCGGGTCTGTTCCACCGCAGAGGGCAGGACTCGCCGCACGGCATGGGTTGGGGTGAGGTGAAGCTGGCCTGCCGGGTCGCGGAAGGTATACGGCAGTTCATCTTCCCGATCCGGGTCACGGAGATCGGTTGGGCGCAGGCGGCTGCGCTCTGCCAAATTTGCCGGGCTGGTCACTGGAGGGGGAGGGATGAACCCTCGTTCTCATTCGAGGCGGGATACAACTCCGGCTGGAGTTTGGCGCTGGCGCGCGGGCGCAGCAGGAAAGAGAGTTTGCGGCGCAAGTACCAACCGGCGGCAACCAGAACGGATCCAACCGCCTGAATTGCCAGCAGGCCGGTACCGGGATCGGCATAGGCATAAGCAGGCCGCTCAAAAAGCATCGATGCGCCTACAAGGATCAGCAAGATGGGGAAGGTTTTGAGAAGGATTCTCATCATTTCGAACAGCACCGCCTGGAACAGAATCTGAGTTCCTGTCGAGCGAACGGAACGCGAACCTGAAGTTAACTTAGACGACAAACCGGAAAGCGGGTTTACATGGCTCGCCGGTTGCAGATTGTGGTTTGCGCCGGACTGGTGAGCCTATGACCATCGTCACCGCAAACCCTTCCGTTGGCAGCGGTTCCGGACGATTCAGGCTTCTTGTCTCGGGGCTGGGAAGCCAACCGGGGCGGGTTGAAGAAATCTTTCGTATGCATGTAGTCTTGTGCAATAATTTCGCCGTCCTACAGTAGAGCAGCAGACAAAGTCCAAAGCCGTAGCTCCGAGCAGAACTTCAAGACCGCGACGCGCCACATTTTGGAACCAGGCCCAGATATTCAAGTTTAGGACGCCGCAGCGTAGAAGGAGAGTCAATGGAGAAGGCCCCGGACCAGCGATTGCCCTTCGTTCGTCTGGCGCTTTTGACCGTTGCCGCTCTGGCGATTCATGGCTACCATTTCGGCGTAGAAGATGCTGAAATACACATTCCGTCCGCCAAAAAGCTTCTCCATCCTTACCTGTACCCTTATGCGGATGAGTTCTTTCTCTCGCATGGATACCTATCAGTATTCGACCCCATTCTGGTTTGGACTGCGCGGATCACTCATCTCACCATCGACGGAACGATCTTTCTTTGGTACATCGCCAGCCTGTTCGCCATGCTGGCCTGCTGCTGGATGCTGGCGTCGATCGCATTTTCGTCGCTTCGAGCCCGCTGGTGCTCGGTGCTGTTGATAACAGCGGTGCTGACCATGCCGGCCACCAATACCGGACTGGAACTGATAGAGCCGTACCTTACACCACGCTCCTTATCCACGCCGCTGACTATTTTCGCGCTGTGGGCGTTTCTGGGCCGCCGCTACGCCCTTGCGGCGCTTGCCACGCTGGCGACCGCCGCTGTCCATCCGCAGATGGGCGTATACCTGGCGTTCCTTACCGGCGCTGTGTGGCTTGCGGATAGATCAACTGCAGTGGCGCGGCAGCCTGTACCGGAGTTCGCTACGGTTGCCGGCATTCTGCCGATAGGGTTCAGTCTTACTCCCGCACAGGGGCCCTACCGCGAAGCCCTTTATGCGCGCGACTTCTTTTTTCTCTCCAACTGGACCTGGTACCACTGGCTTGGGATGTTGGCTCCGCTGGCTATCCTGGCCTGGTTCTGGAAGGGAAAGCTGCGCGGAACCTCGCCGGAGTTCCGGCGCCTGAGTTTCGCCCTTATTCCCTTTGGTCTCGCGTCGATCGTGGTTGCCGCATTATTCTCGAGCTCTCATAAGCTGGATATGTTTGCCCGGCTGCAACCGCTGCGATGCTTCCATGTGATCACCATCGTGTTTGTGATATTTTTGGGCGGTGTGATCGGCGAGTACGCAGCGAACGGCCGCCGCTGGGTGATCCCGGCCGTGTTTCTGACGCTGTCGGGCGGAATGTTCATGGTCGCGCGCCTGAGCTTCCCTTTCAGTCCACACGTTGAGCTGCCGTGGGTGAACACCAGTTCCAACCCGTGGGTGAACACACTGCTTTGGATTCGCGAAAATACCCCCAACGATGCGGTTTTTGCCGTGGATTCGTACTACTTCAAGGACCAGGGGATCGATGTGCACGGGTTTCGCTCCATCAGCGAACGCTCTGTGCTGGCTGACTACTTCAAAGACAGCGGTGTGGTTGCCATGTTTCCCAGACTGGCGGTGGAGTGGAAGCAGATGAGCGACGCCACCAACGGCCTGAACCACTTTGACGCGGAGGACTTTGCGCGGCTTGCCCGGCAATACCCGGTGACGTGGGCGGTGATTCGGGGACAAGCGCCCAGCGGCATGGCCTGCCCATACCAGCAGGGCGGGTTTGCGGTTTGCAGGATTCCGGATCTGCCCGGTGCGGCGGTGTTGATCTCCTCGGCGAGCGGACAGTAGGGGGCAATAGGAATGCAGGCGCGTCCCGGAGCGGAGATTTCTAGAATGCGCTCATCGCCTCGGCGACGGGATCTGGAGTGGACCTGGGCCTGACTGTGTAAACGGTGGTGCGGTCAATCTGTTCTCCAGTAGCGATGGTCGTCAACGGTCCAAGGGTTTCCAATTCGACATACTGCAATGGATCGGGGCTGGTGTAAACCTCGGTGAGACATCCGCCATCGGGAAACGCTCCCGGCCCGGGTTGCGCGTCGATGCGGATTACGTAGTCGGGCCCGACACAGGCCAGGCTGGCAGCATCGGCGCCTATTTTCACTTGCTCGCGCGGGTGTCGAGAGAGCAGGAGAAGCTGGCCTTCGATCTTCAGATTTGCGGGTTCGCTCTTCTGCAGGCGAACGTAACCGCCGGCGAACCTGGATTTGGGCGAGAGGAGCATGGAAACGCGCTCCGGTTCCCTCATCTGCGCAATGGTCCACACGCTGATTTGAGTGGGGCTTCCAAAGAGCTTGCGAAACTCCGATCGAATTCGCATGACAGGCTTTCCGGGATCGAGCTCAATATGGCGTACAAGCTGAATACCAAGCGCTGGATCCAGGGGCGAAGTCATCCTAATTGAGCCACTGGCGGCATCCGCCTGCATGGGTAGCGAATCGAATGCGGCCGGGGGCGGCCAACCGCGGCCTTGCAGCCGAAACCAGGCAGACTGTGGAGCCGGCCAGCATTTATCTCCACCGAAGTTGCTCCACTCGCTGGATACCTTCTGGTGCAATTGTCCGTCGAGGGCGCGGTTCTGCCAGAAGCAGCCGGATTTCTGGCCGACGAGGCCGAAGTGAATAACCCTGCCGATGGCTGGAACGACGACGGCTTCCACCATCCCGTTCTGGATGAGGACGCAATCGGACCAGCCGTGCCAGGAGACGCGGGAGATGGACACACCTGAAGCTGAACTCGAAACACGACCGGCTGAAGGGGTTTGCGCAAGCACAATTCCCGGTTCAGGCAGTTCGGCATGGGTCCCGTCCATACTCTCCACGATTCACCTCTCTCGAACGAGAAACCCCATTGCATCACAACAGGCCTGGCGTTGTGCATGAAAAACAGCTTCGTAAATGGGTGCATCCGGATTAGAGTAGCAATGTCTCCGCAGGGGCTAAAGCCCACATCAATTCTTGCAATCATTGTGGCACGACTGAAGTCATGCCCTGACACAATACCACGCGGCTGAAGCGCTCATTCATGGGCACTGTCTTACAGGTCGCCGACGGCGGCCTTGTCTGTCTCGACCTCTCGTTCGGATAAATGGTCGTACCAGGTGAACTTCAGAATCAGCGAGGTGACCGCGATGGAGCCGGCAGCCATTGCAACGCGGTCCCATTCCCGGATCACAACGTAAAGCGGCAATGCAACCAGGGACACCTGCCAAACAATGCCTACAGCAATATTGAAGACGTCGCGCAGAAAATCTCCGTTGGGCTTGAATGCGGGATCCTCGGCGAGAACTTTTCTGAGGATCGGCCCCCAGAATCCCCAGGGACGGACGCGGCGATAGAAGTCGATGAGCACCTCATCCGACTCGGGCTTGGTAAGGAACGTGCCCAGCAGGCAGCCGATTAGCGAGATGCCCACCACCAGCGGGAAGATAATCGTCACTTCCATGTTAACGGCATGAGTTTCCAGCAAGTGCTTGAGGACCGGGATGAAAGGAACGATCTTCGGCATAGTCAGCGCGGAGGCAATGCCGGTGACCATACCCCAGAAATAACCCCAGCCATTGAAACGCCACCAATACCACTTCAGTACGTTGGAAGCGGTGTAACCGCCCCACAGACCGGAGACGATCCAAACCACTACCTGATTCACCGAGGTCACGTTCCAGCCAAGAGCAACGCCAATTACGATGACTGAAAAGGACGCCAGATAGCTCAGCCTCACGTAGGTCTTCGGCGACGCATTGGGATTGATGAATCGCTTGTAGATATCGTTGACGAAGTAGGGCGGCGCCGCATTTACCGTAGCAGCAAAGTTCGACATGAAAGCGGCCAGCAGCCCGGCGATCAGGAAGCCCAGCAATCCGACGGGAACAAATTGTCCCAACGCCATCGGCAATACCTGCTCGAAGTCCAATTTGGATCCCATGGCCTGAAGTTGCGGGTTATAAAAGGCGGCGGCCAGGACTGTGAGTCCAATCACGAGAAAGTAGCGCGGAGGAGTTAGCACAATATTCACCCAGGCGCTCATCATCGAGGCTTCGCGCGGATTCTTCGCTGAAAGAACGCGCTGCATGTCGTAGTTCGGAGCCGGTCCCGCCGCTGAGATCGGAATGCCCTTGAAGAGCAGCATCATCACAAAGAAGCCGAAGAGTTCGTATTTGTCGTCGGCGATCTTGGCGGTTGCGGCCGGAAGCAGTGTGTGCCAATCCAGATTCAAGTGCCACCCGAAGAACAAATTGTCCCATCCGGGGGGCACCAAACGGCGCAGCGTTTCCGGGGCCACATTCTTCATTGCGATAATGCCAACCGCGAACGAAGCAATCGACAGAATGAAGAACTGCACCACCTCGGTAATCACCACGCTGATCATGCCGCCCTTGATGACATAGATCGCGGTGATGCCGATCAGAATCAGCGCGTATTCATTGGCTGTCAGATCCCACGGCAAAAAGGTTTGCGCAAACTTGCCGATGCCCTTGAAGGCATAGGTGAAGAATCCGATGATGCTGACAA